>JAEVZP010000038.1 GCA_023392185.1 Bacteroidota bacterium
TTGGTGAAGAGCTTGGTAGGGGAAAGCGTTTGTTCGGAAGCGTTGAAATCCGTCACCTGCACTTCGCCGGCGTCTTTCAAATACGTCCAAACCGTCTTCCCGTCGCAGAAAATTTCCTGGGTGCCCAGCGATACATGGTATTTAGGTCCTTTCATCTGCAGGCTGCCGCTGCGTTTTTCTTTCGTCTTGCCGTTGGCAGAAGCGAGGGAAAGCGAGAAATTGGTTTTCAGGGATTTCAGCGCCGAAACATTTTTACTCAGATTGTCGAGCAGGACTTTTGCCTTGGCATCCGTCTGTGCGAAAACGGGCGTAGCAATGATGGCGAGAGCAAAAGAGTAGATAAGCTTTTTCATAAGACAGTGCAAAGGTGACTTGGTATGGGGTGTCAGACCTGCAACCTTTCCGGATGTTTAGCCAAGAGTTTGTAAAAATTCCTCCAGCTCGGCTTCGGTGTGGAACAAAACCTCGCGCGGTTTGGAGCCGCTCGCCGCGCCCACGATGCCGGCTGCTTCCAGCTGGTCCATGATACGGCCTGCCCGGTTGTATCCGAGGTTAAACTTACGTTGCAGCATAGAAGTAGAACCGCTTTGCGTTTGCACCACCACACGTGCACAATCGTTGAATTTGGCGTCGCGGTTGGTAAGGTCGATCGATTCGCGGGCATTGTCTTCATCGGCTCCTTCATATTCCGGAAGCTCAAACGCGCTGGGGTAGCCGCGTTGCGCGCCGATAAATTCCACGATGTTTTCCACTTCCGGGGTGTCCACAAAAGCACACTGAATGCGCAGCAGTTCGGAGCCATGTGAAACCAGCATGTCGCCGCGGCCTACCAGCTGTTCGGCACCGCCGGCGTCGAGGATGGTGCGGCTGTCCACTTTCGCCGAAACCTTGAAGGCCACGCGGCCGGGGAAGTTGGCTTTGATGGTTCCGGTAATCACGTTGACGCTCGGGCGCTGGGTGGCGATGATCAGGTGGATGCCCACCGCGCGGGCCAGTTGTGCCAGCCGCGCAATCGGCATTTCCACTTCTTTACCGGCCGTCATAATCAGATCGGCAAACTCATCCACCACCAGCACGATGAAAGGCAGGTATTTGTGACCGCGTTCCGGGTTGAGTCGGCGGGCCATAAATTTATCGTTGTATTCCCGGATGTTCCGCGTGCCGGCTTCCTTGAGCAACTCGTAGCGGTTGTCCATCTCAATGCAGAGGGCATTGAGGGTATAAATCACCTTTTTGGTGTCGGTGATGATAGCCTCTTCTTCGTTGGGCAGCTTGGCGAGGAAGTGCTTCTCGATGGTTTTATAGATCGAAAGCTCCACCTTTTTGGGGTCCACCATCACAAACTTCAGCTGGCTCGGATGCTTTTTATAAAGCAGCGACACCAGGATGGCATTGATCCCCACCGACTTGCCCTGCCCCGTAGCACCGGCCATCAATAAGTGCGGCATGGTGGCCAGGTCCACGATATAATTTTCGTTGGAAATGGTTTTGCCCAGCGCTACGGGCAGGCTCATTTTCGCTTTTACGAATTTCTCGGAAGCCAGCATGGCCCGCATGGAAACCATCTGCTTGTTGGCGTTGGGAACTTCAATTCCGATGGTTCCTTTTCCGGGAATCGGCGCGATAATCCGGATACCGAGGGCGGCCAGGTTGAGGGCAATATCGTCTTCGAGGTTCCGGATTTTGGAGATGCGAACCCCTTCTGCCGGAATGATTTCATAGAGTGTTACAGTGGGCCCTACGGTAGCCGTGATGTGCTGGATTTCAATGCCGAAAGAGCGCAGTGTCTGAATAATCTGCTTTTTGTTTTTGTCCAGTTCTTCAGTGTCAAGTGCTACGGCATTCTGGTTGCGCTCCTCCAAGAGGTCGAGCGTCGGGAATTTGTAATCGGGCAGGTCGAGTTCCGGCGCATACGGCTCATTGTCGGCTACAGAGATGTGCGCGCCGTGTTTGACGGTCAGCTCGGAAGGTTTTTCGGTCACCTGCACCACTTCGAGTGTGAGATCTTCGGCAGATTCCGGTTTTTTGGGGGCTTCCTGTGGCGCAGGGGTGGGCCCTGGCTGAGGGGCAGGGACGTGCGTTTCGGGTGTTTCTTCCGTTTCTGCTACTACCGGGGCCACTTTTTCCGGGGGCGCAGGGGGCTGTGGTACAGATGGCTTGGCAGGCTGGGGCTGCGGCGTAACTACCGCTGTCCCCACGGCTTCCGGCGTGCTGTGAAGTGTTAGCGGATTTTCTTTTTCTCCATCCGGTGGCAGGTGGCTCAGCGGTTGCAGAATGGTTTTTTCCGGAATGATTACGGTGTCGAGAAGCGGCGCGGTTGCTGTTGCGGGCGGCGTCACCGGCCCGGCCGAAGGCGTAGGTGCAACGGCGTTGTAGGCAGCCCGGGCAGTGTAGCGGGCGCGTCGCAGCAATGGGTTCACATCCAGCGCAAAAACTACAAATACCACAAAAGCCGTAATGGCCACGAGGCCCAGGCCGGTGCCGGCCGTGCCCAAAAGTCCGTTCAGGAATAAAACCGTTTGGCTGCCCAGGGCGCCGCCCCAGGGAAAGGCACTGCCGGGAAAAGTATAGGTGAGCAGGGGTGCAGCCACCAGCAAAACCAGCGCGAGCCAGCGCAGATAACGCATGGCCGGCAGGGCGCGGCGACCGTAGATAATATGTAATCCGGCGGCAACCAGCCATAGGCCAATGGCTAGGGAGGCAATACCGAACCCCCGGAAAATAAGCAGGTGGGAAAGCGAAGCGCCGAGCCGCCCGCCCCAGTTGGCAACCTCATTGCGGTCGTGCAGCAGATAATCGGTGGTGCCCGCTGCGCCGGCTACCAAGTCCTGATCGGCCTGCCAGGTAAAAATATACGAGAGCAACGACATGAGGAGGAAGGCGCCGGTGACGAGCAGAAACGTGCCGAAGAGGAGCCTGGGGCGGCGACTCTTATGGGTGAGTGGCCGGGGCGAAAGGCGTTCTCTGGGCGCTGTTGCCGTTACAGGTGGCACAGCAGCCTTTCGGGAAGCGGGTTTTTTAACAGTTGCAGACATGGGAAACGCTAGTGCAGGGAAGGGATGGCGAAGCTACATCAATCCGGGGGCGCTGAAATCAGGCGCGAATGGGAAATTTAAGGAGAAGACCCAACGGTTTTGAAGCGTCGGTCCGTCTTTTGTCTGACCGGAGCGCCGATAGGGGTGTGGCGACTTCTATCCACCAACTGGCCGCTTTTTCCGTACCGTAAGAAAGCACTTTTTATATTCAAAAATAATGCTTATGAATAGTTTTTCTGCCCGGCTATTGCGGCGTTCAAATCCTTCCGTATTTTTAGCCGTTGAGAAGCATTTAACAGTTGCTCTAAAGCCGACGCCCGAAAGGTGTTTTTGACCCGTCTGGCGGGGCTTTCAGAACAGCTTTGGAAGTGCCTTTCTGAAACGCCTGAAACGCCTTTCTTCATCTCCAAAAGTTTTCCTCCCAACAGGACGCAGTCCATCAGCGCATATGATTCACAAAAAATTATTCTCCCGCCTTGCTGCCGTAGCGGCGCTCACGCTTTCATCTGCTGCTGTCCTTGCGCAGGATGTGCACTTTACGCAGTTTGATGCCACGCCTATGTTGGTCAACCCGGCTTTCACCGGTGCTTTTGATGGCCGTCTGCGGGTGGCTGCTGTTTACCGGGATCAATGGCGCAACGCCATGGGAGGCGATGCGGCTTTTAAAACGGTGGCCGCTTCGGTGGACGCGCCGATCGTGCGGGATCTCTCTATTGATGATTATCTGGCGGCCGGTATTCAGTTTTATAATGACCGGGCGGGTTTTGCCAATCTTTCCAACAACAGTGTGCTCGCCTCTATTGCCTATCACAAGTTTCTGGGCGGCGGCCCGGCCGGGCCCAACACTTCGCTGAGCATTGGTTTGCAGGGCGGTTATACCCAGAAAAGCATTGACATCAGCAAGCTGTATTTCGGCAACGAGTTTCAGAACGGCATTTTCCAGCAGGGCACCAGTGGCCTCGCGCTCGATAACCGCACCAATTACTTCACTGTAAACGCCGGTATTGCGTTTGCGCATGCGTTTAACGAGAACTTCGGCATTAGCCTCGGTGCCGGCGCCAACAACCTGAACCAGCCGCGCGAGTCTTTCCTTCAGAAAGCCAACAGCCAGGTAGGCCTCAACCGCCGCTACACCGGCCAGGCAGGGGCAATCCTTTATACCGGTGAGCGTTTCTCGATCCGCCCGGGCGTGCTGTATCAGTACCAGGCCTCCTCTTATGAGCTGGTTGCCGGTTCCGAATTTAACTATATCGTAGGCAATCCGGAATTCCGTACCTTCGCCACTAAGGTCTTTGCCGGTGGCTGGTGGCGTAAAGACGATGCCGTTATGTTTACGGCAGGCGTGGAAATCAAAGGGCTGCGTATTGGCGCCAGCTATGATTACAACACCTCGGCCCTTAAAGGCGCTACCGGTGGCAATGGCGGCTTTGAAGTTTCGCTGCGCTACCTGATGCCCGATCCGATCGATTTTGCGCGCCGCCTCATCTATCCCTGCGCTCGTTTTTAAGACATCAAATCCTCAAAAACACGCGAGCCGGAAAATTTTTTTTTCCGGCTCTTTCTTTTTTAACACCCGGCGGCTACTTTTATACCCATTCAAACGATGCACACGCACATGAAGAAACTCGGGCTGGCCTTTGCTATAACAGGCTTCATTGCTGCGAGCGTAGCACCCGCTCAGGCTCAACAGCAAAAAGAAAGGTATCGCAACAAAGCGAATGATCCGGTAGCAGCGCTCCCTTACTACAAGAAACTGCGCTGGGCAGACGGTCTGTTTCAGGCGGGCTCTTACTTCAGCGCTATTGAGTACTACGGACAACTCAAGGAGCAGGAACCCCGCAACCCCTACCTGACCTACCAACTGGCCGAAAGCCACTGGTTTACCCGCGACTATGTCCCGGCGGCTAAGTACTACAACGAAGCCTATGGCCTGGCACCCAAAATTTATCCGGAGGCCATCTATAAGGAAGCCGTCATGCTGAAAATGCAGGGCCGCTACGACGAAGCCGTTACCCGCTTCAATCAGTTTATTGCCGACAATCCCAAGACGTTTAAAAAGCTGAAGCTACAGGCGCAGCGGGAAATCGAAGGCGCCCGCATGGCCCTCAACTCGGTGAATGATCCGGTGCCCGTGACGATCGTCAACGCCGGTCCGAATGTAAACTCGGCCTATACCGAGCTGAGCCCGGTGCCCCTCGGCGACAGCGCCCTGCTGTTTTCGTCCATGCGGCAAAACAGCCCGGTGCTGGTCGATAAGCAAAAAGAAGAAAGCTATCTGAGCCGGTTCCTTATCAGCAAAAAGCAGGACGAAGTACCGCAGGTCGATTCTTTCCAGTGGCCCCTTGAGTTTAACGATGGCCGCTTCAACGACGCCAAAGGCCATATCGGCAACGGGACCTACTCCCCCGGCGGTGATCGCTTCTACTTTACGCAGTGCAACGAAACCGGCGATTCTTTTGGTGTACAGTGTAAAATTTTTGTGTCCAGGTTTGAAGGCAGCGCCTGGAGCCGTCCGCAACTGCTGGGCGAAGGCATCAACGAAGAAGGCAGCAACACGCAGCCCTTCGTGGCACAGCTGGGCAAAAAAGAAATTCTGTTTTTCTCTTCCAACCGCAAGCTGCAAAGCCGCGGTGGCTACGACATCTGGTACTCGGTCATCGACCCACGCACCGGAACCTACCGCCGTCCGCAAAACGCTGGTAAGAGCATCAACACCGAAGGCGACGAAATCACGCCCTATTACGACTCCCGCGTCGGCAAGCTGTATTTTGCTTCCAACGGCTGGGTGACCATGGGCGGCTTCGACATCTTCAGCGCCGACGGTGGTCCGTCGCGCTACACCAACCTGACCAACCTCGGCTATCCGATCAA
>JAEVZP010000050.1 GCA_023392185.1 Bacteroidota bacterium
CGTCTTCTGTCTCCTCCCCCCTCGGGGGAGGTCGGGAGGGGGCCGCTAATGCCTACGATGTGGCCTTCCACATTGGCAAGCAAAGCGGGTTGGTGCTGGACCTCTACAACGATAAAAGTGTGGAAGGGCTGGCGCGCTACGAGAACGTGCAGGAACTGCTGAACTCCATTAAGGAATTTACCGAAACGCCCGATGCCGAAGGCGAGCTGCGCGACAAAACTCTCGGCGCGTATCTGCAACAAATCACGCTGCTCACCGACGCCGACCAAAGCAACGACGCCGATCAGAACGTGGTGCGGCTGATGACCATTCACGCGGCCAAGGGGCTGGAATTCCCGTGTGTGTTTTCGGTAGGGCTGGAGGAGAATTTGTTTCCAAGCCAGATGAGTTTGTACGACCGCGAGCAGCTGGAGGAAGAGCGCCGGTTGTTTTATGTGGCCGTGACGCGGGCCAAGGAAAAGCTATGGGTGACCTACGCCAACTCGCGCTACCGCTTTGGGTCTCTGATTCAGAACGAGCCGAGCCGCTTTATTGACGAGATTCCGGAAGCCCACTTAGACAAAACCTTTACCGGCGCGGCGCACCGGGCCAACGGGTCTATGGGCGCATTTGGCGGGCGGATGGGCGGCAGCCGGGCGGCAGCTGAAACGGAAGGCAAAACTTCGCTGAAAGCCATTGCGCAGCAAATGCAGAAATCGGCGGCCAAAGCGCACGTGCCCTCAGCCAATTTCAAAGCCGACAACCCGGCGGCAATGGAAGTGGGAATGAAAGTGGAACACCAGAAATTCGGCTTCGGGGTTATCCAGACCTTAGAAGGCGGCGCGCAAAACCGGATTGCGTCCATTGCTTTTGAAGGCGGGCATGGTGTGAAGAAGATTATGCTGAATTATGCGCGGTTAAGGATTGTGGAGTAAAGTTGGAGAGCCCTTTGAAAATTGCGGATTGCGACGAGGAAGCCGGCAGATGCTGATACCATCGCTGTCGGGAAAAAAGGTGCTGCAACTTTCGTATTGGTAGTAGTTGGTTTGCAGCTGCGCTGCTTTTACGCTGCCACACTGCAGGCACTTGCTTGCTTGAATCTGTTGCGCCATGCAGAAGAAAAATTCCGGAAAAAAGCTTTTTAAGGTCTGGGAACCTTGACAGCAAGGGGGAACAAGTGTGCCATAATTTAAAACATTTTATGCCGGCCAATAAGTTTCCAGGAACACTTTTGGGAAATCAATTCCACTAAAAAAGCCACTGCCAGACTAACGGCAGTGGCTTTTTAGGGTCAGTACCCCACTGGTTTTCAGTATGTGCAGCGTCCATTAGACTGATCCATGCACATTTGATTGAGTCGTGACTCGTCATTAGACGATACGCTAACACTGGTGCCGGAAGGACATTTACAGCTATGGCTTTTAATGCAGGAAGTAAAAGACAAGGCGGACAGGGCCAAAAGAAAAAGAGCAGTGATTTTTTTCATTTTTGCAAAAAATTTGCACAAAAATAAGCTAACATTTTTAACAAAGAGTAAATTAAGCGTATTGTTTGAAAAAATATTTTTTGGTCTTGATGCGCTTCATTTTTGAGGTGCATTTTCAACTTTTTCCGGAGCAGAAGTAAAGTCGGGTGTGGACGGATGAGCTGGTCTCTAAATCAGGCAGCTTATGCCCCATTCCACCGAAAACGAAAAGCCCCGAAGCAGGCTTCGGGGCTTTTAAATTGTAGTGAAAATTACCTATCGACCGTTTTTGTGGTCGATGATCGCACCGATACCGGTACCTACAGCTGCGCCGCCTACACCACCGATAACCGCACCGGCGGCCCGGTTGCGTTTATTAATAATAGCACCGCCAACGGCTCCGGCTCCCGCACCAATTACTGCGCCTTTAGCCTTGGCACTCCAGCCTTTTTTGGCAGGAGCCGGTGCAGGTTCATACACCGGAGCAGGCGCATAACCAGCATTAGAATGATAAGTGGTTGCGCTGCTGGCTTGTGTAGCGGCGCGGCGGGTCTTGGTTTTACGCTTGGTTGCAGGTGCTTTCGCAGCAACGGCCTTTTGTTCAGCCACCTTGGCCTCTTTGGTCGCATTAGCCACCGCAACGGCCTGAACCGCTTCCATGGAATCTACCACCCGCTGGCGGGTCAGCTCAATCTTCATAGAATCAATCGTTGCCTGCTGGGTAGCAACAAGCATAGCCTGATGGGGATCTACAGGGTTAAGCGCAGCTTGTTTATCTGCTGCTGCATTTTGGCAGGCCGCAAAACTGAAAGTGATTGCAGTGAAAGCAGCCATAGAAAGAAGATTTTTCATAAGAATGCTTTTTTGAGAGTGAACGTTTTTTATTGCGTAAGCCTTTTCAAATATCAGGCCGCAGCCGATGCTGCTGTACGCTTTTAAGAATTGCTTTTGCAGACTTCTAAGACCGCAAACCAGGTCGGATGGTTTAAAACACTGCGGCCCTTTCAATCGCTGAAAGGGCCGCAAACCTTGTAAAACAAAGGGGTTTTCCGGAAAATAATTGTCGTTTTTTCTCTAAAAGCGGAAGGTTACGCCCACCTTTCCCACAGAGACGCCATAGCCCAGTTCGGCCATCAAACCTACCTGCGGACTGAGGAGATAACGCCCGCCCAGAAACACACCGGCATAGGGCTCTGAGGCGTCGTCATCCACGTATTTCCAGCCATTGGGCGCATCGGTCGTATAGCGCGACCATACATAGCCCAGTGCCGCACCCAGGTACAGGTCGGCGCGGGAATTACCCAGATTGGTGAAGTGGTAAGCCCCGCGCAATGCTATGGGAATATGCGTATAGGTGTAGCCATACCGGCCGCTGTAGCGCTTAAAACGATAGAAGTCGGCCTGCAAACCGAGGGAGAACTGCGGCGCAATGCCATGGTCGATTGTGATGCCCAGCGGCACGGCACTGCGGTAGCGATAGCTGCCGAGGCCTACGCCAACGTCCAGAAAGGTAACGCCCTTGCCAAAAGCAGAGCCGCCGTAAGAAGTTTGACGGACGGGCGCGGCGGCGCGGCGTTGTTGTGCGTCTGCTGCCTGGGGGAGGAGAAGGCTGCCGAATGAAAGCAGCACCAAAAGCTTTTTCATAAAAGTGTGGAAAAACGTAGCCCTACAAAAAGCTTTCCCTCCTTGAATATGTGGAAGTTATGATGCGCGCCAGGCCTTTCTGAACGGATCCGGGAAGTGGTTTGAAACGCCCATAGCCACTGCCTGCTTTTGGAGAAAAAGCTTTCTTTTCCGAAAAACGGCCCGCTTTTTGAACCGCGCGGAAAGGTGGTCGGTCCGATGGGAAAATAGGGGCCGTTCTATTGGCGCCCCCAAAGGTTTAAGCCACCCTCCATTCTGCATGAAAAAATACGCGTTCTTCTTCTGCCTGCTCCTGCTTTGCCTGCAAGTCCTGGCGCAGCCCAAAGGCCTTTCTTTTCCGGAAAGTTTTGCCCTCAATGAGTCTTTTTTTGAAGAGATGGAACTCCGGAAATTCACGCCGGAATTCAAAAAGAAAACCGGCCTGGATAAAACGAAAGGCGTGATAACAGACCCTGCTGCCATGCGGTATTTCACCCGCAAGCTGCCAGACATAGAACCCACTTTGCTGGATGCGGTGTATTATGAAGGCTACGTCAATCCAAAGAAAAAATACCAGGATGCCGGCCTGGTCGTCTATCAGTATGAAAAAGAATCGACGCTCGCGCAGCTGGCCCGCAAAGGCGTGGTGGAAAGAGCCAACCGACGGATGCTTTATAAAGACCGCTATCTGATTCTGATCTGGAGCGACGCGAGCGACAGCCGGGAGCGGACGCTTCAAAAACTAGAGGACCATTTTGTCCAAAAGATGGGCGCCAGACCGGTCAAAACGCTGGAAGACGAAGGGCCGCCCATGGCAGTCGCCGTGGTGGAAGCAGAGCCCACTTTCAACCTTGGTTTTGGCTACGTACCCAATTTTTTGCTGAATGCGGAAGAAACCCAGGCGCTGAACCAGCGAATCGGGCGGCTCGAAGCCGACTACGGCACGCGCACCGCCCTGCAGGCCCTGCCGGAAGGCATGGTTATCGGTGCGGTGCCGGAGCATTATATCGCTTCGGTTTTGGGCGAGGCTACCAACCGCCTGCGCAACCATGTGCTGCTGCTTTTCGACCCGCAGACCGGCGAAAACCTGCTTTTATCCGGTCCGGCCAACAGTCCGTATCTCCCTAAAAATACCAACCCCTGGCAAACGGCTTTCCGGAAAGATTTTGGCGAAGGCGGATTTTACAAGGCTACGGATGCGCTGCTCCAAAAAATAGACGCCGCGTATCAGAAAGTGCCGCCCGCCAAAGTAGCATCGCTGAAAATGGATGTGGCCGGGCTGGAAACCAAAGCCTATGAATTTATGGAGGCAAAGGAATACGACTCTGCCATTTTCTATTACCGGCAGTTGCTGAAAGCTTATCCGCAGAACAGCCGCGGTTATTTCAACATCACCTGGATGTACAACACCACCGGCCGGCAACGGGAGGCCATTCGGGTGGCACAGGAAGCGCTGAAAAACGTGCCGCCCGAAAAGTACGGACAGTTTTACCGGGTGCTTGGCAGCAGCTACACCGACCTCAAACAATACAAAGAAGGCGAAAAATACCTGCTGAAGGCGCTGGAAGAAGATCCGGACGACGCATCAGCGCGCTACAACCTGGGGTATAATTATTTCATCACCAAAAACTATAACGCCGCCATTCCGGCACTGGAAAAAGCGCTGGAAGACCCGGAGGCTGAATTCAGCCTTTACGATACCTACTTCTATATCGGCACCGCTTATATGGGACTGGACCAACCCGAAAAAGCCTTATCGTATTTCGACCAGGCAATTGAGGGCAGCCCTTATTATTCGTATTATTTCAACAAAGCAGAGGCGCTGATCAAGCTGGAGCGCTATCCCGAAGCCATTGCCACCACTACCGAAGGTATCCGGAACAACGCGGCTTCCGGCGAGTTGTACTTTAAACGCGCACAGGCCTATCGCCATAAAAAAGAGTTTTTGCCGGCGCAGAAAGACCTCGAAGCGGCAGCCCGCCTCAGTCCCGACGACCCGGATGTGTTGCTCGACATGGGCGTGCTCTACACCGATCGCAACGAAATCGACCAGGCGCTTGCAGCTTATCATCGCCTGCTGCGCACCGATTCCAAAGAAAAAGACAAGGCCTACTCCAATATGGCCGGCATCTTTGCCACTAACCCCGAAACCCGCGACAGTGCGCTTTTCTATTACCGCAAAGCCATTGCCGCCAATCCGGAAAATTCCACCTTCTACTACAACCTCGGCAACCTCTACCGGGAAGAGAAGAATTACAAAGAAGCGATTGACCAATACCGCAAAGCGCTGACCTTGAAACAGGACGAGCCCAAATTCTATATCAACCTGACTTCCACGTACAAGGAGCTGGATAACAACCGGGAAGCCATAACAGCGGTCCAAAACGGCCTCGCAGCTTTGCCCAACGACTATGCCCTCAACGCCCTGCGCGCCGACCTGGCTTATTATAAAGAAAAAGATTACCCGGTTGCAATCCGGCACGCCACCAAAGCGCTCACCGCCCAGCCCGACGGAGCCCACACACTGCAACTGCTAACCATTCGGGGCAACGCGCGGCAAATGACCGGCGCTTTCAGCGAAGCCCTTTACGACTACCTGGATATTTACAAAAAACTGTCGACGGGCGACACCGAAGGCCGGGCCGGCATTCTGAGCAATATCGGCTACTGCTACCTGGAGCTCAAAGACTGGAAAAATGCCGAAAAATACTTTGACCAGTCGCTGGCCGGCGAGGCGGCGATTGACCCGCTGATCGGCAAAATGCTTTTGTATTACCACACCCGGGACCGCGCCAGGCTGGACGCTGCGCGGGCGGCCG
>JAEVZP010000051.1 GCA_023392185.1 Bacteroidota bacterium
ATAAGGGGTCTTCCGGAGCCTGAAAACGGTTTTTAGCAGGCCCGGTTCGGGGAAGTTTCCGGAAAATACCGCATCGGCGGTGAGCGGGCCGACGACTTTCCCAAAGAACCCGCCGCGACCGACACCACAGCGTTCACGATGCCGGCCATTGCCCTGATTGAAAGCATCAACAAATCCCTTTTTGCCGTTTCTGCCGACACCCTGCGCCCGGCGATGACCGGTGTGTATTTTGAGCTGGGCAAAGACGGTGTCACGTTTGTGGCTACCGACGCGCACCGCCTCGTAAAATATGGCCGCGCCGACGGCGCGGCCCCGCAGCAGGCCGGTTTTGTGGTGCCCAAAAAGCCACTTCAGCAACTGCGCACCGTGCTGCCCGCCGACGAAACGCAGCTTCAGATTTCGTTTAACGAGTCGCACCTGTTTGTAAGCACCGAAAAGCTGGCTCTTTCCTGCCGCCTGATTGACGCGCGTTTCCCGGATTACAAAGCCGTTATCCCGAAAGACAACCCGTATAAACTGGCCATTGACCGCGGGGCGTTTGCCTCGGCCTTGCGCCGCGTGGGCATCTTTGCCAACAAAACCACCAATCAGGTCTTGCTCGATATTGCCGGAAATTCGCTGCAACTCTCGGCCCAGGATGTGGATTTTTCTTACGAAGGCAAAGAGACGCTGCCGTGTTCCTACAACGGCGAGGACATGAAAATCGCTTTCAACGCCAAGCTGATGTACGAGATGATTCAGAACATGGAAGGCGAGGAAATCATCCTGGAGCTGAGCACCCCGACGCGCGCCGGCATTTTCCGCCCTTCCGAAGAAGCCGAAGGCGAGGATTTGCTGATGCTGTTGATGCCGCTGATGGTGGGACTGTAGGAGACAAAAGACGATAGATAAAAGACAAAAGAGCAGGGACCGAAAGGAGTTTCTGCTCTTTTTTATTGTGTTATTCTAAACCGGATTTTGAGCTAATTTTGGGAGATATGAACATGGATAATCTTTCCGGTGAATGGTGGAATGAACAGCACACTGTTACGGTGAATCTCCAGGTTTTGGTTTTTATTGAAGAAGAGATTTACTATGCTTACGTTCCGGCTTTAGACGTTACCGGTTATGGAAACAGCGAGCAAGAAGCAAAAGACTCTTTAAAGGTATGTTTGTCAGAATTTTTTAGATATACGCTGAATAAAGACACATTTACAGCCGAACTAAAACGACTGGGCTGGCAGCAAAAAAAGAAAAAGTTTGAAGTTCCACCTATAAGCGAGCAGATTGCCACAAACGAGCAACTCCGCGAAATCGTGAACCACAAACAATATAGTGCTACCCATTTTGACATTGCCATTCCGGCGGTAGCCTAAAGAAAGCAACAAGCGTGACATGGCCAATATCAAGAACATTCCTTTGAGGAAATTCCGGAAATGGTTGTCAAGCCAAGGTTGCAAAACTATCAGAACAACAGGTGGTCACGAAATTTGGAGCCGCGCAGACTTATTTCGGCCGCTTGTTTTACAAACCCATATTGAGCCGGTGCCTCCCAGGATTATCAAGCAGTTACTAGGCTATCTGAACATATCGGTTGAAGACTTTTTGGAGCAGATAGATGCGCTGTAAAAAGTTGCTTTCCTTTAGTGTTTAGTGCAAAATACTCCGCAACACATCCAGCGAGCGAATATTTCCCAAATGGTCGGTGTGGCGTTGCAGAAAGGCGATGTACCAATCCAGCACCCGCTGCCGGGCATCGGGCGGCGCCATCACGGTCACGATGTCGGGCAGGCTGCGGGCGGTGAGGAACACGTTCATCAGCTTTACATCGTCACCGGAAAGCGGGGTGCCTTCAAAGGGCGGGTTCGGCGAAAAGCCGCCTTCGGCAAGGTCCAGATAGGGCGTTTCGGGGCTGTAATTTCCGGAAACCGAATAGCCCATCAGCTCGCCGCAGCGAATCAGAAAAAACAGCGGCAGGTGAGCACAGAAATCGGCGGGCAGGCGGTCGGTATCCTGCAAAAAAGCGGTCGCGAAGTCAAAGACTTCCGGCGCGGGCGCATCGGGCGGCAAGAGGCGCAGCAAAATCTCGATTACAAAAAGCGCAATGCTGTTTTTGACGACTTCCTCGGTAATAGTTTGGTAGAGAAAAGCCGGCTCAAACTCGCGCACCAGGTGCATGTTCTGGCCCGGCCGGTCGTATGCCACCACATTCAGTTGCGAAGCGGGCTGCAATAATCCGGCACGGCTGCTGCGCGTTTTGGTGCCTTTGCGCACCCCTTTCAGGATAAAGGTTTGCACGCCTTTATTGCGCGTAAAAGCGGTGGTAATCAGGCTGGTTTCGCCGAATTTGATAGAACGCAGGACCAGACAGCTGTGCGATTGAAGCATGGATTATAAAAACAAAATTCGGGACCGGAAGTTGCTCCCCGCGTGACTTGTCAAGTCCACGGAGGAAACACCGGTCGACTTGACAAGTCTGGAGAAAAAACCGCCAAATACTTTTAGACTTGTCAAGTCGACCCACAATTTATCCGAGGACTTGACAAGTCTAAAAAACAAAACGCATAATTCCCATAAGACTTAACGAGTCTAAAGGACGCGCGTAATTTTCATAAGACTTGTCAAGTCTATCCTCAAAATGTCCGAGGACTTGACAAGTCGGAGACACGATTTATTTTGTAGCTATGGAGCCCGGAAAATTCTACCATATCTACAACCGAGGCAATAACAGCCAACGCGTTTTTTTAGCAGATGACGACTATAAATCTTTTGTGCTTCGCTGGAAAAAATACATTGAGCCAATTGCTGAAACGTGGGCCTACAACCTTTTAAGCAACCATTTTCACGCAGTCGTTCGCATTCGCGAACAAACCGAGCCCAAAACCGCGGACCGGGCGTTCACCAATTTCTTTATCGCCTTTGCCAGAACACTGCAATTGCGCCACGGTACCAACGGCGCTTTATTTCACAGGGCGTTTAAGAAAAAACCTGTTTTGAATGAAGACCAGTTGCGCTGGGTGATCGGGTACACTCTGACCAATCAGACGCACCACAACCCGTCCGAAGATTTCCGGGATGCGCCGCACGCTTCTTTTAAAGCGTCTTTCAGTGATAAGCCAACGCTGCTGCCCCGCGAACGACTCTACCGGCTTTATGGCGGAAAAGATGCGTTTATCCAATTTCTACTCAACCAGGCCCGGTACTACAGCTTTCAGCCGGATTGGGAAGATTAAGAATACCCGCGACTTGTCAAGTCCACGGACATTTAACCGATAGACTTGACAAGTCTGGAACAAAAAAAGGAATTCCAACTTCAGAATGTGCATCTGAAATTGGAATTCCTGGCTGGAAATAAAATTTAGACTTGTCAAGTCTACCAACCCGCTGTCCGAGGACTTGACAAGTCGGAGGGCGTTACGGCATCTTGTCCAGAATCTCGTCTACGATACCGTATTTGAGGCTTTCCTCGGCATCCATCCAATAGTCGCGCTCCAGGTCGCGGAGCACGCGGTCAAACGGCTGCCCGGTGGCTTCGCTCAGGATTTTAGCGCCCATTTCCTTCGTCTTTTTAATCTGAATGGCCTGGATTTCCAGATCAGCGCTTACGCCGCGCATGTAGCCGCCCAGGGATGGCTGGTGGATCATCACCTCGCCGTGCGGGAAAATGGCGCGCTTGCCTTTGGTGCCGCCCGCCAGCAGGATAGACCCCATAGACGCCGCCAGACCCATGCAAATCGTGCGCACCGGCGATTGAATCATCTGCATCACGTCGTAGATCACCATGCCGCTCGTCACCACGCCACCCGGCGAGTTGATAAAGAATTTGATTTCCTCACCCGGCTTGTCGGCGTCCAGCAACAAGAGGCGGTTCACGATGTCTTTGGCAGATTTGTCTTCTACCGCGCCCCAGAGATACACCGCCCGCTTTTCAAAAAACAGCTCGTCGGAGCGCTTCGCCCACATCGAAAGCGGGTGTTGCGGCTCGGCAGCAGGCAGGTTTTCTTCATCCGGTGTGCGGTCGTCATCGTCGCCGTCTTCATCCTGACGGAACGGCAGGTGCAGATATTTATCGTTCAGCATTTTGCTTTTATTTCTTTGAATTTTAAAGAGAATGATTTCCGGAAAAAAGGATGCTTAGGAAGCTTCTTCTTCCTTTTTCGCCTTTACTTTTTTGGGATTTACACCCAGCACCTCGTCCACCAGGCCGTATTCCTTTGCTTCTTCGGCAATCATCCAGTAATCGCGGTCGCAGTCGGCGGCCACTTTTTCATACGGCTGACCGGTGTGCTCGGAGATAACGGTGTACAGGTTTTTCTTGACCCGCTGGATTTCCTTCACAGTGATTTCAATATCAGTGGCTTGCCCGCCAATTGCCGACGACGGCTGGTGAAGCATAATCCGGCTGTGGCGCAGGGCCGTGCGCTTGCCTTCCGCACCGGCACACATTAGCACTGCGCCCATAGAGGCTGCAATGCCCGTGCAAATGGTGCTCACGTCGGGATTAATCACCTGCATCGTGTCGTAGATACCGAGGCCGGCATACACCGAGCCACCGGGTGAGTTCAGGTACATCTGCACATCGCGGGTGCGGTCCACGCTTTCCAGAAACAGCAATTGCGCGGTTACGATATTGGCCACCTGGTCGTCAATTCCGGTGC
>JAEVZP010000049.1 GCA_023392185.1 Bacteroidota bacterium
GCGCACCTTTGTGGACACCACTATTCTTATCCTGGGAGACCGGTCGGTTAGCCTCGATGCAGACCGGTTTTTCCGAAGCTCAACCCATTATTTTGAAGGCACCTTTAATCTGACCGGGTACGATATTGCACACACTGAAGTGCGGGCAGAATTTGACTTTATGTTGCACGGCGCTTCCCAGTATCCCGACAGCAACGGCGTATGGGTGCGCGGCACCGATACCGATCCGTGGGTGGTGCTCTATGCTTTCGATACTTCAGACCCGAAGGGAGTCCGGCGCAACAGTGGCTCGCTTTCCGTAACCGATGTGTTGCGGGCCAGCGGTCAGCAGTTGAGTAGCAGTACGGCTTTTTCATTCCGTCAAAAAGACACCACCGTTATTGCCGCCGCCGATTACGGAACCGGTTATACCCTGGACAATTTCCGGCTCTATACCCTTGGGAATGATATTGCCCTGCTGTCCATCGACACGCCTGGCGAAAGCAGTTGCGGGCTGCAACCAGACGCACATCTGACGATTACAATTGCCAATGGCACCTACCAACCCCAGTACCAGGTTCCGGTTTCCTACCGGCTGGACAGCGGACCGGTTTTCACCGATACCATTGCTTTTTTCGGCCCTAAAGACACCCTGCGGTATTCGTTCCGGCAAAGCCTCCAAATCCGGGATTATGAGCCGCACCGGCTGGACGTCTGGGTGCACTATGCTCCGGATGCTTATGCACCGAACGACAGCATGCTGGGCTTTGTTTTCCGGCAGCAACGGCTGATTGCCACCTTCCCGTACCTCGAAAACTTTGAAGCCGGCAGCAACGGCTGGTATGCCGAAGGTAACAACAGCTCCTGGAAGCGGGGAACCCCCCAAAGCCCAAACATCAAACAGGCTGCGAGCGGCGTTATGGCGTGGAAAACAGGCCTGGAACAGGGATATCTTCCCAAAGAAAAATCCTATCTCTATTCACCCTGCTTTGACCTGAGTGGGATGGCGAAGCCGCAGCTCAGCTTCAGCCTTGCCTATGATTTTGAAAACTGCGGCAACGCCTTCTGCGACGGCGCGTGGCTGGAATGGAGCGATGACGGCCAAACCTGGACCCGGCTGGGCCTTTCAGTAGAAGGCTTTAACTGGTATGACAGTCTGCAACACCGCGCCTGGACGGGCAGCGGCCAATACCGCTGGCGCGTCTCTACTATAGGGCTGCCCACCTGGGCGCATGGCCCAATCCGAATGCGCTTTGGGATGCAGGCGGACCCACTGGAGCAGCGCGAAGGCCTCGCCGTGGACGACATCTATATCTACGATGCCGAAGGACCGGTCTTCAGCGGAAGGACTGCCCTGGTTGAAAAAACCATAAGTGCTGTGCAGCAGGTAGTGGATTTCCGGAAAAACGGCGCGCTGATGGCCCGCATCCGCAACAACAGTCAGGATCTGGGCGCCACACAGGTAGAAGATTATGGCTTTGAAAGGATTGTGGATGCTTTTGTCCAACAGCGCTATCTGCCCCGCAGCTTTGTCGTTGAGACACAAAAGCCGCTTTCCGGACCGGTCGCAACGGATTTTTATATTGCTGAAAAAGATGTGCTTCAAATGCTGGCTGACACCGCTTGCGACGGCTGCCCAACTGCGCCGGATGCCTACCGCCTGGGAATACTCACCTACAGCGGTGAAAATAAGGCGGAAGAAGACGACTCGCTGGCCAACAACCGCGACGGCAACTACGCATTTACACCTTATACACGGATTGCCTGGATTCCCTACGACAGCGGCTATATCGCCCGGTATGACATGTCGCAGACAGGCGAGATATGGTTTGCGGCTGGTGCAAACCCTTATTCCTATCCAACCCTAAACCGCACACTGACTTTCAGCGCAACCCGCAAGACGCCGACAGCCGTTTCCTTAAAAATTGAATCCCGCGAGGATGCCCGCATCAGCCGGTATGAGATCTACCGGTCGGTGGCCGGAAAAACGCCGTTCGAGAAAATCTACGAAAACAGAGCCCGCCATTTTTCCACACCGGTCACCTACATTGCAGAGGACATGCCGCCGGCAGCGCCCGGTGACACGGTGCTGTATCAGGTGCAGTGGATCGGCCGGGAAAGCGGACTGCGTTTCCGGAGCAGGGTAGAGCGCCTCCTCTGGCTTCCGGAAAAAACCTGGACCGTCTATCCCAACCCGGCACCAGACGGGCGCTTTCAGTTGCAATACAGCGCGCCCGTCGGCGAACAGCTCAGGCTGCAAATCACGGATATTTCCGGAAAAGTGTTGTTCCGGAAGGAAGTGGTCAATACCGTTTTCCAAACCATACTCGACCTGCCGCTCCAACTGCGCCCCGGCGTGTATCTGCTGCGCACCGAGGTAGAAGGACAGGTGCGCGTAGAGCGAATTGTAGCGTTGTAGGATTGAGGTAAGAAAAACAACGCATGCATCGCGATTTCCGGAAAATTTGGGGTTCTCTTCAATCCTGATAGGCCGCTGCGGGCTTGTGTCCATGACCTGTCAGGTCCGTATGATACCGCTTAATCGGTCAAAAAGCATCCAAGACGGCTGCGCCTGCTATGTACGAAGTTGGCATTGAAGTGCAGGATGCGTCCAGAAAATATACCAACAGGATTCACCCCTTGTTTTGTCATTCCGCTCAAAGGCGAAATCTCACTGAAAAGAAAACCCCTAAAAAGAAGACCCTGCCTTTCGGCAGGGTGACAAAACAAAAGACAACGGCTGGGCAGTCTCAAGCACATTCGGGAAGATTTTTGGTGGAAGTGGAGGCAACAACCAAAGCGCTATAACGAATATAGAAAGCTCCATTTCCGGAAAATTTGTGTTCTCTTTCAGCCAGAGGGACATCTGTGAGCTATGCGCTCCACCCGTCAGGTCGGAAGATTTTCCGGAAATCGGGAGGCTATTGGCCTTCCCGGCAGCCCTTACCGGTTAAACAGAATATTGAAATAAAATGACGGCTTGCGCAGCTTGTCACGCAGGTCGAGGTCGGAGAACATTCCGGAAATAGTGTTGCGCAGCTCGGGACTTTTTTCCGCTTTGTTGACTACAAAATTGAACAACCACGGGTAGTTGCACAGCTTTTGCAGCGTGGCGCTGATGCGGATTTCATCGCCGAGGCGGCGGTACAAAACGGCATCATATTCGGCCTTTAAAAACGCGGCATCCGTACGACCCGCAGCCAGGGCTTTTTCAATGGCACCGGCGGCCAGCATCCCGCTGTAAAGCGCATTCCCCACGCCTTCTCCGGAAAACGCATCAATCAGTGCGGCCGCGTCGCCGGTAAGCAGAAAGCCGTCGCCGGAAACGGGTTCCTGCGTGGTGGCCATGGGCAGTCCCCAACCCAGGATTTTGCCTTCCAGCTGGGCGTTCTGAAACCGCTTTTTAAGCGCCGGATTGGTTTGCAGCGCATTCTGAAACACCTCGCGCAGGTTCAGCTTTTTATCCCGCACCCGCGCCGAAAGCATCCCGATTCCGACGTTGCAGCGGCCTTCCGGCAAGGGAAAAACCCACAAATACCCCGGCAAGGCTTCTTTAATAAAATGCAGTTCAATGAAGTCGGACTCGTGCATTCCCGTCACGCCGGTATAGTATGCGCGCAGGCCCACCGAGTCGGTTTTCCGGACTTCATTTTGCCCCATAAATGCCTTGCGAACAACACTTTTATCGCCGTCGGCACCCACAATAATATCGGCGGTAATGGTTTTTTCGACCCCGTCCTGCTGATAAACCACTTGATTCACACCGCCTTCCCGCGAAACCGATTTGATGGAAACGCCCTGTTGCACATCAGCAAATTGCGGATCCAGCTTGCTGAACAAAAAATCATCAAAGCGCAGCCGTGAAACCGTGAAACCGGGTGCTGCTTCGCCAGGCCGCAACGCATCGGGGTAGCGGATGTCGAGCGCCTTGCCGTTGGGGGCCACAAACTGAATGCCGCGCGAAGGCAAAAACTGCTCTGTTTCCCGGAAAATCTCGTGGAGCCACGGCGCGTGGGCGGTGCGCAGCACGTAGCACGACTTGCCGCTGATGGCATCGCCGCACACTTTGTCGCGCGGAAAACTGGCTTTTTCCAGAAGGGTATGTGGAATGCCGTTTTTAGACAGAAAAAAAGACGTTCCGCAACCGGCAGGACCGGCACCGATAATCAGAACTTTTACGTGCGTGGCAGAAGACATGGGGTAGAGACCAGAAATCAAAATTCAGAAGCCAAAAGTCAAGGCCCGGGGTTCAAAAATCAAAATTCAGGATTCAGAGATTCAAAAAGCAAGAACCTGTACCGGCATTTAAAATTGGGGCAGTTTGTTTGGAAGATCCAAGAGATTTGGCGCATTGGATTTCCGGAAATAAAGGGTTCCCTTCCCAAAAAGCAGCCTCAAAGAAGGCGGCGAAGGTAGGGGTAGAAATTTTTTTTAGAATGTTTTGATCTCCAATACCTAAATTCGTGAGGTATGGCAGCGCAGAACGTTTCTCAAAAGCTTTTGCAAGGCAGCCTGACGGGTATTATCCTGAAGCTGCTTTCCGAAAACGGTCGCATGTATGGCTATGAAATGACCCAGGCGGTGCGGGAAAAAACCGGCGGTCGGTTGTCGCTGACGGAAGCCGCCCTGTACCCGGCGCTGCACAAGCTGCTGGCCGACGGCCTGCTGCAAACCGAAACTGAAACCGTAAGCGGGCGGCAGCGTAAATATTACCGCATTGCCGCGCCGAAGCAAACCGCCTCCGAAGAAGTATTAGCCTCCCTGCGCGAATCGGTCGCGATCCTTCAAAACCTGCTCAACGATTATGGACCTCAAAAAGCCTGAACTCTCCGAAAGCGAGCTGCAAACTTTGTGTGCATTTATTTCCCGCAAAGGTTTTGGCGAGCCGGCGCTGCTGCTCGAAATCCTCGACCATTTTGCCTGCAAGGTAGAAGAGCTGAGCGCGCAGCATCCCGACTGGCCGCTGGAAAAAAGAATGGAAGAAGCGCACCGGCAGTTTGGCGTTGCCGGTTTTTATCCGCTGGTGAAAAACTATGAAGAAGGCTTGCAGCGCCACTACAGCCGGTATTTCCGGAAATCGCTGGCCGCAGGTTTTGGCGATGCCCGCACGCTGGGGCTGGTGCTGCTGGCGCCTTTGCTTTTCTATATTGTGACCCTGCTGACTTTTCCCCTCTGGCAACAGCTCACCGGAAATCTTTCCTATGCCCCGGCAGCATGGATCGCTTTCCTGGCCTTTGCTGTAATAGATATCATTCAGATACGCCGTTTCCCCAAACGGAGTCATGTTTTTATGCGGGCCGCGCAGAGCAGTTGGTATAGCAGTCTTTTTCTGCCCAGTATATACTTTGTTTTTATACCGTTAAGCGAGCACGTGCCGTTGCCGGTTTTGTTGGGCCTTTCAGCGGCGTACGTCCTGTTCCAGCAAGCCCGGTATGCTACTTTCCGGCAGGCGCGGCACGATTATGAGGAAAAAGTAGCCGGCTTTAAACCGGTAGCCGGGTAAAGAGAGGCGTCTGTGAGATTTTAGAAGGATAGAATTTCCGGAAAACGGACGCTTTTGGTTCGGCGTCCTGCCTTGCGGAACGTCGCGGTATTGTGCAGGCCGCGCCTGCAACCGAAACATTTTTTTCAGACACACGGGTTGGAGACACCCGGGCCGGGCGTCTCTGTAGGAATCGGTTTCTTTCGTCTTACTACTTCCTACTTCCTACTTCCTACTTACTACTTCCTACTTACTACTTAACGTGAATCTCGTTTTAGGATGTCTGGTTTTCAATCAGTTATAGCCTGATACGCACTAAACCAATAGCAGTTTGGGGCCCTTCGACAAGCTCAGGGTGACACAGTCGCTGTCATCATTTGCTGATG
>JAEVZP010000099.1 GCA_023392185.1 Bacteroidota bacterium
GGCTATGTCCTCGGCCCCGATCAGCGGGTGTCGCCCTACGAAGGCCTTCAGGCACTGACGATCTGGGGTGCGAAGCAGTATTTTGAAGAAGACACCAAAGGCAGTATCAAAGAAGGAAAAGTAGCCGACTTCGTGATTCTGGATAAAAATCCTTTGAAGATCGACCCGCTTCAAATCAACGGCATTCAGATTCAGGAAACCATTAAGAACGGTAAATCGGTGTATTCCAAAGCGAAAAAATGAAAAAACACCTGATCGTGCTCCTCGCCGCCCTGGCAGCTGGGAACGCACACGCACAGGAAACACCTTCCCGGAAATATCTTTCCGGAAACTGGAACGGAGTGAGAGACCGCCTTGAAGAAGGCGGTCTTCTTATAAGGCCACGGGTGACGGTGTTTAACCACAACTTCGTTTCCGGAGAAGGCGATCCGAAAAGTGTTTTCAACGGAAAAGCGCAACTGGAGGTAAAGCTCAAAGGCCGGGCGCTGGGGCTTTCGAAGTGGACGCTCGTGACCAAAGCCGAACACAATTTTGGCGAGGCCCTTCACAACTCCGGGCGAACCCTCATTCCGAAAAATACCGCCATTACTTTTCCGGGATTCCGGGAAGGGGAGCGCTTCGATATCAGCAGCGCCTACCTGGCTTTTGCCCCAAAGCCGGGCCGTCAGGTGTTGCTGGGTAAAATCAATATGGTGGATTTGGCTGCCGGCACGCCTTTCAGTGGCGGCGCGGGACTGGATGCTTTTTGGAGCGTAGGACTCGCGGCGCCGGTGTCCGGCATTACACCGCCTTATATTCTGGGCGCTGTATCCACGATTTCCGGAAAAAAGCTTCGGTGGACCTTCATGGCCTATGACCCGGTGAGTGCTGTGCGCAAAACCGGACTGGAGGCACCGTTTCGGGAAGGAATTGTCCTTTCTGCTTCCCCTTCCGCCAACGTAAACATCGGCGGGCTTCCGGGCAGTCATGCCGTTCGCGTTGCGTTTAGTACGCAGTCGGGCAAAAATCTGTATAACCTTGGCGACATCAACCCGCCGGTTCCGGTGCCGCTGACCGATAAGGATTTCCGGTATTACGCCAGTTACAGTTTCAATCAGACCCTTAAGCAAGTGGACGCAACCAACGGCTGGGGCCTTTTCGGGCAGATCGCTTTTTCAGACGGCAACCCCAACCCGCTGGACTGGAGCTTTTTTGTGGGCCTCGGCGGCAGCAGTTTTTTCCCAAACCGGGCGCAGGACCGTTGGGGTATTGGCTTGTATAACTATTCGCTCAGCCCCATTCTTGCGCAAAAGGCTCAGGCTGTGGGCATCACCCTGCGCGACGAGATCGGACTGGAAACGTTTTATCAATATTGGCCGAATAGCTGGTTTTCGATCGGCGGCAATGTGCAGGTTATCAACCCGATGATTCAAAACAATAAAACAGCTGTCTTTTTAGGCCTGCGGTCGTCTGTGAAGTTGTAGTTCCGGAAAAGGCATTACCGGTTTTAGCTGTTTCGCTTTCCCGCTTCATCGCTGTTCCTTTACAAAGCGCTCCTAGCGGCGCAGCCGCTATTTTTGTCCCTGTGAACAATCCCCGTATTCCGCGCCTGCGTCAGTTTTTAGCAGCCACGCCCAACGATCCGTTTCTTTCCCACGCCCTGGCCCTGGAGTGGATCAAAGAAGGCGACGACGCACAGGCGAAAGATTTGTTTGAGAAAAACCGGCAGGCTGCCCCCGACTACGTAGCCACCTACTACCACCTCGGCAAGCTGCTGGAGCGGAGCGGCGAAACCGACGCAGCGGCCAAAATTTATGAGGAAGGTCTTGCCGCAGCCCGCAAAGCCGGCGACAACCACTCGTTCAACGAGCTGCGCGGCGCGCTGGACGAAATTCTGGATTATTAACATGCAGTCGCTTCAAAAAGCATTTAAAAATTTCTGGAAAGAAAAGCTTCGGCTCGACGCTTCGCAGCCCGTTTTGGCAGCGGTGAGCGGTGGGGTAGACTCCATGACGCTGGCCACGCTGCTCCACCAATCGGGCATTCCTTTTGCCATTGCCCACTGCAATTTTCATTTGCGCGGGGCCGAAAGCGACACCGATGCGGCCTTTGTGGAAAGCTGGGCCAGGGCACATAACGTCCCTTTTTTTCGGAAAGATTTCGATACCCAAAGCATTGCCGGCCCAAACGGGTGGGGCATTCAGGAAGCCGCCCGCAACCTGCGCTACGCGTGGTTTGAAGAAGTGCGGAAAGCCAATCGCCTGGCTCTTATCGCCACCGCCCACCATGCCGGCGACAGCGCCGAAACGCTGCTGCTGAATTTGTTTCGCGGCACTGGCATTCGCGGGTTGCACGGCATTTTGCCCCGGCAGGGAAAAATCATCCGCCCGCTGCTTTTTTTGAGCAAAAAAGAGATTTGGGACTACGCGGCTGAAAACAACATTTCTTTCCGGGAAGACGCTTCCAACCAAAGCAGCGATTATGCCCGCAATGCCTTGCGCCACCACATCGTTCCGGCCATTGAGTCCCAATATCCAAACGCTTTGAAAGCCATTGCCCAAACGGCTGCCCGTGTAGGGAGCGCCGAACCGCTGTACCAAAAATCGGTGGAGAAGCTGCGCAAAAAGCTGCTGGAGCCGCGCGGTGCTGATTTTTACCTGCCCGTTCGCCTGTGGCAAAAAACCGAAAGCGCCGATGCGCTGCTCTATGAACTGTTGCAGCCCTTTGGTTTTTCGGGGCCGATGTTGGGCGATGTTTGGAAGCTGTTTAAGGCCCAATCAGGGCACTATATCGACAGTGCTTCGCACCGGCTCCTGCGCCACCGCGATTTTCTGGTGCTGACGGAAAGAAACGCGGAAGCACCAACCGCTGATTTGTACTTGGTTGAGAAGGACATGCAAACGATTGCATTTCCGGAAGGCGCCCTTCAGATTGCCACCATTCCTGCGCCGGAAAATCTCCTTACTATGCCGGAAACCACCTTGCTGAATCCCGACCGGCTGGAATGGCCCCTGGTGCTGCGCCGCTGGAAGGCCGGCGATTATTTTTACCCCATAGGTATGAAGGGCAAAAAGAAAAAGGTAGCGCGCTTCCTCACCGATCAAAAATTATCGCTGGCGCAGAAAGAAAAAGTGTGGGTAGTGCAATCCGGCGCGCGCATTGCCTGGGTGGTGGGGCTGCGGCCTGATGAACGGTTTAAGGTGCGGGAAAACGCCCAGACGGTGGTGCGGATTTCATGGCAAAACCGCTGCTAAAAGCATTGCTGGACCGGATATTGCTATCTGATTCCCGAATTACCTTTTGAAGTGAAATACAGGAAACGGCGCGCGCACAGGGCGCTCACCGAAGTCCACAAATGCTGTCCATTTCCGGCACTGCTTCCACTTCCTCTCAATGGTCAGTGCTTTCAAAAGTTGTTTGCCTCTAAATCTTCATCCAAACCATGAAAAAAGCACTTCTGTGGTCCACGCTCACATTCGGTCTGCTGGCAGGCTGCAATTCGCCGTCGGCCACGCAGGAAATCAAAGCCAAAGGCATTTTCCGCGAGATTGCGGTGGAAAAACAAAATGAAACCGTCAAGACCCTGGAAGGCGGCGACAAAAAGAAGAAAAAAGCGGCGGCAGAAGCTGTGCTGGCGCGCCCTAATGAATACAATCCGCCGGTGCTCTATGCGCTGTCCCGGGTGCTGTTTCAGCAAGGCGATAAGGATACGGCCGCTTTCTGGTTTTACGTTGCCCAGCTGCGGGGCCGCTACGACGCCAACCGCTGCATGGACAACACCGCCCGGCAAGCCGTCTCGATCCTAAACCAGGAATACGGCCCGAAGATCAACAAATACACCTTCAGTGATATGCCGAAACTGGAACGCACCATGCAGGCGGCAGTGGATTTTGTGCGCGGCAATCAGGAGGCCTACGATCCGCGGTGGATCAATCTGCATGGCATGTGGGCGGTGCAGGCAGGCCTCAGCGGCGAGGAGCAAACCAAGCCCCTGAGCCAGCCGGAGGCCAAATGGCCGGAGATTAAAAAAGAGACGATTGAAGACTACCAGAACGATTTTATCGACTACCTCAAAAGCCGGGACGAAGATTAACGGCCGTGTGTTGGCTGCGCTTTTAAAGTGAAAAATGGAATTTCTCCAACCCTAAAAGAGTTTTGGTTTTCGTCATGACGTTCCGCGCCGGTTTGAAACAAATTTTACTGACGGGCCTTTTCTGTAGCGGCTGGGGTGCGGCCCCTGCGCAGCAGCAATCTCCGACGCCTTACAGCAGGGGCCGGATTCCGGAATTGGCGTCTTTTGAACAGCTGACGGCCCATGAAAAGCGCCTCGACTCGCTGACCGACCAGCACAACAAAGAAAAGCTGCAACGTATGGAAGACGGCAGCGCGTTTGTGGCCGGGGTGTCGGAAAAGGAACAGAAAGAAGCCATTGCCTATGAAAAAATCAGGGCGCAAAGCTACCGGGACAACCGAAGCCGCTATGCCCTGGAGCAGACGGTAAACGGAAAACCCAACCCCGATTTCAGAGCCGGGGCGGAAGGACCGATAACCAGCGGCTGCGATTGCTTTCTCAGCGGCGACACGATCCACATCAAAATGGGCCTCTGGGTATTTGGCGGCTTTTCCTTTCAGCTGCTGTTGGAAAAAAACGGTTTTCAGAGCGGGTATTGGGAAGACACCCACAAACAGTTCATCTATAAAAACGCGCTGACAGACACCGTGCTAGTGGATAATGTATATGTAGAGAATACCGGGCAGGCCCTCGTCCTGAATAATCCGCCCCGGTTTGCAGTCGGCGAGCGGCTGCTGGGATTTTTTACGTTTAAGACAGCGGATTATTACAAAACGCATGGTTTTGATGCTGGGATCCCGCCGGATGCTGCCGACCATTCCGGTATGGACCGGTTGCAACTAAAGGGCGCTGTTCATTTCAAGTGTCAGGTGCGCCAAAAGACCTTTATGGAAGAGTAATCCTGTCCGGAAAAGCGTCTGTGAGGCGGTTTGGATATTTGGCCCTGCGTCTACTGAGAGGGCTACTGTAAAGATCCTTTGCGCAGTAGCGCAGGCACGGAGGCACATGGCATGCAGCCCAAAACGCGCAGCGTAGATCCATACCACCTGCAAGAAAGCATGCAGTCGACGGTATAGACGCTGCCGTTGGTTCTTTTTGCTTATTCAGAGGCGTCTTCCGCTGCCAGCAATCCCTGAAGCAGCCGCTGCCATTGCAAATCTGAAAAACCGGCCACGCCCGCCCAGGCAATTACCGTGTCGCGCAGCTCTTTCCAGAAGCTTTCGCCTTCTTCGTTGGGCACTTCGCCGCGGCCAAAGTAATGAGCGGTAAGTGTCTTGCCGTGCCGGTGCAAAATCCAGGTAGAAGTCGCTTCGCGGCTGAAAAAATGCGCCGTTTCATGACCGGGCTCTTGCAGGTCTTCGGTTGGGCGGACGCGCAGGCCGATGATTTGTTCCTCATTTCCGGAAATTTCTTCCAGCGCTTCAATTTTCACCCAGTCGTAGTTGTCGCCGGGCAGCGGAATGTCGATTTTGAGAGAATCGCCCACCGCCACTTTTCCGGAAATTTCGGAGCAATCGGCACGAAACGGCTGGAAAGCAGCACCGAAATTGCCCGTCAGTCCGGCCCACTGCTGCGGATGCAGCAAGCGGTCTTTGGCTTTTTCAAAAGCGGTTTCGGCTTCTGGCTGCGTTGGATACGCTTTTTGCTCGGAAAGTTCTTTGTGGGGCGTGTCGCCGGTGGGTGGGACCATTTTAGCCAGAAAAGAATAAAGCAAGGCAGATTTTTTCACAGAAATCGGTTTTAAAGAGCGCAGTAGTAATTTGGGGCCAACGGCGGTGATTTTTCTCACAGATTTTTACAGATGGATTTCCGGAAAATTTTCCAGAAGGTTTCTGTGGAAATCGGTGGCTTCTGTGAGCTGACTTTTTCTCACAGATTTTCATAAATATTTTGCCGCCCTAAAATCATTACTTTCCCTTGAGAGCCTGCCTGTTTCTATCAAAAGCCATTTTAATTCTGCTGCTAACGGCGCTTGCGCCTGACGCGCGTGCCCAGTCGTTTCCCGCTCAAAAAGACACAGCTTTTTCCACCCACTCCCCTGTTCCGGTTTTAGCACTCAATGCCCGGAAAACGGCCTACCTGCAAACGCTTGGACTGGTCTGGGGATTCCTCAAATATTATCATCCGGCCGTGGCTGCCGGGCGCTACAACTGGGACAACGAGCTGTTCCGGTTTCTGCCTCAATACCTCGCTGCGGTGGAAGATACGCCGCAGCGCGACGCGATGCTGTATGGCTGGATAAAAAGTCTGGGGCCGGTGGAAGCGGGGACGGTGCAGCCAACACCCCAGAACGCAAAGCTCACGCCGGATTTGGGCTGGATTCAAAATTCCGGGTTTTCGGAGCCGTTGCGCAACGTCCTCCTGGAAATTCAACGGGCGAAGCGATCCAAAGCGCAGTACTACGTGCGCCTGCACGAAGGTGCGGGCAACCCGGAATTTTTACACGAAATCGCTTACGACAAAACAGCGCTGCCGGACGCCGGCCTGCGACTGCTGGCCCTGTACCGCTACTGGAACATGGTGCAGTATTTCTTTCCGTATAAGAATCTGATTGGCGAGGATTGGAAAGCCGTTCTGGCCGAAATGATTCCTCAATTTGCCCTTGCTGAAACCGACACTGCTTATGTTTTTACAACACAGGAACTGATTGGCCGCATCCATGATACGCACGCCAATATTTGGGGTGGAACCCCCATTCTGAAAGGCTATTTTGGGAAGCTTTTTCCACCGGTTGAACTGTCGATGCTGGACAGCCAGCTGGTCGTAACCACTTATCTGTCCGACAGCCTTGGAGCAAAAAGCGGCCTTTTGCCCGGCGATGTGATAAC
This sequence comes from Bacteroidota bacterium, assembly GCA_023392185.1. Classification (GTDB taxonomy): domain Bacteria; phylum Bacteroidota; class Bacteroidia; order Chitinophagales; family Chitinophagaceae; genus UBA1952. The sequence goes on from JAEVZP010000099.1 coordinate 6,880, forward strand.
GCATATCAACGGCCGACCGGTACGGGATATTTTTAAGGAAAAAAAACGAAGATTTCCCGCATCTAACGAAGCGGCACGGGCGCGGGATTTTGCAGATGCGGCCTTGCGGAGTAATGATTCTACAGTGTCAGTTACTTTTGAGCATGCAGGCAAATCGGAAACGAAAGCAGTCTTCTTGTATGACCGCGAAATGCTTTACGGAGCCGAAAAAGCCCCTTCAAAAGAAGCGATGTTCCGGATGCTGCCCGGCAATATCGCCTATGTGAATAACGGCCTGCTGCGTCGCGATACGCTGGCGGCGCTCTGGCCCCAAATCCAAGGCTCCCGCGCGCTGATTATCGACGACCGCAACTACCCGTCCGAGTTTGTGATTCACGATTTCTGCAACTACCTGTTGCCTAAGCCCACCGTCTTTTTTCATCTTACGCAGCCTTCTACGGAGCAGCCCGGCCTTTTTAGGAGGGAAGCCGCTCCGCCGTCCGGGCAAGTCAATAAAAACCCCTACAAAGACAAGGTCGCCATTCTGGTAAACGAGCAATCCCAAAGCAGCGCCGAGTTTCACGCCATGGCTTATCAGACGCATCCGAACGCCAAGGTCATCGGGTCGCAAACGGCGGGTGCGGATGGCAATGTATCGGAAATCATTTTGCCGGGCGGACTGAAAACCAGGTTTAGCGGGATTGGGATTTATTACCCCGACGGGCGCGAAACGCAGCGCGTGGGCGTAGCGGTGGATATTGTAGTGCGACCCACCGCGGCGGGCCTTGCTGCCGGTAAAGACGAGGTTCTGGAGCGGGCACTGGAGTGGGTGAATTCCGGAAAATAGAACGGCGGAATCTGGACTTTCCGGAAAATTCGTAGAGACAAGGCATGCCTTGTCTCTACAATACGACACAATACAATACGACGGGAATAATAGATTGCAGGGTCTCCAACCCGTCAGGTTTCAAAAACCTGACGGGTTGGAGAATGCGCTGCTGCCTTAATTACACCTGTAATTTCCGGAAAATAAGGCCTGCTTTACCTTCGCGGCTGTGCCTACTCTCCTTGCTATAGAATCGAGCTGCGACGAAACGGCGGCGGCGGTCATCTCCGACGGAAAAATCCGGAGCAATGTCATTGCCACCCAGGAAATCCACGCTAAATACGGCGGCGTGGTTCCGGAAATGGCAAGCCGTGCCCACATGGAAGCCATTGTGCCGGTGGTGCTGGAAGCGCTGGAGAAAGCCGGCGTTTCTAAAAAAGACCTGGATGCTGTGGGCTTTACGCAGTCGCCGGGTCTCATCGGCTCGTTGCTGGTGGGCGCTTCGTTTGCCAAGTCGCTGGCCCTGGCGCTCGATATTCCGCTGCTGGCCGTCAACCACATGCAGGCGCACGTGCTGGCTCATTTCATCGATGACCCAAAGCCCGATTTCCCGTTTTTGTGCCTTACGGTTTCCGGCGGGCATACGCAGCTGGTGCTGGTGCGCGATTATCTGGACATGGAAATCGTGGGCACCACGCTGGACGACGCTGCCGGCGAAGCGTTCGACAAAACGGCCAAGATGCTGGGTTTGCCGTATCCCGGCGGCCCCTTGATCGATAAATATGCCCGTGAAGGCGACGGCGAAAAATTCCCGTTCCCGATTGCGCAGATTCCGGGTTTAGACTATTCCTTTTCCGGCATTAAGACAGCCATTCTGAACTTTCTGCAAAAAGGAAAAAAGACGGATCCGGATTTTGTGGCTCACAACCTGGCGGACATCTGCGCTTCGGTGCAGCACACGATTGTCAAAACTCTGTTGCAGAAATTGGTGCGGGCGGCGGAGCAATATGAGGTGAAAAATATTGGGATTGCGGGCGGCGTCTCAGCCAACAGTGGCCTGCGAAAAGCAATTACTGCGCTGGGGGCAGAAAAAGGGTGGGCGGTTTTTATTCCTGATTTTCAGTACTGCACCGACAATGCTGCGATGATTGCCATTACGGCGCACTACCAGTTTATTTCCGGAAAATTTGCGTCGCTGGATATAGAGCCGTCGGCACGAAGCCTCACCCCCGGCCCCTCTCCGAAGGAGCGGGGTGACAGCATAGTGAAAGCATAAACCCTCTTTTTATACAACCAAAACCCTACGCTTTCCGGTTCCCCTCTCCGCAGGAGAGCGGTGATAGCTTCTAGAAACTCGCCTTTTTTATTCACTTAAGAACCCTACGCTTTCCGGTTCCCCTCTCCTGCGGAGAGGGGTGAGGGGAGAGGCCTATGCCCAAGGATTTTTTTCGCTTTAAAGCCTTTAACATTCACCAGGATCGCTGCGCGATGAAGGTGAGCACCGACGCGTGTTTGCTGGGCGCATGGGCACCGTTTGAGAAAATTTCCGGAAATGTGCTGGATATTGGTGCCGGGACAGGCCTGTTGTCGCTGATGCTGGCGCAGCGGTTTGGGGAACTCAAAATCACGGCGCTGGAAATTGACCCGGAAGCGGCGGCGCAGGCGGGGGAGAATGTGGCTGAAAGCCCGTTTGCGGACCGGGTGGAAGTAGTGTGCGAAGACGTTCGGAACCACAATCCGACGACCCTGTATGATGCCATTATTGCCAATCCACCTTTTTTTCAAAACAGTTTGAAAGGTCCGGATGCGGCGCGCAACAGGGCCCGTCACAGCGATGCGCTTTCGCTGGAAGATTTGTACATTTCCGTTTGCCGGTTGTTGAAACCGGATGGTTTTTTTGCTTTGCTGTTGCCGGTGGAGGCTCAAAAAGTGTGGGAAAAAGGACTGATTTCCGGAAAATTGGATTTGCGGGAACAGGTCTTTATCAAACCCTTATCCGGTAAAGCACCGAATCGCGTGCTGAGTTTATATGGGAAAGGCGAAATTTCCGGAAATGCTATTCATTCGGAGCTGGTGATTTATGAGGCATACGGAACCTACACGGCAGTTTTCCGTAAACTGTTAGCGCCGTTTTATTTGCATTGATAAGCCTCGGGAATTTTCCGGAAATTTTACTAAAAAAGGCGCTTAAAAGCGCCTTAAAGTGGTGGCCCCGACAGGAATCGAACCTGTATCTAAAGTTTAGGAAACTCCTATTCTATCCATTGAACTACGAGGCCGGAAAGGGGCGGCGAAGGTACGTGTATTCAGGTAATTTTATGAAAAGAGGTACGGTGCAAAATATCCAATTGAAAAAATTAATAGTTTATTTTTAAATTAGATTATTGAGATAGTTATGTGTTTACGGATTTGAGTCAAATGCTTATGAATATAAATTGGTGTTACTGGTTAAAGTTGTCCGTAAATGCAGCGTTCTTTTTTTCTTCCGGCCGCTTTATTCTTGTGGCACGGGAAGCATAAGGCTACCTTTGCCGCCGCTAAAACCATGCATCTGGGTTCTGGAGCAGAACTGAGCGTGTGAAGTAATGTCGGATTTACTAAGCCTGATAGCCTTATACTTTACTATGAACCGCATCCTTTTTTTGTTGCCTTTTCTCTGTTTAATGATTGCTTGTAAAAGCTATCAGAATGTTCCTTATTTTAAGGATATTCCCGATACTATTCGCGGAAGCTATGCTTCTCCATTAACTTCTTTCGAGGATATCCGGATCCAGCCGGATGACATTATCCAGATTTCGATTCAAACGATTGATCCTCAAATCAACCAGCAGCTGGCGGCAGGTTCCGGAAGCACTTTTACCACGCAGTCGTCGTCTTCGCTGACCGGTGCAGCGGCTTCCGGTGCTGCCGTAAATGGCTACCGGGTAAGCCAGGACGGCTATATTGAAATTCCGCTTACCGGCAGAATGCGGGTGGCCGGAATGACTACGGAGGAAGCGCGCGACTCCTTGCGCAACCGGGCTTCCGTTTTTTACAAAGCTCCGGTAGTAAATGTACGGTTTGCCAATTTCCAGATTACCGTTTTGGGCGAGGTAACCCGCCCGGCTACTTATGTGGTCCCCAACGAGCGGGTGGATGTGTTGCAGGCCCTTGGCATGGCGGGTGATCTTACCATTTACGGCAAACGCGAAAACGTGATGGTTATCCGCGAAGAAGCCGGGAAGAAAAGCTTTGCGCGGCTGAACCTGAACTCGTCCGACATTTTTCAGTCGCCTTATTTCCAATTGCGCCAGCGCGATATCGTTTATGTGGAGCCGGCCAAGAGCAAAGCGGCCAGCACCGATGTGGCTCAAACGCGTTTGATTGCGCTGCTGGGGACTTTTACTTCTGTCCTGATCGTTTTGTTTAGCCGAATCAATTTTAACTAATCTACGCTCTTTCTTATAACAGATGGACTCTCAAAAACCTTTTCTGACCGATCCGAATGTAGCGCTGATCCAGCCCCAGGAAGAGACGTCAATCAATCTGCAGAAAGTAATTGGCAAGTTTCTGGCATACTGGCCGTGGTTTGTTGCCTGCCTGATTCTGTCGTTGGCAATTGCCTTTATTTATCTGCGATACAGCACGCCTATATACAGGGTGAGCGCCAAGATCATGGTGCAGGATGACAAGAAAGGCGCTGGTTTGCCGGATGCCAATGTGCTGGAAGGCCTCGGTATTTCGGGTGGCAAAAGCAACGTAGACAACGAGTTGGAAATTATGAAAAGCCGCACGCTGATGGAAAGAGTGGTGGGGGGGCTTCAGTTGAACGTAACTTATTTCAGCGCCGGCAGAATTAAAGAGACTGAAATCTACTCAGAGCGTCCTTTTGACGTTCAGTTTGTATCTTTTTTTGAGGACTCCCTTCAGCAGCCCGTTCGGTTTCAGCTCCGTCAGGAAGGTGCAGCAGGTTTTGTACTGGAAGGAGACAGCAAGACCTGGAAAGGAAGTTTCGGCGATACGCTGCGGTTGCCGGTGGGCATAGCGGTGATTACCAAAAGGTATGTTCCCAACGAAGTAAATCAGAAAATTGCTGTGGTGGTCGCCGGTCTGGAGCCGACGGTTGTAAGATATATGAACAACCTCAATGCCTCTATTCCCAACAAACAGGTAAGTACCATTGCGCTGACCCTGCAGGAGCCGGCGCCGGACAAGGGGGAAGTGATTATCAACCGGCTGATTGAAGAGTATATGCGTGCCAATGTGGATGACCGCAACCGTATTGCCGACAGTACGATGCGCTTTATTGATGAGCGACTGCAACTGGTAAACGGAGAGCTGACCGGTATTGAGCGCAATATCGAAAACTTTAAAGTCAGCAATGAACTGACCGATCTGAGCGAGCAATCCAAGCAGCTGCTGAGCAACACAACAGATTATGCGCGGCAACTCACCGAGAAGGAGGTTCAATATTCGGTATTGCAGTCTCTGGAGCGGTTTATGAACAGCAGTGCGCCGGGCAGCCGCGTGATTCCTGCTTCGCTGATGATTGCCGATCCGGCATTCACTTCTATCCTGACCAACTACAACACCTTGCAGTTGCAGCGGGAGCAGTTGCTGATGACGACTACCGAAAGCAACCCGATGGTAAAGACGCTTGATCAGCAAATGGTCAGTTTGCAAAAAGAGATGACGCAGTCGATCGCAACGCTTAAGCGGCAGCTTCAAACCAGCATTGCTGAACTGCGCAACCGCGCCGGACAAATTGATGCAAAAATTCGTCAGGTACCGGCTAAGGAGCGAACTTTTCTGGAATACTCCCGTCAGCAGGCAATCAAGCAGGAGCTGTATGTATTCTTGTTGAAGAAAAGGGAAGAGTCGGCAATCACCAAATCCTCTACGGTGGCCAATGCGCGGGTGGTAGACGCTGCCCGCAAGGATGCACATCCTTTCAGGCCCAAAAAGCAGCTGATCCTGCTGTCGGCATTGGCCATCGGAGTGCTGCTTCCCTATGGTATTATTTACTTGAAGGATGCCTTAAACACGAAAATCAATTCGAAGGAAGACATTACGAGCCGCACGCAGGTTCCGATTTTGGGCGAAATCAGTCATAACCCGGAAGTATCAGAAACGCTGGTCGTAACGCCCAACTCGCGCAATGCTATTTCCGAGCAGTTCCGCGCTCTGCGTTCCAACCTTCAGTTTGTGATGACCGGCAGGGGGGAAAATACAATTATGATGACTTCGAGCATGAGTGGGGAAGGGAAGTCATTTGTGTCCTTAAACCTGGCAAGCGCACTGGCGATTTCCGGAAAAAAAGTGGTGGTGATGGAGCTGGACCTGCGCAAGCCGAAGATTTCCCAATACCTGCGCATTCCCAACAACGTTGGCTTCAGTAATTACGCCATAGGAGCCGCTTCTATTACCGATATTATCCGGCCTTCCGGCGCTGCCGACAGCTTGTATGTGATTTCTTCCGGCCCTATACCGCCCAACCCCGCAGAACTGCTTATGGAGGAGCGGGTGGAAGGCTTGTTTGCCTACCTGAAAGAAAATTTCGACTACGTCATTATGGACGTGCCGCCGGTTGGCGTGGTAACCGATGCACAACTGCTGAGCAGATATGCCGATGTAACCCTGTTTCTGGTTCGGCAGGGTGTGACCCACAAAGCACAGCTGGCATTGCCGGAAGAGTTGCTCAGGCAACGGAAAATGCCTAAGCTAAGCATGGTGGTCAACGATATTAAGCAGCAAAAACACGGTTATGGCTATGGCTATGGATACGGCTATGGCTACGGCTATGGCGAGTACGGAGAGATTGAAACAAAAAAGAAAAGCAAAAAGAAATCAGGGTTGCTTTCCTAGAAGCCTTTCATGATTTATCTATTTCTGCTGGCGCTCGCTCTGCTCCTTCTTTTGCTTTACGGAGGCAAAAGAAGCAATGCCAAACGCCCCTATTATATTTATTGCGGCCTTTTGGTGGCCGTAGCGGCGGCCCGTTTTCGGGTAGGCGGCGACTCGCTGGCCTATCAGGATACCTTTAGCAATCTGCCCAATCTTCAGGGGCTCTTGACGTTTCATTTCAGAGAAGCCGAGTTTAACCCGCTGTGGTATGTTTTCAACGCGATTATAAAGTCCATTCACAACGACTTTACCTTTTTTCAGCTGGTGCACGCACTGGTAGTCAACATCATTGTTTTCCGGTTTATTGCGCACTATGCGCTCAATAAATACTGGATTATGCCCTTCTACCTGGTGCTCAACTATGTGTATTTCAACATGGAGATTCTGCGGGAGGTTCTTGCTATCTGCACCTTCCTGCTGTCTGTTGGCCACCTCCTGAAGAAAGACTGGAAAAGGTATTACTTGCTTTGCATCGTCGCTTACCTGTTCCACACCTCTGCTTTTATCCTCTTTCTGTTTCCATTGGTGAACCGGCGCTATAAGCTCTGGCAACAGGCAGTTATGGTTGGCGTGGTATTCTTAATGAGCACTCCCGTTACCATCTCTTTTCTGGAGCAAAACGTTTTTCCGCTCCTGGGTGCGAGTGCCAAGGCGGCTTCTTACCTGAGCGTTCAGGTTTCGGAGACCGGCTTTTTCTACCAGCTCCTCAAGATCCTGCCGGTATTCATTACCTTTTATATCCGGAAGAAAACGCTCCGGCGCCAACACGTCTTCTCCTCCCTGGTATTCCCCTACCTACTGCTAGGTGTGTTGAGCAGCCAATATGCGGGTGCTTACCGCTTTTTGAATTACCTCTCGATTCCGATGCTCGTATATGTGATCGACACTTTGTATGAGCTCTTTATCTTTAGAAAGTATGTGCCGTTTTACTACGTGGGCGTGCGTGCAGGAGTCCTGTTGATGGTGCTCTTGCAGTTGCAGTACCTGACAAGAGATACTTCTTACTATGCTGCTGACTCCAGGTATTATAACCGGTATTATCCGTATCGGAATGTTCTTAACCCACAGGTAGAAAGCAAGCGGGAAGCGCTCTACTACAACTTCATGAATCTTTAAATGGCCGACAAGACATTACTGCTGGGCTTGTCTCTTTTTAAAAAGCAGCATCAGCCCTACGTTACCCTCGAAGAGCTTTATAAGCCGGTTTCGACACTCGGCAAAGCACTCCGGCGGGTTCATTTCAACTCTGCGCTGCCTGCCAAAAAGATCTGGATGAACGAACTGGGAAGCCAGGTAGAAGCCCACGATACGATCATCCTTTCTGCAAAGCCGTTTTCCTTTCACGTTGCCAGGGTCATAGACCAGCTGGGCATCAAAGGCAAGCGTTTCATTTTCTGGTACTGGAATCCGGTGGCGCTCATGGGCCATCCGGCCGGTGTTTCCCAAAACTGGGAATCGTGGTCTTTTGATCGCCAGGACGCCAAGCAGTATGGCCTCAAATACAACGGTACCTACTATTTCGACTCTTTTGTGCACGAAACAGCAGCCGTCGGTGTGCCGGAAACAGATGTTTATTTTATCGGCCAGGATAAAAGCCGGTTTGAGATCCTGAAAACGCTGGAACAGCAGCTGGCCGCGCAGGGCGTCCGCACAGATATTCATATCGTCCGGGACCGAACCTCTGCCGCGCACAACCGCAACCAGTACCGGCCCAAAGCAGACTACGCTGCCATACTCCAAAAGGTAGCGGGATCGAAGGCTCTGCTCGACATCTGTCAGGAAGGCCAGACAGGTATGACGCAGCGCGTCATGGAAGCGCTTTTTTTTGGCAAAAAACTGATTACCAACAACCCGGCCCTGCGGGACGAGGATTTTTACCACCCGGATCATATTCATATTCTGGGAGAAGACGCTTCAGAGGCAATTCCCGCCTTTATTGAAAAGCCGGTGGCGCCTGTGCCCGATGCGGTTCGCGATTCTTTTTTGTTCCGCAACTGGCTGCGCCGGCTGCTGGAAGACAAACCTTTGCAGCCGTGAGCCTGGTAAAAAAATTTGCGAAAAGCTTTTCCTATGCCTTTGCTGCACAGATTCTTTCACTGCTGGTAAGCATCCTGTTTTCCATCGGCTTTGCCCGGCTGCTGCCCGTGCAGGAGTTTGGGTTGTGGCAGCTTTTTATCCTCTACAGCAGCTATATCGGTTTCTTCCACTTTGGCATCTGCGACGGTATTTATCTAAAGCTCGGTGGCCGCAACTATAAAACGCTTCATGCAGCCAACACCAGTCAGCAATTTGGTTTTTACGCTGCCATCCAGTTGGTTGTTTCGTTGCTGATCCTGGGGGCAGCGTTTTTTATCCAATCCCCCGACAAAAGCAGCATCATACGGCTTGCAGCTTTGTTTCTGCTCGTAGGCAACCTGCAGATCTTCCTAAGCTTTGTCCTTATTGCTACCAATCGAATCAAGCCGTATTCGATCAGTGTCATGCTGGAGAAGGTTTTGATTGTCCTTTTGTTTGGCGTTCTGTATTCCCAAAATGCCATAACCTATTCGAGCCTTATCTGGACTTATATTGCCTGTAAGGCGTTGTCACTGTTGTTTTTACTGGGGTTGATGCGGGATAAGCTTTTTACCTTTTCGGCGTTCCATATCCGCAACATATCAATTTTCAAAACCTACACGATAAGCGGTATTATTCTGATGTTTTCCAACATCTTCAGCACGCTTATTATCGGCAATGCCCGGTTTATGATCGAGCACCGCTTTGGCCTGGAAGCTTTCAGCAAAGTCTCGTTTTCGATTTCCCTGGTTTATATCGTTGTGGTGCTGATCTCTCAGACGAGTGTGGTGTTGTTTCCGATGCTACGCAACATGAACGCACAAAAACAGGCCGCGCTGTTTAAAAAGTTCAATGTCGGACTTTCTCTTATATTGCTGGTGTCGTTCGTTATTTATTATCCCTTGACTTATCTGATTGAAACCTATCTTCATAAATATGCCGATGGCATTTTCTATCTCGGTATCCTGCTGCCTATCTGTATCTACGACGGTAAAATGCAGATTCTTTTCAACACCTATTTCAAAACCCTGAAAGCTCAGAACAGGCTGCTGCGCATCAACCTTATTTCGTTGGTGCTGTCGCTGCTGCTCTGCTTTATGGCCGCTTATTTTTTCAACAGCATTTTCTATGTGTTGATTGCCCTGCTGATAGCGGTTGCTTTCCGTTCCATTTATGCCGAATATCTGATTAGCCGATATTTAAAAGTGCGCCTCCAGCCTCTGCATATCTTAGCGCTGCTGGGTGTATCTGTTATCTTTATAGTCTTTAACTATTTCCGCTTCGGTGGCGGCGTGGTCTAGGGCGCGGATTCAGGATGCTGGATATCAGGCCTGTTCAAACTTCAAAAAGATGCCTAAAAAGAAAATCCTGTTTGTCGGGTCTTTTAAAGAGTCGGCCGGAGACGGTGGAAAAGGCGGGCAGGCTTTTGCTTCCCAAACGCTGATCCATTCGCCCCTTCAACACGAATTTGAGTTCCTGCTGGTCGACTCTACCATGCAGTCCATTCCACCGCCGCCGGTCAGCAAGCGGCTGGGAAGCGTCCTGGGTCGTTTCCGGGCCTTACTGAAGCATGTGGTGCGTTCGCGGCCCGATCATCTGCTTTTGTTTGCCAGCGCGGGGCTTAGTCTGCTGGAAAAAGGCACCATGGCGATTCTGGCCCGGCCTTTTGTGAAGAACATCATCTTCGCGCCCCGTTCCGGAATTATCAAAGACAACATCCATTCTTCGCGCTTTTACAGAGGATTTACCCGGCTGGTGCTGCGCAATGCAGATATCGTCATTTGTCAGGGGCAGAGCTGGAAACAGTTTTATGCAGCGCTGGGAAATTTTGACGCTGCCAAGTTCCGGGTGGTGCAAAACTGGATTGATACGGCTATTTATGAAACCAACCGGCCTGTTTATGATAATCCGGTTCCAACTGCACGCAAACTTGTTTATATCGGCCGGCTGGAAGATTATAAGGGGATTCTCGATCTCATAACCGCCTTCGCGCAGGTGGCAGACCGCATTCCCGGGCTCCAGCTCGATGTGTATGGCTCGGGCAGGGGGGCAGCGGCAGCAGCGGCATTGGCCCAATCGCTTTCCGTTTCGCATCTGGTCCGGTTCCAGGGCTGGGCCGATGAAGAAACCAAGCTGGCAGCACTCCGCACAGCCGATTTGTTTGTCTTGCCTTCTCATGCCGAAGGGTTTCCCAATGTGCTGCTGGAGGCGATGGCTTCCGGGATTCCGTCTATTGCAACCGACGTGGGCGGTGTCGGCGACCTGGTGATCAATGGGGAAACAGGTTTGCTGGTAGAAGCTCAAAAACCGGAACAACTGGCCGAAGCCATCGTATCCCTTTACCAGAACGGCCCTTTAAGAGAGAAACTAAGCCGCAACGGCCGTGCCTTTGTAAAAGAGCACAATTCCTTTGCTGCAATGGAAACCAAAATGCGTGCTGTTTTTAGCTAAAGCCTTTTGTGAAGCAAATCGTTTTATCCCTCCGCTCCGGTCAAACCTATCTCGAAGCGGTGCCCGCACCCACAGTTTCCCGTGGCCACATTCTTGTCCAAACCACCCGAACCCTCGTTTCCCTCGGCACCGAACGCATGCTGGTGGAATTTGGCAGGTCCAATCTGCTTCAAAAAGCCCGCGCCCAGCCCGATAAAGTAAAGCAGGTGCTGGAGAAGGTCAAATCCGAAGGGCTCCGGCCCACGCTGGAAGCCGTCTTCAACAAGCTGGATCAACCCCTGCCGCTCGGCTATTGCAATGTGGGCCGCGTCCTTGCAGTAGGCGAAGACGTTTCCGAGTTTAAAGTAGGCGACCGGGTGGCCTCCAACGGCAGCCATGCCGAATTTGTCTCCGTTCCCAAAAATCTCGCGGCCCGCATTCCCGACGGCGTTTCCGACGAAGAAGCGGCTTTTACCGTTATCGGCTCCATCGGGCTGCAAGGCATCCGCCTGTGCAACCCCACACTCGGCGAAACCATCGTGGTGGTCGGGTTGGGATTGATTGGGTTGCTCACTGCCGAACTGCTCGTGGCCAATGGCTGTCGCGTCGTGGGCATCGACCCCGATGCGACCAAAGTAGATATCGCCCGCAGGAAAGGCGTGGATGCGATCAACCTGCGGGACGGCACCGACATTGTTCAATACGTGCAAACGCTGACCGGCGGAATCGGTGCCGACGGCGTGATTATTACCGCTTCTGCCAAGACCAACGAGATTATTGCCCAAGCGGCCCACATGAGCCGCAAGCGGGGGCGTATCGTGCTGGTCGGTGTAATTGGCCTCAACATCAGCCGCGCCGATTTCTATGAAAAAGAACTATCCTTCCAGGTCAGCTGCTCGTATGGTCCGGGTCGATATGATGACGACTACGAGCGCCGTGGCAACGACTATCCGCTGCCCTTCGTGCGCTGGACTGAAAAACGCAACTTCGAAGCGGTGCTGGAAGCCATTCGTTCCGGAAAACTGGAAGTAAAATCGCTTATCACCGAGCGCGTGCCGTTGGCAGCGTATGCCCGCATCTACGACAATATCAGTCAGCAGGGTGCCATTGCTTCCATTCTCGAATACCGCGAAGACGCGGTGCCCGATCCGGTGGTGTCGGTTTCCGGAAACATTTCCGGAAATTTCGCCCCTTCTAGCGACGGTATGGGCATTATCGGAGCCGGAAATTTCACCAAAATGAAAATGCTGCCTGCCCTTAAAGAAGCCGGTGCAAATCTGGTTTCCATTGCCTCGGCAGGCGGCGTTTCCGGAACGGCGCTGGCCAAAAAATACGGCATCGCCAACAGTACCACCGATTACAAAACCATTCTGCAGGACCCGGCGGTCTCTATGGTGCTCATCACCACCCGTCACAATCAACATGCTGCCATGACGGTGGAAAGCCTGCGCGCCGGCAAGCATGTGTTTGTGGAAAAGCCCCTGGTGATCAACGAAGCCGAGCTGGAAGAAGTGATGGCCGCCTATAACGGGCAAACTACCTTGACTGTAGGCTTCAACCGCCGGTTCTCGCCCCATATCCAGAAGATGAAAAGCCTCCTGGGCAGCGCGCCCATGAACGTAATCGCTACCATGAACGCGGGTGCCATTCCGGCCCATGTGTGGGTGCACGATATGCTCGTGGGCGGCGGCCGCATCATTGGCGAGGCCTGTCATTTTATGGATCTGATCACCTTTCTCACCGGCAGCCGCATCAAAGCCGTTTGCATGAATGCCATGGGCCCGGCTCCGCAGGCCCATACTGACAATGCTTCCATTCTGCTGCAATATGAAAACGGCAGCACCGGGGTGATCAACTATTTCTCCAACGGCTCCAAGGCATATGCCAAAGAGCGGGTCGAAGTTTATAGTCAGGAGCGCACGCTGATTATGGACAACTTCCGCACCACGGAGGGTTTTGGTTTTAAGGGGTTTTCCAGACTCAAAACCGGGCTGGATAAAGGCCACAAAGCGCAATTCAAACTGCTGCGCGAGCGGCTGCAAAGCGGCGGTCCGGCCCTGATTCCATTTGACGAAATCATCAACACTACCAGGGCGTCCCTGGCGGCGATTGAAAGTCTGAAGGCACGTGCCTGGGTGGATGTCCTCTGAAACTGGCGGAAGGAAGGTTCAAAATGCTCACAGCGGTTGCCGGGAAAGCCTTTTATGCCCTTGCGCAGAGAAGGCTTCGCTCCCAAAACCTTTCCGGAGGGGCACAACGTGCTCAATCCCAAGGTGCTGGAAGCAGCACGCCCATGACCCCACAGGAGCACCCGGACAACGATTTATGGAAGCCCTGCAGCGGGATTTAAACCCAAAACTCCCTTGACGATAAGTTGAATACCCCGAAAGATGTGGATTTATCCCACCTTTGCACCCTCAAACGCTTCAACATCGCTCTCCATGCTCATCGATATCATCGCCGGCGCACGACCCAATTTCATGAAAATCGCGCCTCTCCTGGAAGCCATCGAAAAGGCTCAGAACACCGGCTGGCCGCTGGAATACCGCCTGATCCATACGGGCCAGCACTACGATAAAAAGATGAGCGGCGACTTCTTTGAGCAACTTGGCATTCCGGAACCTCACCTGAACCTGGAAGCCGGTGGCGGTACCCAGGCCGAACAAACGGCGGCCATCATGATCCGCTATGAGAAAGTGTTGCTGGAAAAAAAGCCCAACCTGCTTATCGTTGTCGGCGACGTAACCTCCACCATGGCCTGCTCCATTGCCGCGAAAAAAATCGGGGACATCCAGGTGGCCCACGTCGAAGCCGGCATCCGGAGTCACGACCTTTCCATGCCCGAAGAAATCAACCGCATGGTGACCGACGCCATTACCGATTATTTCTTTACCACCTCCGAAACGGCCAACGAAAACCTCCGCAAAGCGGGTGTTCCCGACGACCGTATTTTCTTTGTGGGAAATACCATGATCGATACCCTGCTGAAGCACCAGCCGCGCTTTTCGGCACCGCCCGTGTGGAAAGAACTGGGGTTGGAAAAAGGCCAGTACATCGTGATGACGCTGCACCGCCCCGGAAACGTGGACGAAGAGCAAAGCCTCAAGCGCCTCATGGATGCGATCGTGGCGGCTTCGCGCGGCCTGCCACTGGTCTTTCCCGTGCATCCGCGCACGGCCAAAATGCTGCGCCAGATCGGCATCGAAGCGCCCAACCTGCATATGATTGAGCCGCTGGGCTACCTGCAATTCAACTACCTCGTGCAACATGCCAAAGCCGTGGTAACCGATTCCGGCGGCGTCACCGAAGAAACCACCGTGATGCACGTGCCCTGCATGACCCTGCGCGCCAACACCGAGCGCCCGGAAACCTGCACCATTGGTACCAACCGCCTGCTGGGGATTGCCCCCGAAGCCATCGCACCGGCCTTTGAAACACTGTTCAACGGAGAATGGACAAAAGGAGAAATTCCGGAAAAATGGGACGGTAAAACCGCCTCCCGTATTGTAGAAGACATTATTTCGATTTTTAGCCTCCCCAAAAACGCCGTTTCGCAGCATGCTTAAGAAAGTAGAGCAGTCGGCCAATCTGGTGCGCAACATGGGGATGCGCTACGTGGCGTTCCGGGTGAAATATGCCTTGCAAACCAAAGCCGGACTGCTGAAGAAAAAGTTTCCCACCGCGCCGCCACAAGTGGATTTTTTTTCCTTAGAAGAATGGCGCAATAGTGCCAAACCGTTCTTTTTTGAAAGCCGCGAAGCGCTTACGATTCCAAAAGTTCGCCACGCCGACCTGGAAGCGCGCTACAAAGATTATAAGGCCGGAAAGTTCCTTTTCTTCAACGGCGGCCAGCTGGACATCGGCACCGATTACGACTGGGTGAAAAATCCGGATAGCGGTTTCTGCTACGACCGGAACAAGCACTGGACCGAGATTCAGGACTACGCCGCCGCTGCGGGCGACATCAAATTTGTGTGGGAGAAAAGCCGGTTTTCGTTTCTGGAAGACCTGATCCGCTATGATTATCATTTCGAAAAAGACTGCGCGGCGGATGTCTTCCGGGAAATAGCCTCCTGGATTGATGCGAATCCTATTAACTGCGGGCCGAACTTCAAGTGCAGCCAGGAGATTTCCCTGCGCACCCTCAACTGGATTTTCGCGCTGTATTATTACCGGAATTCCCCCGTACTGACGGAGGCTCTTTTCCGGAAAATAATGCATGTGGTGTACTGGAACATCCACCACGTGTATCACAACATTCATTTCTCGCGCATCTCCGTTCGCAACAACCATGCGATCACCGAGACCCTGACCTTGTATCTGGCGGGCCTTTTATTTCCTCAATTTCCGGAAATCACGAAGTGGAAAGCCGCCGGAAAGAAATGGTTTGAAGCAGAAGTTGCCTATCAGATTTACGAGGACGGCACGTTTCTGCAATTCTCGATGAACTACCATAGGGTGGTGGTGCAGCTGCTCACCTGGGCGTTGCGGCTGGCTGAAATCAACGGCGAAAGCTTTGCGCCGGTGGTGAAAGCGCGGGCCGAAAAGAGCCTGCAATTCCTTTACACCTGTATGAATGCTGCCGACGGCTGGCTGCCCAACTACGGGGCCAACGACGGCGCGTTGTTTTTCCGGCTCAGCAGCGCCGATTACCGCGACTATCGCCCGCAACTCGAAGCGCTGGCGCAGGCGCTTGGCAAAACCCTGGAAGGCTGCGAGGGCTCCGGCGAAGACGCCTTGTGGTATGGAATTTCCGGAAATTCTCTTCAAAAACAAAGCTTGCAGGAAGGTGTTTATAGCTTTCCTGAAGGCGGCTATTATGTGATTCGCGAGGCGGAAACGCTTACTTTTCTACGCTGCGGCCCCCACAAAGACCGCCCCGGCCAGGCCGACAACCTCCACCTCGACCTTTGGCACCAGGGGAAAAACATCCTGATTGACGGCGGCAGCTATAAATACAACACCGATGAAGCCACGCTGCGCTATTTTATGGGCACGGCTTCGCACAACACCGTGCAGCTTGGCGACGCCGACCAGATGCAGAAAGGCGGGCGCTTTATCTGGTATTACTGGACGCAAACTGCCGGACAGCCCATCCTGAAAGAAGAAGCTGATCGCTTTGTTTTTTCCGGGGCCATCCATGCCTTCCGGCACTTGGGGAAAGGCATTGTCCACCGCCGCAACCTGGTGAAAAAGAAAGGCCAACCGGTGTGGGAAATAGAAGATATTGTTGAAAACGCGCCTGCCGGCGTTCCTTTGCGGCAGCTTTGGCACACGCCCTTAGCGGGTTCTTTAGAAATGATCCCGGAAACAAGCGGTGTTTGGGTCGAAAAAATTCCCTGCGACGTATCGGACTATTACGGCCAGAAAAGTGGGGCTCAAATGACCATAATTTCCGGAAATACGGCTGCCGTCAAAACTATTTTAAAATGTTTTTAGAACGCAGATAAAAGCGACTTGTCTGACAGCGATGCGGATGTACAGAAATCCGTGTACGCCCGCAGCAATCCGTCTCATCCGCGTGCCATACCAACTTCATGAACATTCTCCTCCTGCATCAATATTTTCTGGAAGAAGACGATCCCGGCGGCTCCCGCTGGAACGAACTGACGCGCATGTGGACCGACGCTGGTCATCAGGTGACCGTGCTGGCCGGCATGATGCACGCCAACGGCAGCGAGAAACGCCCGGAATATAAAGGCCATTATTTCCGGAAAAAAGCGCAGGGCGCGGTGACCGTCTGGCGCTGCCACGTGTCGGAGTCCTACAACAAAAATTTTCTGGGACGGCTCTGGGGCTATTTCTCCTTTATGTTCTCGGCCTTTTGGGCCGGCATGTTCAAAGCAAAAGGAAAGTTTGATGTGGTGGTCGTCACCTCGCCGCCCTTGTTTGTAGGCGCGAGCGGCTGGCTCTTGTCGGTTTTCAAACGCATTCCGCTGGTCTTTGAGGTGCGCGACCTGTGGCCGGAATCCGCGATTGACACCGGCGTTCTTAAAAACGGGCTGATTATCAGGCTGGCGTATTGGTTTGAAGGTTTTATTTACCGGAAGGCAAAGCTGATTAACGTGCTGACACCTGCTTTTTACAACACGCTGCGCGATGTGAAGAAAGTTCCGGAAAGCAAGCTCATTATGATTCCAAACGCCGCCGACTTTAGCCTGTCAGAACGTTTGCTTCAAACGTTTGACGTCGCTGATTTCCGGAAAATCCATGATCTGGAAGGCCGTTTTGTGATTACCTATGTCGGCGCGCATGGCGTGGCCAATCACTTAGAGCAGGTGTTGCAGGCTGGAAAAGCACTCGAAGACACCAATGTGTTGTTTCTGCTCATCGGGCAGGGCATGGAAAAAGAGCGGTTGAAAAGGCTGGCGGCGGAGCTGGACGTTAAAAATGTGCGCTTCCTCGATCCGGTGCCCAAAGCCGAAGTGTTTAAGTACATTCTGGCTTCCGAAATGGGCGCTTCGGTGCTCAAAAAAGTGGATACGTTTAAAACGGTGTATTCCAACAAAACCTTCGATTACATGTCGTGCAAAAAGCCGATTCTGATGGCGATTGACGGCGTATCGCGGGAACTGGTGGAAGCGGCCGGGGCGGGCAGCTACGTGGAGCCGGAAAATATTGAAGCCTACAACAGCATCATTCGTCAGTATCTCCAACATCCGGAGCGGGCCGAAGCAGAGGGGTTTTCGGGATATCACTACGCAAAAGGTAATTTTGACCGTGGCGTGCTGGCGCAGAAATACCTCGCTGCTATTGAAGCTATTCTCTAAAATCAACCCTGCTATTTCCGGAAATCAGCGCCTTTTTCTATGTTTTTGAAGCGCCTTATCGACTTGTTGGTCAGCACGCTAGCCTTTGTAGTGCTGCTGCCGGTATTTCTGATACTCGTGATTTTGCTGGCGATTGCCAACGACGGCAAGCCGTTCTTTTTTCAGACGCGGCCCGGCAGAAATGAAAAGCTGTTCCGGATTGTCAAGTTTAAAACCATGAACGACAAACGCGATGTTTCCGGAAATTTGCTTCCCGACGCCGCGCGACTGACACCCGTAGGCCGCTTTGTGCGTAAAACCTCATTGGATGAAATCCCACAGTTGCTTAATGTTATCAAAGGCGACATGAGCCTCGTAGGTCCGCGGCCGCTCCTGGTGCAATACCTGCCGCTGTACAACGACCGGCAGCGCCGTCGCCACGAGGTGCGCCCCGGCATCACGG
Source organism: Bacteroidota bacterium (assembly GCA_023392185.1). GTDB lineage: Bacteria > Bacteroidota > Bacteroidia > Chitinophagales > Chitinophagaceae > UBA1952. The sequence continues at coordinate 25,265 of JAEVZP010000099.1, forward strand.
GCTGGGCACAGGTGAATGGCCGCAATGCCATTTCCTGGGAAGAAAAATTTGAGTATGATGTTTATTATGTAGAACATCAATCGCTGGCGCTGGACCTGAAAATCCTGTGGCTCACGGTCCGGAAAGTCATTAAGTCGGAAGGGATCAACTCGTCCACGGCGGCTACGATGGAAGCTTTTACCGGATCTTCTAAATAAGAAAAATGAAAAAAATCGCAGTTATTGGCGCCGGCGGCTTTGGCCGGGAAGTCAAAATGCTCATTGACCAGATCAACGACCCAAAGCCGGCCTATGAATTTGTGGGGTATTTTGATGATGGCGTGACGGCCGGAACCAGGGTAAACGGCTTTCCCGTGCTGGGCGGTATTGACGATATTCAAAAACATCCCGGCATGGCCGTTGCGCTGGCGATCGGCAATCCGGCCACGAAGGAAAAAATCTGGCGTCGTCTGGAACAGCTTCCTTTAGAACGCCCGATACTGATTCATCCTTCTGTCTGGATTGGAAAAGATGAAGTAACGATTGGCGCCGGCACGATTATCTGTGCCGGGTGCATCCTGACCGTCAATATTGAAATTGGTGAAAACGTTATCCTCAACCTGGGCTGCACGGTAGGTCACGACACCCGCATCGGCGATTGGGCTTCTTTTATGCCGGGCGTCAATATTTCCGGTGAAGTGGTGATTCATCCCAACGTATATGTCGGGACGGGGGCTAAAATTATCAATCAGCTGGAAATCGGTGCCGGTGCCATTATCGGCGCAGGCGCGGTCGTTTCCAAAACCATTCCGGAAGCCTGCACGGCAGTAGGGATTCCGGCCAAACCGATTAAATTTCATAACTAACATTCTTTCATGAACCCTAAAATCTGGCTTTCTTCCCCCCACATGGGCGGCACCGAAGAAAACTATATCCGCGAGGCTTTTGCCGAAAACTGGATTGCGCCGCTTGGCCCCAATGTGGACGGCTTTGAAGAAGATATCCGGCAGTTTCTGGGAGGCGATGTTCAGGTGGCAGCGCTCAGTTCCGGAACGGCGGCCATTCATCTGGGCCTCATTCTGCTGGGCGTGCAGCCGGGCGATGAGGTGATTTGCCAAAGCATGACCTTCTCGGCTTCGGCCAACCCAATTGCCTACCTCGGTGCCAGGCCGGTGTTTGTAGACAGCGAAGCTGATACCTGGAACCTCTCACCGGAATGGCTCGAAAAAGCGATCGAAGACCGGATGGCCCAGGGCAAAAAGCCCAAGGCGATTATCGTGGTGCACCTCTATGGCATGCCGGCGAAGATGAAGGAAATCCTTAGAATTTCCGGAAAATATGGTATTCCGGTGCTCGAAGACGCGGCGGAAGCGCTGGGGTCTTCTATTGACGGACAGCTGTGCGGCACCTTTGGCGATATTGCTATTCTTTCTTTTAACGGCAATAAGATCATTACTACTTCCGGCGGCGGGGCGTTGGTTTCGCGTGATGCAGCGGTGGTGGAAAAAGCCCGTTTCCTGTCTACGCAGGCCCGCGATGCAGCACCGCATTACCAGCATTCGCACATTGGCTACAATTACCGGATGAGCAATATCTGCGCCGGTATTGGGCGTGGGCAAATGGAAGTGTTGGCGGAAAGGGTAGCACAGCGCCGTGCGCTGTTTGGCTGGTATGCTGAGACGTTTGGCGCGACACCGGGCATTGTTTTTCAGGAAGAACCGGAGGGCTATTTTTCAAACCGCTGGCTGACGGCGCTCTTGCTCGACGAAAAGCAAACCGGCTATGACCGGGAAGCGCTGCGCCTGAAACTGGCGGAAGACAATATTGAGTCGCGACCGCTGTGGAAGCCCATGCACCTACAACCGGTTTTTGAAAGCACACCGTTTTATGGCGATGGCACTTCGGAAAGGTTGTTTGAGCAGGGGCTGTGCCTGCCGAGCGGCTCTAATCTGGAGACAAAAGACCGGGAGCGGGTACAGGCGGCGTGGCCGAAGGGAAAGGCTGTTTTTCTTTAATGCCGGGAGGGGCGGCACGGACTTTTAAAATTGTACCGATCGTAATATTATACTTATTGAACCGTTTGTAATTGCGTATTTATACTTAAAATTTGAAGTTGTTAGGTGTTGTGTATCTTAGAATAGGGTGTGCAGGCCTAATTTTGTAACCATATTTAGGTAAATAAGCTTGGAAAAGTGGGCGGCTGTTTTAAACACAGCGGTTATCTGGAAGTCGTTTCTTACTAAAGTAGATCTATGTCAACACGTTTACGAATCATGCCCCGGTGGGTGATTTTTTGTCTGGACCTGGTAGTGGTAGCCAATGCCATTCTGCTGGCATATGCGCTGCGCTTCAACTTTGATTTCCGGGCACTAAGTCAGATCCGTATTGATTTGGTGCTTGTAATCACAGTGCTGGCCCATATGGTTGCTTTCCTGGCCTTTCGAAATCACATTGGCATCGTGCGTTATACGGCGATGAGCGACACTGTTCGTTTGTTTCAGATATCTTTTATTGTCAATGTTTTTTTGTGGGGTGTAGGGCGGGGCATCAGTCCTTATTACCCGCTGATTTTCCCGGGATCGGTTGTTACCATCAATTTCTTTCTTTCCTTTTCGCTGCTGTTTGGCTACCGTCTGCTCGTCCGGGCATTCCTCCACAATAGTCAATACCTGCTCAAGCGTTCCAAAACCATTTCCAAAGCTGTAATTTATGGAAGCGGGCCGGAGGCAGTACTGGCAGGTCAGGTCTTTACCAACACTTCGCAGGCACCTTTTCGGCTGATCGCTTTTGTGGACAGCGATCGTGCCCGGATGCGGATTGTTGGTTTGCCGGTAATGGCTCCTACCGAACAAAATCTGCGTTCGCTCGCAGGCCAGGGAGTAGAAACGGTGTTGATACCGGATCCGAATTCGGGAGGCGAGCTAAGCGATTTTCTGGATCTGGCGTTTCGCTGTGGCATTCGCAATGTCCGGAAGCTGCCGCCGGTGAAGGACTGGATGGACGGAAATCTGGAAGCCAATCAGCTGAAGGAAATCCGGATTGAAGACCTGTTGGAGCGAGCTCCCATTCAGATCGGAAACAAAAAAGTTTCAGACAGCATTAGAGGAAAGCGCGTTTTGGTGACGGGTGCGGCCGGCTCGATTGGCAGCGAACTGGTGCGGCAGTTGATTCGCCTGCGGCCGGCAGCAGTGGTGTTGGTAGATGTGGCTGAGTCGCCGCTGCATGAACTCTTGCTGGAACTCCGGGAAATGAAAGTCGCCGAGTGCAATATTTATCCGATGATCGGCGACATTACAGATCGTTCCCGTATGGAATATGTGTTCGATATCTATCATCCGGAGTTGGTTTTTCACGCGGCGGCCTATAAGCATGTGCCGTTGATGGAAGAAAACCCTTCTATTGCAGTGCTCAACAATGTTATCGGAACGCGGAACCTTGTAGAACTGTCTAATA
>JAEVZP010000059.1 GCA_023392185.1 Bacteroidota bacterium
GCGCACCTTCGTATATCCTCTCCGATTTCGAAGGCCTTGACGCCACAACTCAGATCCACTGGCTGGAAGGCACCGAAGGCACAGTGGATGAAAATATTTCCTGGCAACACAGCGGCGCCCACTGCCCGCAACACATTGTGTGGAAGATTCGGGAGGACGATGAAATCGCTTTTTTCGGCGGCGACGAAGCTCCGCAACTCCGGCAAATGAAGATGCGTTATATCGCCCGTTATGATTATAACGGTGAGGCGGCTATGAAGCTCCGCGAGCAATACGGCGCTGCCGGGCGGCAGGAAGGCTGGCAGTTTTTGTTCTACCACGATATTGCCTCGCCGGTATCGGTCTTGAAGTAAGATCGTTTTAAAAGCGGGCATTCCGGTTCTACTATCTAAACCGGAAACACCGGAATTTTTCCGGAAAACCGCTTCTAAAACGAAAGCCAACGGCACACATCCCGGGATGTGTGCCGTTGGCTTTTCCAAAAAAGACCGGAGGACTGTTAGTGCTTGCGTTCGCGCAGTTCGTCGAGCAGCATTTTCCGGAAATCGCGCTCGGCTTCCACAAGGGCAGCCGTTTGTTGTGGCGACAACACCCGGAGGTATTCATCATTGCAGCGCTTTTGGATGGCCAGGTCGCGTTGCTTGAACTCTATATTATCGTCCAGAAAGCGCATGGCTTCTTCCGGATCCTGCCCCGGACGGGCTTTGGCACCGCCATAAGATTGTTTCAGGTTGCGGCGCTCGGCCTGACAGCGGTTGTACATCGGCCAGAACTGCTCGGCCTGCGAAGGCGTAAGCTTCAGGCGATCGGCAATAAAGCTCGTTTTGATCGCCTGCACGCGGCTTTTATCCTTGCCCTGCGCACCGGCAGTGAGGGAAAAAAGGAGAAGGAGAGTGGAAAGAAGAATCGGTTTCATAGCAGACCTGAAAGCCGGCAGCAGGCCGGCAAACGATTGGTGGTATTTAAAGCAGGGCTTCATCGGAGAGAAAATCCTGTATTTCGTAAGTATCTAAATTTTGTGCCGGAGATGTTTTTTGAAAAGTAGATTGGGGAAGACGGGCCTCAATCATATCGATATCGAACTCTTCGGCATGTTGGTAGACATAATCCTGAAGGGTATTTTCCGGCAGGTCAGACAGTGCGCGTCGGGTGGTAGCAGTTGTGTTTTGCGGTGTTCCGGCCTGCTCAATACCCAGGGTGACGCCCAGAATCAGGATGGCAGCGGCGGCCCAACGCATCAGCTGCACCGGCAGCGGAATACGGGTAGACAGCGGAATGGTACGGGGTTTTTCAGCTTCGGAGAGGTCGTCTGCCTGAACACGAGCCATTAGATTTCCGGAAAATCCCTCAAAATAGTGATGGGGAACATCAAAAGGCATCGTCCGGGATAGGCCTGCCGGCAGTTTTTCTGCCTCCACATCAATCGCTGCCTGAATGGCCTGAGGCAGACGCTCAAAATAACCCACCGGCACTTCAAAGACATTGGTGCGGGGCAAACGGGCCTCGAAATGGTCTGTCGCCCGCAATGGGGCGAGCGCAGCCGAAATTCCGGAAAAGTAGCCTTCCGGAACGGTAAAAGGGGTTTTTAAGAAACCAAAAGCCGGCACCGGGTCGGACGTATCAGCGCCCTCTTCCTCCAACGACATCCGGGTGCGGAGGTCTGGAAGCAGGCTTTCAAAATAACCGGCCGGCAGCCCATACGGCATGGCGACCGGCAAATCTGCCAGCCGGGATTGCAGCATTTTCAGCTCTTCAACGACTTGTGGGGAACGGGCTTCCATAGCGGATTAAAGACGCGTAAAGGAGGGGCAGGTTTAATCTTCCGGCTTGAAATACGCTTCTATTTTCTTAACTGCATGGTGGTAGCTTGCCTTCAGCGCCCCCACAGAAGTGCCCAGCACCTCACTCATCTTTTCATAAGGCATTTCGTCGAAGTAGCGCAGGTTGAAAACCAGTTTTTGCTTTTCGGGAAGGCCCTGAATGGCTTTCTGCAACTTCCACTCAAGCTGCCGGTCGTCAAAACCCGGCTGGGCAGCCAGCCGGTTGGACAGATCGGTTTCTTCGTCGGAAAGCGAAACAGAGGCGCGCCGTTTGCGCTGCTCTATGAAAGTAAGTGTTTCGTTGGTGGCAATCCGATACAGCCAGGTATAGAGTCCGCTTTGCTCGCGGAAGTCGGCCAGGGCGCGCCAAACTTTTATGAATACATTCTGAAGCACGTCGTTGGCGTCTTCATGGTCGAGCACCATGCGCCGGATGTGCCAATAGAGGCGCTCCTGATAGGTTTTGACCAGTTGGTTGAATGCGGCTTCTTTGGTCCGCTCTTCGCGGAATGCGGCCAGAAGGGCGCGATCGTCTGTATAGACCGGTTGTGCTGCCATTGCGCGCAAGATACGGCGGAGATGATTTGAGTGCCAGATAGCGGTGGGTGCGTTGGCGGCTTCTGCCTCGAACACTTCGCGCGTTGGATAGAGTTGGAACTGTGTGGAGGGCGTCTGTTAAACCTTGCAACCCTTTAGGAACAAAACAGCGAAGCGGCTCTCGCGCCAGGGCGGGACCAACAGCACAGCCGCCTTACTTTCGTTTCATGAAAATCCTGATTCTCAACGGTCCCAACCTGAACCTGCTCGGCGAGCGCGAACCGGCCATTTATGGCGCCCAGTCGTTTGAGGATTATCTGGAGATTTTGAAAGCCGATTTCCCGGATATCACGTTCGTCTACCGCCAAAGCAACGTGGAAGGGGAACTGATTAACCGGCTTCACGAATACCGGCATGCGGTGCAGGGCGTAGTCCTCAATGCCGGTGCTTATACCCATACGAGCATTGCGCTGGCCGACGCTGTGGCCGCCATCCCGGTTCCGGTCATTGAAGTGCACCTCAGCAATGTGGCTGCGCGCGAAGATTTCCGGAAAACTTCCTGTATCGCCGCTCATTGCATTGGCAGTATCAGCGGCTTTGGACTGGAATCCTACCGGCTGGCCCTGAGCTATTTTTTCCGGAAAATTTCACCGGCGACCTAGAGTCGCGCTGCTCGGATCCGATAATATTTATCTGCGGACACGCGTGGCGGGTCCCTACGGAAACCGGTAGCCGCGCAAAAATTCCGGAACGCTCATTCGCTTTTTGCCTTCCAGTTGCAGTTCCTCGACGTATAGCCACCCGTCGGGCGTAGCAAAACGCAAGAAGGATTTCCCATCGGTATCATAGTCGCCGGGCCTGGGCAGTGGATGATCTTCCCGGATCGTCTGAAACCAGCTTTTAAAGATGCGCAGATTTTTACCTTCCAACATCGTAAAGGCGGTTGGAAAAGGCGACAGTCCCCGGACTTTATTGTGCACGGCCTCGGCTGTCTGGGAAAAATCCAGTTCGCAATCTGCTTTGAAAATCTTCGGCGCGTGTTTGAGGCCTTCCGGATGCTGCGGCTGGGGTTTGGGCGCCAGATTTCCGGCCGCCAGCTCCTGCACCGTTTCGGTGAGCAGCGCGGCCCCCTGTTCCATCAGTTTTTGATACAGCGTGCCGAAATTATCGCCCGGCAAGATCGCGGTTTCTTTTTGCAGCAGAATCCCCCCGGTGTCGATTTCCTGTTGCAGCTGAAAGGTCGTTACGCCGGTAAAAGCTTCGCCGTTGATGATAGCCCAGTTGATGGGCGCGGCGCCCCGGTATTGCGGCAGCAGCGAGGCATGCACGTTGATGGTCCCAAGCGGCGGCATCGCCCACACAGCTTCGGGTAACATGCGAAAGGCAACAACGACGTGTAGCCCGGCTGCCAGGCTGCGCAATGTCTCGAGGAATTCGGGCGCTTTGAGCTTTTCGGGTTGCAGAATGGTCAAACCCTGCTCCAGCGCAAACTTTTTGACTGCCGACTGGCTCAGCTGTTGGCCACGGCCGGCCGGCTTATCCGGTGCGGTGATGACGGCGGCCACTTCATGACCGCTTTCCATCAGTGCCCGCAACGAGGCAACGGCAAAATCGGGGGTTCCAAAGAAAAGTATGCGCATAGCGCAAAGTTGGGGCAGTGGAAGCACTTCGTGCGGTTGGAGCATTTGGCGTTGGAACTTCGTGTTGGAGTTTCACGTTGGAGCCCTTCGGGCGTTGGAAACGATTTTCTTTTTCTGTTGGACCTTGCGATGCTTTAAGAAATTAAATCGGCGTAGCCTCCAACAGCGTTAGCACCGGCACAGTTCTTGCACCCCCTTTTCCGATATGTCTTATCCAAAAGGTACCCTGCTTATCATCGGCGGTCATGAAGAGAAAAACCTCGAAGGAACCGCTCCGGAGATCCTGCTGCGCCAGGACAACCCCCAGCGCTTCCGGATTCTGGGAAAACTACTGGCAACACAGCCCTACGCACACCACGATATTCAAATTATCGCCTCGGCCTCTTCTATTCCCGAAGAAATGGAAGCGCTGTACCGGCAGGCCTATCAGTCGGTTGGGTTCAAAGAAGTGTCTTTTATCCACGTCAACTGCACCGAAGATGCCTGTGAAGAAGAGGCCATTAAGCGGATCCATTATTCCCACGCGGTGTTCTTCACCGGCGGGGATCAGCTCCGGCTCATGGATCAGATGCGCGACACGCCCTTGCTGGAAGCCATTAAAAAGAAATACTATGCCGACCCCAACTTTATTGTGGCCGGAACGAGCGCCGGAGCCATGGCCATTCCGGAAAAAATCATTGGCCGGGGCCGTATCGAAGAAGCGTTGATGAAGCAGGATCTCCGAATGAGCACCGGCTTTGGACTGGTGTCCAATATGATCGTAGACACTCACTTCGTGAAGCGCGGACGCTTTGGTCGCCTGGCGCTGGCAGTAGCCATGAATCCGGAATGCATCGGCATTGGCCTGGGCGAAGATGCGGCCCTGATGATCCGGGACGGCAATGAAGCCACCAGCATCGGCTCGGGCATGGTGATCGTGATTGACCCTACCGATATGGGCGCGACCAACGCACCTTATGCAGCGCTCAATGATCAGATTGTCATCGAAAACCTGCGCGTGCATATTCTGGCAGGCGGCTCGCAGTACCTCATTCACGAGCGGCAATTCCGGCTGGCCGACACCCAGATGGAGCCAAACGCCTCCCCGGCTGTGCCCGAAGTGCCGGAAAACGCCGTGGACAACCTGAAGTTGAGCAAGGAAAAACAGGATGCCGTAAACCGCAAGCAGTCGCCAGCTGAGAAGCGCGAAGTTTTGGGAGAAAACAACAACTAGAACTGTTTTTACTCCGGCCGGCAGGGCGGCATTGGTGTGCCGTTCCCGATACCATCCCACCCAAAATCAATCTTTTTTAAACAGAAACCGCCCGTCTGCAAACCGGGCGCTTTGTTTGTGTCGTACCTGTGGATGAAACAACCTTTTTATTTTCTTCCAAAACATCCATTCATGAGACACTCCAAAATAGCCACCCTGCTGTTGGGTTTTGCCCTTGCTACCGGTTTTACCGCTGCTGCGCAGGGCATGAAAGAAAAAACCGTAATGGTAGGCGGCGCAGCCATGTATCCGTCTAAAAACATCGTTGAAAACGCTGTAAACTCCAAAGACCATACGACGCTCGTAGCAGCGGTGAAGGCCGCCGGCCTTGTCGAAACCCTGCAAGGGCCTGGCCCCTTTACGGTGCTGGCCCCCACCAATGCCGCTTTTGACCAGTTGCCTGAAGGCACGGTGGAAACGCTGCTGAAACCGGAAAACAAGGAAGCGCTGCAAAAAGTACTTACCTACCATGTGCTACCCGGCAAGTTCAGCGCAGCAGATATAATGACGGCCATCAAAAAATCCGACAACAAGATGGCGATGATGCGTACCGTGCAGGGGGAAGAGTTGACCTTCTGGATGAAAGGAAAGGATCTATACGTGAAAGACAGCAAAGGGGCCAGCGCAAAGGTGACTACCGCTGATGTCAACCAGTCCAACGGCGTGATTCACGTGATTAATAAAGTGCTGCTGCCATCTTAGGCCATCCAGGCTCCACCGCCTTGGATCAGCGGGCGCGTTTTCCATAAAACGCGCCTTTTTTATGCTTTAATGCATAGAAATACACCGCAGTCGGGGCCTCAGGCTGGAGCGCCCTGCCGGGCCTTTTACCAGAGGCGATCTCCCTTCCGGGAAAAGGGCTGCCGGTCCCCTGCCCGCTGCTCCTTTTTCAGCCTTGCCGGGCGTGGGCTTGCACCGCCGGCAGCACCTTTGTAGCCAGCAACTCCATAGAACGCAGCACTTTTTTATGGGGCAGATCGTCGATGGAGATTTGCAGCAGAAAACGGGTATTGGCAAAAGCGTCGTATTCGGCGCAGAGCTTGTCGATCACCTGCTGCGGGCTGCCCACGAGCAGATGTCCACCGGGGCGCAGGGCAGTTTCATATTCGGCGCGGCCGGTAGGGCTCCAGCCTCTTTCCTGCCCGATGCGGCTGAATACGCCGTGGTGTGCCGGGTAGAAGTCGTCGGCCGCTTCCTGCGAGTCTTCAGCGATATAGCAATGTTGATTGATGCAGATCTGGGGACCGCCGTGATCGACTTCGGCCAGTACTTTGCGGTAGAGTTCCACATAAGGCAGAAACTGCGACCAGCGACCGCCTATGATGGCCAGGGTCAGGGGCAGGTTGTGACTTGCTGCCCGTACTACCGACTGCGGCGTGCCGCCGACGGCTACCCAGAGCGGCAGGGGGGTTTGAACGGGACGGGGATACACGGTGGCGCTGCGCAGGGCCTGCACATGGCGGCTGCGGAAGGTCACGGATTCCTGTCGGCAGAGGCGGGCCAGCACATCGAGTTTCTCAGAAAAAAGCGCCTCGTAGTCCGAGAGGTCATAGCCGAAGAGCGGGAAGCTTTCGGTAAAAGAGCCCCGGCCGGCCATGATTTCGGCGCGTCCGTTGGAGATATTGTCCAGGGTGGAAAACTGCTCAAAGACGCGCACCGGATCATCGCTGCTCAGGACCGTAACAGCAGACGACAGGCGGATATGCTTCGTAAGGGCCGCAATGGCAGCCAGCGCCACCGGCGGGCTGCTCACGGCGTAATCGGCGCGGTGGTGCTCGCCGACGGCAAAAACATCGAAGCCCAGCTCGTCAGCCCGTTTGCCTTCTTCCAAAAGGTTTTGAAAGCGCTGCCGGGGCGAGAGATCGCCGAGGTCGGCGAAGGTGGAGAGACCAAATTGAAGCATGGCAGGGAATGGGTGGATAGAAAAAGATGTTTATTGGCAACAAAATAAGGCCAGCAGCCACGAACGGCCAGTAGCTATTGCCTGATGTCGGCGGACGGATAAGGGTCCTTCTTTGGGGTCCGGTCAGGTTTGTTATCGGCAGGCTTGTCCCTGCCCGGTCCGCCGGCTGGCCTGGGGGCGTTCCTTGGTATGGATTTCCGGAAATCCGGCGGGGCCCGTTCAGGCATCCGGGCCGGGCGCGTATTGCTGCCGGACGGCGGTAGCTTCGGCGAGCAGTTGCTCCTGCAGGCTTTGGGGCAACAAGACCTTGAGGCTGGCTCCAAAGGAAAACAACAGTTGCAGGAACTCCGGGTTGACGATGAGGCTCAGGGAGATGACCAACCCGTCGGCATCATGGCAGATTTTCCTTTGCGAGCCGTGGAGGGGTTTGGTGAGGATATAGCCCGCGCGCTGGGGCGCTACCCAGAGGTGGATTTCATCTACCGGCCCGTCGGTGGGGCGCGTTACACCGATAATATCTTCAAAATAATCCCCGAAATCCGTGAAGACGTTTTCGATATACGGTTTTGCACAGGCCTCAATAGTGTGGATGCGGTCGAGCGCCAGGTTGAGCATTTTAAGTTCGTTTTCGGCACAGTGGCCAAAGACAAACCAGCGGTTGTTGAACTGTTTCAGGAAATATGGATGAAACACAAACCGATAAGGCTCCGTTGCGCCGAAATGCTGGTAGGTAACGCACAGCGGGCGCTTGTACCGCACGGCAGCGTAGAGGTCGCCGAGGTGTTCGATGCCTTTGAGGTATTGGTTGCTGTCGAAGGCAATGATAGGCGTTTCCGGCCCGGGGTCGGTGCCGGCGCTGAGTTTGGCGCTTACTTCTTCGAGCCATTCGAACTGGGGCAACCCTTTAAAATGCTGAAGCACCCGGGTCGCTTCCCGGAGTTGGGCAAACTCCAGCTCATTGAGCGGCATTTTTTGAATCGAAAAATGGGGGTCGGTATAGCGCAGATACGTGTAGCGGCCGTCGCGGATGCGCTCGATATCGGCTCCCCAGCCGTTGGTGCTTTCCATAAAGGCAATGTCCTCGTAGAGCATGGAGCGGCTGATGCCTTTGGTAGCCGGGTCGTAGGCTTCCAAAGCTTTGTTGACTTCACGCATCAGGACGGCAAAACTGTATTTGACGCGGTGGTTGCTAAAGCATTTGTCCAGGGCGCGGTAGCGGATCAGGGCGTGTTTGTTTTTTGCCATGGTGCGTGTTATTTTGGAGTCCGAAATGAAAAAGCATGGATCGTCCGGATTGGTTGGACGAGTACGCTTTTCTTTTGCAAAGGTTCTTTTTAAAGGAAAGCTTTTCCGGAAATGTAAAAGTAAAAGAGATGCGTCCAATTAGTTTGGACACGTCTGTTTTGCTTTTGCCTTACCATAGTAGGCGTTCCCTTTAAGAGAAATAAAAGTCAACTTGTCCGGAAAGGCTGGATATGTTGGACGCACCTTTGATGAAGTTCTTTGAATGGCAGGCAAAAAGGTATTGAACCGCCGGCCCTTTTGCAGCAATGTGATTGGGTTGGCTATGCCGGCTGGATGTTGTAGCAATACCGCATCATATCGGCCGGTTGCCTGGGCTTCAGTCCAGCGCTGAAGGTATTTATGTGAGGGGGTGACGTAAAAGTTACCTATTCTCGCTGAATAATTTATAATTATTATTAATTTAATATTATTGTAATTATATTATTGGATACAAAGAATACTACGCCGCCATTCAAAGAACTTTTCTTTTAAGATTTATGAAGCTGACCGCCGAGCAATCCGTTTACATCCGTACTGCCTTTCCTCAAATGCAGCACGTGGCCGATTTTGTAGCCCTGTTGAATGCGGTTAAAAGTTTTGTGTACCCTAATAGCACGAAGCCTTTTACGGAAGCCTACCTGAAGCTTTTTGTCTTTCCCGAAGAGCGGTTGTTCCGGAAAAACAACCGGAATCCGGTTCGCTACAAGACTTTTACGATCCGGAAAAAGTCGGGTAAGATGCGGACGATTCACGCGCCGGTAAAGGGTTTGAAGGCCATTCAAACCTGCCTCAACATTATGTTGCAGGAGGTGCACGAGCCGCACGCTGCCGCCATGGGTTTTGTGCCGGGGAAATCCATTGTGGACAACGCCCGGCTTCACGTGGGGCAGGCCTTTGTATATAACATTGACCTCAAGGATTTTTTTCCGAGTATTGACCAAGCGCGTGTTTGGGGACGGTTGCAAGCGCCACCTTTCAATCTCCAGAAAGGTACGCCGCGCCTGAAAATTGCAAACCTGATTGCCGGTCTTTGCTGCCACTCGGTAGTAGTAGGCGAACGAATTGAGGAAGGTACTTTTCCACTGGACTTTAAGGTTCAAGATACAGGCCGCGAATCCTACATGAACGTATTGCGCCTTTATCTGGAGAAGAAAGAGAAAATTCATTTGATGTCTCAGGAATTGCAGGATTTTGTTAAGTGGGTGGTGACCGAGGAGATTTATATGCACGTGCTGCCGCAGGGTGCGCCTACCTCGCCTACTCTCACCAACATTATCTGCGAGCGGCTTGACCGGCGGCTTACCTGCCTGGCGGCCCGTTTTAACCTTCGGTATTCGCGGTACGCCGACGACATCACGTTTTCTTCCGGAAAAGACGTCTTCGTATACGGCAAAAACAGCGTTTTCCTCAAAGAGCTGCAACAGATTATCCACGGCCAGAATTTCCGGATCAACGAAAGCAAGACGCGACTGCAAAAGCCCGGCTACCGGCAGGAAGTAACCGGCCTGACAGTAAACGAAAAGCCCAACGTAGCCAAGCGCTACGTGAAGCAGCTCCGGCGCTGGCTGTATTTGTGGGAAACCTACGGCCTGGAGCGCGCTCAAGTGTATTTTCAGAAAGACTACTTAGACCCGGAAAAAGGGCGGGGCTATGCCAAATCCGGGGCGGGCCTGCCGGTGCTGGCAAATGTTCTAAGTGGAAAGCTTTTATTTTTACGCATGGTAAAAGGCGAGCGGGATATTGTGTACCTTAAGCTCAAGGCGCGGCTGGAGAAGCTGGTCACTGATTCTACGCTCACCGCCGATGTTTTGTTGGCGCAGGTAGAAATTCCCATACCGAAACTGCAACCCAAAAAAGAGAAAACACCTGTTGAGGCAGCCCTTGAAATTATTGCAGCCAAGCAGGAGGATGGGTTGGCGGAAGCGATGAATTTACTTCTAAAACACAAGCAGAATGGCTTATAGCAAAGAACACTTACGGGCTTTACTGCAGTTAGTAGAAACGGTATGTGCGCGACCGGAAAATAAGTGGTTTAAGGATGCCCTTAGCCAAACTGTTTGTGGTGTAGGCTCCATTGATGAACAGCAAAAGGCTATTACTGATGAATTAAGACGTACAAGAGCATATCTCATCCGGATAGACAGGAACTTTAAAAGAGAAGCACTATGGTTTTACAACAAAGTAAAAAACCAAGGCATCAAGAATAAGTTGGTTCAGTACTATCGCCAGATGAAAATCGCAGAAATAGAAGAGGACTTTTTAGAGTATTCTAGAAATATCAGCTTGCAATTAGAAGCAGCATTCAATTTCATTATTCAGAAGGTTGACGCTTGGGAGGTTATTAATAAGCAACCTGGCTACTACAATGAAATCAGAGTTGGCAACTTCAGCTTCTTTACACAGGAAAATGGTAGCAAAATTCCAAAACCTATCAGTAAAATAGGGTTTCCAACGAAGCTGAAATTTGTAGAGCTTTACTACCAGTTCGCCCCTTATACATATGATTACAAAGTTTCACTTAGCCTCGTGTTTGTAAGGAACAAAGCAAGCCATGGGCAAGATTTAGAGGGAGCCGATAAGCAAAGGTTAGAGAGCATGATGAAAGACATTCCACTTCACAAAATGGACTTTTTCAACCTACTGGAAAAAGTTTCGGCAGAGCTTAAAGACCTGTACAATTGACCTCTCCACTTCCACCGGACACATCCGCTTCACCTTCGCACTGAAACCACTAAAAATCCTAAAAAGCCATGACTGCACCTGTACTTTCTATTCTTGACCTGCTGCACTTTGACGCTCCCACCCAAGAGCAAAAAGCAGCGTTGCTGGCTATGGCCGATTTTGTAAAAGAAACCAACACCGACGATTTCTTTATCCTTTCAGGGGCCGCCGGTACCGGAAAGTCGTCTATCATGTCGGCGCTGGTAGGCTGGCTCAACCAAAAGGATGTGGCCTACCAGATTGCCGCGCCCACCGGTCGGGCTGCCCGCATTATTGGCCGCAAAACCAATACGCTGGCTTCTACGGTTCATTCCCTTATCTATAAGGCAGTTCCGAACCCGGAAACCGGTGTGGTGCATTTCAAAATGAAATTGATGGACGAGGACACCCGTACCATTTTCATTATTGACGAGGCATCTATGGTGGCGGCAAAGCCTAACAGGGAAGATGCGTTGTTTGTAGCGCCTGACTCGTTGCTCAGCGATCTGGCCCGTTTTGTAAAAGGCTGTAATCCGGCCAACAAAATCATTTTCCTCGGCGACCGCAATCAGTTGCCGCCGGTGGGCGAACAGGATTCCTACGCCCTGCAATCGGAGTACCTGCAAAAGACTTTTAGCTGGACGGGAAGCCGTCATTTTCTTACCGAGGTGAAACGGCAGGAAGATGGCAGCCGTATTCTTAAAAACGCCCGGCAGCTGCGCGAGGCTGTAGAAGCGTTTACCAAACCGCCGGTATTGGACGCGCCGAGTGTGGGCCACAATACCTGGCAAACGGCAAAGCACTTTGCCGACACGTTCCGGAAAGATGGGGCCGGCAGTTTGGTGGCAATCGGGCGTTCACACAAACAAAATCGCGTTTTCAACGAAGCAGTGCGCGAAAAGATGTTTGGAAGTGGCGCGCCCCTCATCAAGCCCGGCGACCTAATGCTCGTAACCCAAAACTGGAACCGCAACGGCGAGAAGCTTTACAATGGCGACCACGTGGTGGTGGAAGAAGTAGCGCTGGACCAACAGGAAACGGTAGGCGGCCTGCACTTCTGTGCGGTGAAACTGCGCTACAAAAAGATGGACGACACCGAAGGCGTGTTAGAAGATTACATGCTACTGGACTGCCTCTTGGCTGATGACGGCAAAGTAGAAGGCAGTAAGGAAAAAGTGCTTCGCCACGAGCGCAATGCCAAAAATGTGCGCTACCGCGAATCCGGCAACCCGGAAGACGATAAGTACGTGGGCGCGCTCCGGCTGATGTACGGCTACGCCATTACCTGCAACAAAGCGCAAGGCGGCGAGTGGGAAAAGGTGTACGTCAATACCTTTGGGGTACAGGACGCCAAATGGCTTTACACGGCGGTTACGCGGGCGAAAGAAGAACTGTACAAGTTCTGATTTTATTTACCTATCCTTCTAAAAAAACAAAAGATCAAATGTCTGTTATCCGCAGCATCGGCGTTGAAAACTTTAAGCTGTTTAAAGATAAAACCGACTTTAAGCTGGCTCCTATTACCGTGCTGACGGGTACTAACAGTAGCGGGAAAAGTAGTGTGGTGCAGGTTATTCGGTTGTTGGCGAATATTGGTAAGATCTTAAATCCCAAGCAAATGGAGTCAAATGTTTGGGTATTTGATAATCCTATAGCCACTATAAGCAGCTTATTTTTTGATTTAGATTTAAATGTACTTGGGGACCGAATTGGTGACTTTGCTAAACTTATTACCAAAGGGTCAAAAAGTAGTTCAATAAAAATAGCTATTCAAATTGAAAATAGACTTCTTGGTACGTTAGAGATTAGATTGGTTTACACACTTTCTGGAAGTCTCAATTATGGAAAACTGGTGAGTATCACAGTCACACACATTGCAACCAAATGCGTTATTACTGAATATTTATCTCATAATAGTAATAATGTTGATTTTGATAAGACATCTATAATGCATATCAATTTTAAAGATTTATGGCCGATTTTTAAACAACATCTTAAGCACAATCCAATTGTTCATAAGCGTAAAGACGAAAAAGGTGAATGGTTCATAGAAAGAGAGTATTGCCTTGATAACACTTTGTATGACTATTGGGATATCCTGAAGGCTAAAGAGGGAGCATTTGACGCTATTCAGAATCTGATAACAGATAATATAAAGTCTTTAACCACCAAAGAAGAAATCAACGAGAATTTTGAAGAACTTTTATTAGGCTATTTAGGAAAATATTATACTTGGTGTAGTGGGGATAAAGTCGTTGGTGAAGGAGGTGATAATTATCTCATTAAATACGACCCATACTCTTATAAAAGCAATCCTCTTAAGTATGTGGCAGAATTTCCTCCTGAGGCGTATCCTGTTGTTAGTCAACACTCCTCAATCCATACCCAAAGCTTAAGCATATTCACTACAGATCGTTTCAATGAAGTATCAAGCTTCATTAAAAATTACTTTAGTGATGATTTAGATTTAATTAGACCTACAAATGCGGGTGAGATGTATTTTCTCATTTTTCCGGACTCCCATGGTATATTGAATCCTTTAGTTGCGCTGGGAACAACTCAATTTCTTTCTTCTTTCCGGACTAAGTCCACCCGAATTCAAAAAATGCTGGATGGAAGTGATTTGGGAAGCATCGTGCATCAAGTGCTTGCGGAAAATGTGCTGGAAAGTCAGAGAGCTCTGAAATTTCTTCAAAAATATTTGCGCGCGTTTAAAATCGCTGATGATGTTTTTATCCGGAAAGATGATGAAGGTTACCAGTTCAAGCTCTATGTTCGTCAAGGTGAAGAAGAGTTTCTACTTGCCGATGTAGGTTACGGCTATTCTCAACTGTTGCCTATTTTACTGACTATAGCCAGGCTTTCTGCCCGTAAATTTGAACACCAACAAGAGCCCGAGCCAATCACGCTCGTTATTGAAGAGCCGGAAGCTAACCTGCATCCGGCGTTGCAGTCCAAACTGGCAGATCTGTTTTACGAAGCACATCAGCAGTTCAACATTCAGTTCATCGTTGAAACCCATTCCGAGTACCTGATTCGCCGGTTGCAGGTCATGACCGCCGATCCGAATTGTGAGATGAAGCCGGAGGACACCCAGATTCACTACTTCTATCACCCCGATGACATTCCGGAAGGCGAACCGCAGGTGTACCCAATTAACATTCAGGAAGACGGCGCACTTTCCAAGAATTTTGGTAAAGGCTTTTTTGACGAGTCTTCCAACCTGAACGTGGCGCTCTACAACTTCACCCGGAATAACTACAACTAATGCCGCTTCCTCAGCAACCGGTTGTATTCATGGAAGTAGGGTTTCTGGCAGCGCTGTGTCGGGAAATGGCGAAGCCTTTTGATGAGATTGCTTTACCAGACAATATCACCTTCCTAAAAGAACTTATCTTCAAGCGTAGCACCGTCTACGTTGACCTAACTCCGGAAACGATTATCCAGATTGCCTCTGCCGATTGGCGGGATGATTCAGCGCTTCCACCGGAGCATAAAATCGCCTTTCCTTATCTCAAAAAATTAATGGCCGATGGACCATTTCTGCGTTCGTGGTTTCCGGAAGTAGATACCTACAAGTCTACCGATACAGAGGCAATAAAGAAGCTAAGAGTCAAGCCAAATTTCCTGCTTTTAAGCGACTCGTCCGAAACATGTATAGACCTGCAAAACAAGCTGGGCGTTATTTGTATTTCCGGAAACTTTGAAACGGAAGAATACAACATTCGTTTTGGTTTTGAGCCGATTGACCGGCTGACTTCTTACGATATCAACGGTTTTGCTGCCAAGGTTAGCCAGGGTAACTGCCTTGTAATTGAAGATCCGTACTTCGCGACCAATCATTGCAAGTTTCCGGATTTTGTACCGAAGCTTTTAATGGCGCTCAGCGGGCTTGAACTGCAAACAATACCTTTTCCTGTACTACTAGTCGTAAAAAACGACCCGGATAAAACAGCAGAATTTGAAACGCTGACAAATTTTGCAAATCTTATAAATCAAGAGCTGGGCGACGCTATTCGTGTAAACGTGTGGAAAACCCGGCAGCGAATGCATGACCGGCACATTTACTCCAACACCTATTGGATCTCCTGCGAGGGCGGTTTTCAGGAAAAGTACAATTCCCCCACCAAATGGAACTTTCACCCGCTCGGCCTTTACTACAGCGGCTACCAGAACCGGTTACAGGAAATCAGTAACTGGGTGAAAGCCGGGAAGGTGCAACATCCGCTTTTGGGAAGTTAGAGAAGGCCTTTAAAAAACAAATAGGATTATTTGATGTCGGCTCCCTAATTTATTTACGATCCTTACAGGTGCAATTATGCACTCAGCAAAGGTTTCGCTCCCGGCGGAACCTTTTTCATTTTCGATCCACACCTATCCACCTCCACCGGACACCTCCATAATTCATTTGCAAAACACAATACTTCAAACACATAAACACCATGAAAACCTTCCAATCGCTCGCCTTTCTCTGCGCACTGCTCCTGCTCGCACTTTCCGCGCCCGCTCAGGAACGCGCCAACATCAAAGGCAGCTACTCCGTTTTGTCCAACAGCAAACATGACGTCTTGGAGCGCTCCGACCTGAAAGCCTATCCCCCCGACAACTACATCTATTTCCATAAAAACCACATCCGGGTAGATGACAACGCCGGCAGCATCTATACCATTACCTCGCAGCCCAACAAACGGGAGACACCCAAAATGAACTTTGTGAACTGGTCTGCCCGCGACGAGCAGGGCATTGCCTGCGAGGTGGTCCTGATCTGGTATAAAGAAGACGGCTACATCATCTGTAGGGTGGAATATCCGGTTGGAAAGAATTTTCGCTCCTACTGTTATCTGGTTGAGTTTGAGAACCAATAACGTTTTTGCTAAGCAGACCCGGCCTAAAAAGCGCCCGACTAAGCAGGCAGCGTCCTCAAAGCAGGTCCGCTCTTTCTGCAGGACCTTTGCGCCTGCTATGTCCCTGATTCCCACCACCACCCTATCTGCCCTCCGCCACCACGCCGCCACCGCCGAAATTTCCGGAACCCTCACCCCGACGCAATTACAAATCCTCCACGAAGCCGACTACTTCAACCTCTTTGTTCCGAAATCCCTCGGCGGACTCGGCCTTTCCCTTCCGGAAGCTTTGGAGATAGAAGAAACCCTCGCTGAAACCGACGGCAGCCTCGGCTGGACGGTCACGCTCTGCGCCGGGGCTGCGTGGTTTGCCGGCTTTCTGGACCCGGCGCTCGCAAAAGAAGTATTTTCCACGCCCGGCGTGTGCCTCGGGGGCAGCGGCGCAAGCACCGGCAAGGCAATAAAAACCGGCAACGGCTACCAAATTTCCGGAAACTGGCGCTATGCGACCGGTGCGCCCCACCTCACCCATTTCACAGCGGTTTGCCAGCTGGCCGATGCTTCCGGAAATGTCTTGCACAACCCCGACGGCAGTCCCCAAATAAGTGCCTTTATTTTCTGGAAAAATGAGGTAGAAATTCTCCCCGACTGGCGCGCCATGGGCCTCGTCGCCACTGCCAGCCACTCCTTTCGCGTTGCTGATCTGCTGGTAGGGCCGGAGCGGGCTTTTGCAATCGATCCGGCAGCCGCTACCCTGCCCGACCCCATTTTTCAATACCCGTTCCTGCCTTTTGCCGCCGCCACGATTGCGGTGAATTTCCTGGGTATGACCCGCCGTTTTATGGCGCTTGCCGCCGAAGTCCTGCAAGCTAAAGGCGCTGCTCAGGCCTTGCAGTTGCAGCAGGAAAGCCACGAAAGGATTTTGACAACCCGACAGGCCCTCTACCAG
Organism: Bacteroidota bacterium; assembly: GCA_023392185.1. Lineage (GTDB taxonomy): Bacteria > Bacteroidota > Bacteroidia > Chitinophagales > Chitinophagaceae > UBA1952. The sequence continues at coordinate 16,930 of JAEVZP010000059.1, forward strand.
ATGGTCGCAGCAAGCTGGGAAAATACTACCGGCAGCACAGCTCCCGACACGTCGCTTTTTGAAGCCGTAAACCGTCAAAGCGCTGCCCTGGCCGATCAGTGCATCCGAACGGTGGACGCGCTTTTTCCGTACTGCGGCATGGCCGGCGCAGACACCACTACGGAACTTAACCGCGTCTGGCGCGATCTGCATACTGCCTCCCAGCACGGCCTGTTGCGGCAGTTGCTTTAACCGAAACCTTTTTCCGGAAATTTCTTAAAAACCGAACGAAAATGGTGTCAGACAGGTTTCCTTCCGGGCAAAATCCTGCATAATTTCCGGAAATGAGGGGCGAAAAAATTTACAGCGGTCTTTTGCCCAAGACACCTGGGAGACGCGATAAAAGAGGTTTTTCCGGAAAATTTCCGGGAAATTTTACTACAGTTGGCCTGTTTTTATTCTCGATCTGAGGAAAAAATCTTAAAACATTAGAAACCATTTAATTATCCTAACAAAAAGGATTTAGAAAATAATTCGCAAAAAAGAAAACTAAGAACTGCCGGGTTTCCTTTTCTCCTTTTTCGGATTACTTTTAGTCTGGTTTTCTGTGCTTTATAGCCTTATGGAATCTATCAATACGGTACCGGAAGCCGCTCCCCGATTTTTGCACACCCTATCTCATTTTTAAGACCGTCTATTCCTCACGAACGCCTCACCCTTATGAAGCATACCTTACAAATCATTCTGGCATCGGCCCTGCTGTTATGCGGAATCTCCGTCCGGGCTCAAAATCCGTTGGCGCCAGCTAACGGATTTTCTGTATTTGTAAAGAACAATCTTTATTTAAGCAATACGAACGTCAGTAAGGCAGTGGCCTGCGGCGGGAATTTCAAGCTCGGCGGAACCATTGGCTCCTCCAGCGCCGGAACCTACACGGTAGGCAACACCACGGCCTCGCTGGTGGTGGGCGGCAGCCTGGATTTTTCCGGAGGGCAGAACACCCAAATCACCAATGGCTACGCACAAATTGGCAACTGCACGGGCGCAACCGTTTGGTATGCCGATC
>JAEVZP010000238.1 GCA_023392185.1 Bacteroidota bacterium
ATGCTATTCAGCGCCTGCTTGTGAGCCTCCTGCAGGGCGATTTTGTGGCCAATCAGCGGATCGATGCCCTGCTCTTTGGTGAAGCGCACCCGTATGGCCGCTACTCCAAAGAACAAACCATTGCCGCCCTCACCCGTGAAGAACTGGTGGCTTTTCACCGCAGTCAGTATGATGTGTCGAAAGCCCAAATCTTTATCGGCGGCGCCATTGGCGAGAAAGAAGTAGCCCTGATCGATTCGTTTTTCGGCACCGTGCCGGTGACCGTTCCGCATGGTCCCGAAGCCGTTCCGCAATACTCGGCGCCGGCACCGGCGGCGCGCGTGCAGCGCATCGTAAACGACGCATCGGGCGTGCAGGGCGCCATCCGCATCGGGCGCACTTTCCCCAACCGGCATCACCCCGATTTTACGCCTATGGTGGTGCTCAACACCGTGCTGGGCGGCTATTTTGGTTCGCGCCTGATGAGCAATATCCGGGAGGAGAAAGGCTATACCTACGGCATTTATGCTTCGCTGCACCCCATGCAGCACGGCGGCTCGCTTATCATCCATACCGAAGCCGGCCGCGATGTGTGCGAAGCAGCGGTCACAGAGGTATGGAAGGAAATGGACATCCTCCGCTCAGACCGGATCCCGGAAGCGGAGCTGCAACTGGTGAAGAATTACCTGCTGGGGGGCCTGCTGGGCGAGCTGGACGGGCCTTTCCAACTCCTGAACCGCTGGAAAACACTTATTCTCAATGGCTTTGGCCGCGAACGCTTCGATCGCAACATCGAAATTTACAAAACCGTAGCAGCGCCGGAACTTCAGGCACTGGCCCAGAAATATTACGACCGCGACGCTTTCTACGAGATTGTAGTAGTGTAAGAGGCGAGCGAGTTGAGCTGCATTGATTTTCCGGAAATCCGTATTACTTAAACTATCACTCCAACACCCGCCGCCCGCTCCTTCAATACAAATGTCACCGGGAGCTGGTCGAAGGGCCAACGCACGAAGTGCTTCCAACTCAATAAATTTATGTCGCTTCCCGAACGCTGGAAAAAAGTAGAAGAACAACTTACCGGTCGGTTTGGCAAAACGCCCGACCTGGACGCCATCCTGTTTCTGATCGGTATGAACGAATACGGGCATCTGCCCCGAAAGGAAACCTTCACCAAAGAAGAAAAGCAGGACCTCATTCACGTGGCCGTTTGCACCCTGCTGGAGCCCAAAGGCTATTTCCGGTTTGAAGGGCGCGATGCCGACGGCTGGCCCCACTGGCAGGCGCTGAAGCCGGTGGAAGTGGCCGGTTTCATGGGCCAGGAAATTATCCTCAAAACCGCTATCGCTGATTACTTTGGCGTATAAAAAAATCCCGGAAATTTCCGGGATTTTTCTTTTGAAACAGGGTTGGCAGAAGGCTTACTTCACCACCGAGAGGCGCTGGGTAACGCTGCCGGTTTCGCTGCTGATGCGCACGCTGTAGATACCGGAATTGAGACCCGCTGTCTTGAGGGTAAACTGGTGCTCGCCCGCAGTCAGCTGCTTTTGAGCTACTTCTTTCACCACGCGGCCCACCACATCGAGCACTTCCACACGAATGCTGGAAGCTTTGTCGAGGGTGATGGCCAGAAGCGCGTCGCCGGAAGTTGGGTTGGGCGCCAGCTGGATAGCCGACACGAGCGAAGCCGTAGCCGGAACGGCGAGCACTTCAGCCGATTTAAAGTAGCGGGATTCGCCTTCTCCGAACTTACCGTTAGAAGTGTAGAGCACACCGTCTGTAGTAGAGATCTCATAGCCGCCCGCACCATAACCGCTGTTCATACCGTCGCCATAGGTATCTTCCACAACCACAACATAGCACTTGGAAGGATCGATCTGAAAGGTTTTTACATGGGTTTGAGTGCCGTTAGCCGAAAGATCGCTGTAAGGGCCGCCTTGTGCAACAACGGTACCGCTAACCTCTTCCATTACTTTCCAACGGTTTTCGGAACCATAGCGGTCCTGGGTAAAGGACATGGTTACAGAATCCTGCGTGATAATCCGGTTCGTGAGTTGAATATTGGCTTTGGAAACGGTTTTGTTGTTTGTTGCCGGATTGGCAGCACCGTTTATCTCAGAGAGGGTAAGGTTCAGGGTATTGCTGGCAACCGGCGCGAAGCTGGTAGTCGGGAGTTGTACGTATTCGAACGTCTGCGGCGCAATGGTTTTGGTGAAGTTCAGCGTAGCAGGGGTTCCGCCGTTCACATCCGAAACGATCACACCCGACTGAATAGGTGTAGAGCCGCTGTTAAACACTTTTACCAATGGCTTCAGATTGCCTGCGCAAACTTCCGACTCTGCTATAACACCTTCAAAGAATTGTCCTTCCAGCGGATTGGCCACGTTGGTCAGGGTAACGGGTCCGTAAGCACCGGTTACAATCTCGCTGTTACCCTCGGCGATGAAAGCGACCACTTGCAGATTGCCCAGGAAGGAAGGGCTGTTGATGAACTGCTGCGGAACGGTAAAGGTGTAGGTTTTGGTAATCGTGCTACCAGCGGTAGTTCCGGTCAGGGTCTCGCCCATAGCCGAAGGGGTCAGCACTTTGCGCAGCATATGGTTGTGCGTATAGTTGCCGTCCACCTGAAGCATTTGTGGATAAAAGTTGATCGCTCCGGTCTGCGGGCCGAGCACATTATCCTCCAGCAGCATCACGGTAAGATTATTGGCCGCCGGCGCTGTTCCGGTGTAATAGGTTTCTACGTTCACCGTGAGCTGACGGGTCTGCACATCGAGGGTTCCCTCCAGAGCTACGTTGACATAAGAAGGCTTCGCGAGAACAGAGTCCGCAAGACGTGCCCATTCACCGCGGTTGGTGGCAAAGCCAGCCTGACCTGCAAACTGGTGACGGTTTACTGATCCGGTCGGATAGCCCTGGATGTTCATGCCGGGGATATTGGAAATAGCAGTGCCCTCTGCCGTCCGGAAGTCGGGAGCACCGGGGCCCGGGTTGGCGTAACCGCCAGTGTGGATGTTCACCAGAATCACATCACCGGCCGGCTTGCTGGCCTGCAACATATTGGCACGCTTGTGTCCATCCGGGCAATATACGCAATAGATACCGGTAAATTCTTCCAGAACCACTTTGCGGTTTTGGGGAGCAGTGCTCACCGGGAGCTGCGCAAAGGCAGAAACACCGAGTGCCATAAGCACCGAAGTGCTGAGTAATGCTTTTTTCATTTTTAAATAAGGGGGACAAAAAGAATGGATGCACAAGGTAAGAAATTTTGACATTCACAAATCTTTTTTTTTCCGACCTTCCCGGCCCGGCATGCCTATCTTTGCCCTGTTTTTCTACCCAAAAACGAAAACTCGGGGTGCCTTTTCTTTACTTCCAAGAAACCGGCTGAGATCATACCCGCTGAACCTCGACCGGGTTATGCCGGTTAGGGAATGTTTTTCCACGCAAAAGCCTTTATAAAGGCAGGTGTGGCATACATCCGGCGCGCTGTATTTGTTTTCTCCTTTTCTCCCGTTGTTTTTTTCCGGAAAAGCGGCTTGGATGAAAAGGCTTTTTTAAAACAAACGTCTTTCCCTCCACCGGATTTTTCCTGTTAAAACAACAGGTCGGGGATTCTTCAAAAAGCGCTGTCCTTCGGCAGGATTGCAAAACGCCCCGTGGTTTCCGGTTTTTTCCGGAAAAACGGCTCTTCCATTCCGCGTTTTCTTTCTTTCCAAACCATGTCCCACCTGTTTCGCTTTGCGC
>JAEVZP010000245.1 GCA_023392185.1 Bacteroidota bacterium
ATATTCCTTCAAACTCACCACCCGGAAATACCGGGGATCCACGCCCCGCACCGTCACCACACCGGCGTCGCCCTCACCGGCGGCCAGCATCCGGTCTTCAAGCACCGGCGCCATCTCCAGAATGTCTTTGTTGGACCGCAGCAGCTGCCACTGCGCTGCCGACGGCTCAAAGGTTTTGCCCACAGCCGGGCGGATGCGCAGATCGGTATAAAAAGCGGTGTAGAACTGATCGATGACGGCATTAAAACCGTTGAATACCGAAAACAGAATGAGCAGCGCGCCGCAGCCCACTGCGATGGCCACCATGCTGATGCGCGACAGAATGGGCACGGCATTGGCCGAGCCTTTGCCCCGCAGATACCGGCCTGCCATGCGCAGCGCTAAAGAAAGGTTCATATGCCAGCGTGGAAGCGACGGGATGGGAGGAAGAAGATGTTACACGTCGGCATCTTTGGCATCGGCGGCCGGTGAGTCTTCACGGTCTTCGCGCTCTTTGCGGATCTTGTCAAAGATTTCTTCCATACGGAAGGCGCGCTCCAGCGAGTCGTCGATGAAAAAAGAAAGTTCCGGCACCCGGCGCAGCTGGTTTTTGACCCGGCGGCCCAGCAGGTTGCGCCACTCGGAGGTGCGGTCGCGGATGCTTTGCAAAAGCTCCTGCGGCTGGCTCACCTTAAAAAGAGAAAGCTGCACCCGTGCTTCCAGGAGGTCGGGCGTAAGGCTGACACCGGAGATCGACACCATACCGCCGCCGGCCATTGTCATGCCTTCCCGCAAAAAAATATCGCTCAGCTCTTCCTGCACCAGCTGGCCTACCTGCTTTTGTCGTTTGGTTTCTTCCATGATCGTCTCTTATGAATCTTAGTTTTGGGATATAAAAAAATGCCGTCCGGCGGCGCGTGGCCCTGGCGGGGCGCTAAAGGTACGATTCGACGGTGCCTTTGCGGGCAGGCCGCCCGCTTGTACAGAGCCGGTCGGGCGGCTTCCCTTTTTCCGGAAAAAAGAAGCGTTTTCCGGAAAATGGAGGCGAGCCGGTACTGCCCGAAGGTCTTTTTAATGCTGACCGGGCGCAGGACGCCTTTCTGCAGATAACACGCATTTCTTAACTTCGGCATCTTATTTTACCAAGCTCTGATGAAAGCATCTCCTTTTATTTTTCTTGCCGCCGTTGTTTCGCTGACCTGGACTTCCTGTCAGAAAGAAATCGGCCCGGCAATCAACTTCGGTACGCAGGCCGTGGACACGACCTACGAGGCGGCCCCCGAAGCGCCCACGCCACTCCGGGTGCTGGTGGAGGAATTTACCGGCGTCACCTGCACCAACTGTCCGGCCGGCCACCGGACGATCAAAAATATGATCGACGCCCATCCGGATCGCATCTCGGCCATCGGCTATCAGCCTTTTAATATCGGGCAGGCCAACCCCGCTCCGGAAACCCGAAATGATAACCGCACCCAGAAAGGTACCGACGTGGGTAAAAGCTTTGGCGGCGTGCCTGGCTTGCCTTCTGCCGCCTTTAACCGCGTGCCCGAAAACGGTGAACTCCTACAGCCTCGCCCCAGCTGGGCTGCCATGCTCGACAAGCGTTTGCAGGAAAGTGCTCCGCTGAATATGACGCTCACCAGCGACTTTGACGAGGACAGCCGCGAGCTGAAAGTGGTGGTGCGCATCGCTTACACCGCCGAGGTGGCAACGAAGCACCGCCTGACTGTGGCACTGACCGAAAACAATCTTATTGATGCGCAGGAAGAGGCGTTGTCCGCCACCGAGATTGTAACCCATCCCGATTACCTGCATCAGCATGTTTTCCGGGATTTCCTCACCGCGCCCACCGGCGAAAGTGTGTTGGATGCTCTGGCGGTAAAGCAGCCGGGCCGGGTGTATGAGCGCCGCTTCTCTTTTAAGATGGACAGCAAATGGAACGCAGCCAACTGCACGCTCACTGCTTTTGTGCACAATGAAGACGGCAGCCAGAAAAATGTTTTGCAGGTCGTTGATAAAGCACTTCCATAAATGATGTTTCTCCGTAAAAAAGCGGCCCTGCTTTCGGTGCTGGGCCTCAGTGTTTTGTTTTCCTGCAAATCAGGCGATACGGATACCGGAGCGGGCGATGCGCCGGCTCAGATACCGGCGGCAGGAGTGCCGGCTTCGCTGCTTACGTTCAACGCCGACAGCGCTTATGCTTACATTGAAAAGCAGGTGAGCTTCGGCCCGCGCGTGCCCGGCACTAAAGGGCAGCGCGACTGTGCGGACTGGATGGAAGGCATGCTGCGCCGGAACTGCGACACGGTGGTGGTTCAATCGGTCTCGGTAAAAGCAGGCGACGGCAGATCACTTCCCTGCATCAACCTTATCGGCAGCTTTAATCCCTCTGCCCAACGCCGCTACCTGCTGCTGGCTCACTGGGACACCCGCCCCTGGGCCGACATGGATACAAAGGATAAAGACAAGCCGATTGACGGGGCCGACGACGGCGGCAGCGGCGTGGGCGTGTTGCTGGAAATAGCCCGGCAGCTGCGGCAAACGCCGCTACCGGCCGACCTGGGCGTTGATATCCTGCTGGTGGATGTAGAAGACTACGGCAAAAGCGAATGGGGTGATGATTCCTATGGCCTCGGCACCCAATACTGGGCGCACAATCCGCACGTGCCCGGCTACCGCGCCGAGGGCGGCATTCTGCTGGATATGGTGGGCGGCCAGGGCGCGCGCTTCCCCATGGAGCAAACCTCCCGGATGTATGCCCAGCCGCTGCTGGAGAAGGTTTGGCAAACAGCGAATGCTGCCGGCTTTTCTTCCTATTTCTCGTATGAACTGAGTGCCGGCGGTGTTACCGACGATCACACGTTTGTAAATGAAATTGCCCGGATCCCGACAATTGATATTATCCATCTGACGCGGGCGACGGCAACCGGTTTTCCGGCGCACTGGCACACCCATAAAGACGCCATGCCCATTATCGACCGGGGTCCGCTCGGCGCAGTGGGTAATACCGTGCTGGCTTTTTTGCGGCAGCTGCAACCGCCGGTATAGGAGGTCTATTTCCCTTCTTTCCAGTCCGGCCGGTTTGAATAAAATTTCCGGAAAACAACGTCTCAATTTTCAACTGAAAAAGCGCCCTGCCGGCTTAGCAGGGCGCTTTTTCAGTTGAAAATTTCCGGGAGGGAAAAAGCCTGTGGCTAGTCCCGGGTAACGCGCACAGTTTCTTTATGAACGCCGTCGTGCCACTGCAACAGATAGGTGCCGGCAGGCAGTACACTCAGATCTACCACATCTTCGGCTGCCCGGACGGTATGCTGCCGTATGAGGCGGCCGGAAAGCTCGCGGATTGCGAGAGTGGCTTCAGCGGCCACAGCACCCCTGCTTCGGATGGTTAGCGTGTTTTGGGTAGGGTTTGGGAAAAGCTCCAGTGCAAAGCGGTTGTTGTCGTTTACAATCACGGTTGCTACCGGGCTATAGCCAACGCTGCCGTTGATGTCCACGGCTTTGACGCGATAGATATTGCGCCCCGAAACAGGCGTTTCATCATAGAAAACGTAGTCTGTCTTCCCAATTGCGGGCAGCCTGCCTATGGCAGTAAAGACCTTGTTGCTTTGCTTCTCTACCTCATAATGAGACACCTGTTCTTCGGCGCCGACCTGCCAGTCAACGCGGTTGCGGCCGCCTGTTGCCCGGGCAGCAATACCCAGGAAAGTAACCGGCAGCGGTGTGGTACCGGTGCTGATAAAGAAGCCGCTGAAGCCGGTGACCGGGAAGGTGATTTCCCATTGCCCGATGCCGTTGTTGGCGGTCGCATTCCAGACTACGGAAGTTGGTTGGACGAGGGTGCGGAGGCCGGGTGTGTAAGAGCCGGGCGCACCGGTGGAAGAGGCGCCGGATTCCTGGGTGATGATTACGTTTCCGGTATGTGTGGTAGTGCTGATATCGGCATCCGGTAAGGATGGCAGGGACAGGCCGGCCGCCGCCGCGTTATAAGCCTGAAACTCGGCGTTGGTTGCATAGAGGGTAAGCGTTGCGGTAGCCGTTGCCGCGTTGCTGTCGGGGGTTATTTGATAATAGCGCTGCACATACGGGCGTGCAAATCCCGCCTCCATTACAGTGGGCACGCTGCCAGCTATATACAGATGGGTAGCCAAAGACCCACTTACGGGCTGTGCGCCGCTGGGTGAGATCGTAGCCAGGAGCTGGCAGTTATCGTCCCGCACTTCCAGCGCCGTTCCTACCGGAATAGCGGTTTGGCTACTGCTGTTGGCGGCCAGTTGCCCAATGCTGTTGGTTACATTCAGGGCAGCCGTTGCTGTGTTTCCGGCGCAGCCATTTGAAGCAACCGTCACATGGTACTGCATATCGCTGCTCAGCTTCGCATACAGCGGACTTTGGAGGGCATCGCCGGTATAAGGAAGAGTAGCAGCCGAATCCTGATAAAGGCCTTGCTGGCTGCTCCACTGCAAAGCAGGTGCCAAGGCGTTGCCTATGCTGATATCCAGCCGTGCGGTGCCGCTTCCGCAAACGGTGTTGATCAGGGATGGGGTCATGGTAACGAGCGGATCCTCTACAAAGACAGTTGTGGTCGTGGTGTCTGCGTTGCAACCGCCTGTTGCAGCTACTGTATAGATGACGATGTGCGGGCCGGGTACAGAAGCAACCGGGTCGATGCTACCGGTAGCAGGGTCTATGCTGAGGCCGGGGGTGCCGCTGAAAGTACCGCCCTGGGTTCCTGAATGGTTTACGTTGACGAGGCCACTGCTTACGCAATATGAAGGGTTGCTATAGCTAATGGCTGCACCCGGCATGGGCATTACGGTTACCACAGCCGGGTCGCTGGTAAGGGTTACCGGTCCGCAGGGCGATGTGCCGCTAACGGTTACGGTGTAAGTCCCGGCTACAGCAGCGCTGGCAGTACGCACGTTGTAAGTTGCGCTGTCGGCTCCGGCAATAGGTGTGCCGTTCAGATTCCACTGATAACTGGCCGGTCCGGTGGTGGTTACGCTCAGCTGGAAGCTGCTGCCGGCGCAGACCGTTTGGTCGGTGGGTTGTGTGATAATAATATTTGGATCGATAATCTCAACCGGCACCACATTGCTGTAAGCGTCGCTCCCGGAAGCGGCGCAGGAAACCTTCGCCCGGTAGTAGGTTGTTGCAGTCAGTGCGGGCGTTGTGTACGTTGTGGCAGTGTTACTGCCCGCGGCAGGGATAAAAGGACCGTTCGGAGCACTGCTTTGTTCCCATTGATAGGAAATGCCGGGATCGGGCGCTGCATAACCCTCCAACTCCAATACGGCTGTACGTGGACCACAAACAGCAGAGAGCTGGCTGGTGCGAAGGCTTATACCCAGAACATTGAGTATAGAGGTGCCTCCACCGGCATACGCACAGGTAATACCGGAAATTTCCTTTGCGTGATCAGTTGCGGGCAGCAACAGGGCATACTCGTATAGACGAGGGTTGGAGCTGTTGCCTTCCAGGGTCCCGCCGGATCCTACCCGGCCTACACCATAGATAGCAACGGATGACCCGTTATACCAGTCAGAAACCCCGACTCCCGGGAAGGTGGTAGAGGTGCCGTCCGTAAAGTTGACTGTTGCGTTAAGGGTAGCCGAGCCGGAACCGGCTGCCGCCAACACATACACCGTTGTGGCCGGAGTCGGCTGCGTCAGAGTCAGCGGCCCGCTGTTCCGGGAGCCGGTAAGACGAAGCGTGTTATTTCCGGCAGCGCCGGCCAGCCGGAAAGTCAGCCCGGGAGTACTGGCGCTGTTGAGGATACCGTTGGCCGGGAGGGCATATGTCGGTGCGCTGCTGCCGGCCGACTGCCGGTAAGTGGCATCCAAAAGGTAGTAGTTGCTGCCGTCAAAATCGTCGGTAGTGCTGGTAGTGGGCGCACCGGTACCATTGGCAATGACATCGGCCGTGAAGCCGGTTACCGGCGCGGGCGTATAGGTAAACGCGGTACCCGGAGTAGGTGTGCCGGAGCAAGGCAGAAGCGGCGCCACCACAAATTTATAATCCTCGTATTCCCCCTGCGCGTTCGTCATCTGACTGCCACAGGGATCGGTCGGGTTCGGCGCGTTGTAGAAGGCCAGGATCCGCATGCGCTTCGGGCCCGGTGGGGTGCCTGCTGGTATCGTGAAGCTGCCGGTAAGCGACGGATAATTATAGGTGTTGGCGCTGCCGGTGACCAGCTGCTCAGTGCTCTGGAAAACGCCGTCTTCGTTCAAATCAATCCAGAGAGCTCCACCAAAACTATTGCCACTAACTGACATATTATATTGCAGAGTCGTCCCGGCATAGGCAGAAGCAGAGTCGGTTGTAAAGTAATCCGTGTAGCCACGGGTGCTGTTGCCTGAATTTTTTTGAATGTTCGTCAGGCCGCCGCTGGTACTAAAGCTGTTGATGTAGATCGTAGCCCCGTTCACACCCGAAGGAATGCACGGGCAAGCCACAGCTGGGTTTTGGCTTACGCTCAGGATGTTGGAAAGGGTTGTTTGGCCACTGTTGGCACAAACAACCAGCAGCCGGTAGTCGGTAGCTGCTGTCTGTCCGGCAATGGTATAAGGCACCGTGGTCGCGCCGCTGATTGGGGTAAAATTGAAGGAGCCGGCCGGGGCACTTTCCCACTGATAGCTAATGCCGCTCGTTCGGGCAGGCAATCCGGCAGCGCTCAGGACGAGTGGCACATTAAAACATGCCGATGACGCAGAAGCCGTGACAACAGGCGCGGCGGGCGCACCGGTGCAGAGCGGGAACGGCACTACTGTAAAATTATAATCTTCATATTCTCCATCATAGGAAAGATCACCACAGCTCACCGATGCGCCACCCGTGAGATAGCCGGCCACAACCCGCATCCGCTTGGCGCCGGGCTGCGTTCCGGCCGGTATGACAATACTGCCGGTGATAGGCGAAGGTTCATAACTAAAGCTATTTTCTACCTGTTCGCTGCTTTGGAAAACACCGTCTTCATTAAAATCAATCCAGATGGCGCGCCGATTGCTATAAGCACCGTCTACCATGATGCTATACTGAATAGTATCTCCCGGATAGGCCGAGGCAGCCGGCGTTGCATAGAAATCCTGATAACCACTGCTGCTGCCGGCCGAGGTGTTCTGGATGTTCGTAAGCCCGCCGGTGGTGGTAAAATTACTGATATAATAAACGGTAGCATTGCTGGCACGGGGTGTACAATAACAGGGACTGGTGCCCACGCGAACGATGTTGGAAACAGCCGATTGGCCACTGTTGGAACAAAGAATTGTCAGCTGGTAATCCGTAGCAACGGTTTGTCCGGAAACGGTATAGGAAGCCGTGGCAGCACCGCTGATGGGGGTGAAATTTGGAGAACCGGCCGGGGCACTTTGCCATTGATAGGTGATGCCCGTCCGGAAAAGGTGTGTGCCGGTGGTGTGGAGCGTGAAAGCAGTTGTAGAGCAGGCTACGGCCACGGAAGCACTTGCCGCAGGCGTCGCCGGCACCCCGCCGCAGGCAGGAACAGTCGCTACCGTAAACTTATAATCTTCATACTCGCCGTCGCTGGTGCTGCTGCTGCACGGGTTGGAAGGATTGTTTGGGTAGTGCACCGCCAGAACCCGCATGCGTTTGTCGCCCGGAAGGGTGCCCGCCGGTATCGTAAAACTGCCCACAAGGGGCGAACTCGCCCGGTTGGTGCTGCCGGCTACCTGCTCGCTGCTCTGGAAAACACCGTCTTCGTTCAAATCAATCCAGATAGCACGCCCGAAGTCATTGTTGCCAGCGACTGTTATGCTGTAGGACAAGGTAGCGCCCGGATAAGCTGAAGCAGCTGCTGTAGGATAAAAATTCTGATAGCCACCGGCAATGCCGGAGCTATTGTTGATATTCGTAAGGCCGCCGCTGGTGCTGAACTGACTGATATAATACTGCGAAGACGAGGCTACAACCGGAACGCAATGACAGAGATTGCTGCCCACGGAAACGCTGTTGGATACAGCCGACTGGCCGCTTTGCGTGCAGGTCGCAAGGAGCCGGTAGTCAGTCGCTGCCGCCTGTCCGGCAACGGGATAAGGCACCGTGGTCGCGCCACTGATTGGGGTAAAATTGGAGGAGCCGGCCGGGGCACTTTCCCATTGGTAGGTGATGCCCGCTATATATTGGGGCGGATTGGAAATGTCTAATGTAAAACCTACACCGGCACATACACTCGTAACAGAGCTGATAGCTTGCGGCGTCGCCGGCACCCCGGCACAGGCAGGAACAGGCGCTACCGTAAACTTATAATCTTCATACTCGCCGTCGCTGCCGCTGCTGCACGGGTTGGAAGGATTACTCGGACTGTGCACTGCCAGAACCCGCATGCGTTTGTCGCCCGGGAGGGCGCCCGCCGGTATGGTAAAGCTGCCCACCAGAGGCGAGTTGGCGTAGCTGGTGCTGCCGGCCACCTGCTCGCTGCTCTGGAAAACACCGTCTTCGTTGAAATCAATCCAGATAGCACGCCCGAAACTATTATTTCCGGAAACGGTTATGCTGTAGTTTACCATCATGCCGGGATAGGCGGAGGCAGCGGCTGTAGCATAAAAATCCTGATAGCCATTGGCCTTACCGGAGTTGTTGCTAATATTGGTGAGACCACCGGTTGTGGTAAACCTGCTGATATAATAGCTGGTTCCGGAAAGGGCGGGTGTGCAGTGACAATTATTGGGCAGTTTCTGACCTACCGACACGGCATTGGAGGTGGAATTTCCGCCGCTGTTGGTGCAGGTCACCCGCAACCGGTAATCGGTAGCGACCGTTTGTCCGGTGTGCAGGTACGGAACCGTGGTTGCCCCGCTCAGATCCGTAAAATTTTGCGAGCCTGCCGGCGCGCTTTGCCACTGAAAAGCGACTCCGGCATAGCCGATCGGCAGGTTGCTTGCATGCAGCGTAATAGCCGTGGGCGGGCAGGCGCTGCTTACAGAAGCAGTGGGTGGCGATACGGCAGGTGTGCCCGTACAATAAAAGGGCGGCGCTACCACCAATTTGTAATCCTCACATTCTCCTTCACCCACATCCGTGCAGGGAAGGGCCATAGTGCCCGTACCCGCCCATATCCGCATGCGCTTAGGACCCGGCACCGTACCGGCCGGCACCGTGAAACTGCCCGAGAGGGGCGAAGCCACGTTGCCGGAACTCCCGTCCACCTTTTCATGGTTCTGAAAAACGCCGTCTTCGTTGAAGTCCACCCAGATACCCGGCTGATAGCTTCCTCCGCCCGTAACGGTCACGCTATACTGAACCGTAGCCCCCGGATAGGCCATAACCGAATCGGTCGCATAAAAGTTTTCATATCCATTCACTCCTGCCGTTCCCCGACCAGAACTTTTAGAAATATTGGTCAGGCCGCCGGTGGTTGTAACCTGTGAAATCCAGTGATTGGCATTGTAGGCGCTCTGCGTGCAGGGACATAATTTTTTCCGGACCGCTACCGTGTTGGAATAACCGGTGCTGCCACCACTACAGGTAATCCGCGCCCGATAATAAGTAGTGGCTGCGCTTAATGGAGGGGTTGTATAGCTGGTTGTAGTCGCGCCACTGCCACCGCTTACATTGTTGAAGAGGCCATCGGGCGCGCTGCTTTGCTCCCACTGATAAGACCCGGTTGCCGCACCTATGAGGCTCAGATGGGTGCTCAAACCGCCACATGCCTGTACCTCCTGCGGCTCCTGCGTTTTCAGGCTTACGGCCAGTATATTTACAATGCCTGTATGGGCCGCAGAGGTGTGGCTTATGGTAACGCTTTTAATGAGTTTACTGACGTTGGCGGCCGATAAAGACAAAGGGATGTAATAAAGCCGGGGATCGCTGGCCGTGCTCGTATTATCCTGAAGGCCCTGGCTTTGGTTGACCCGGCCAATGCCCTGTGCGGCAATATTGCTGTTTCCGCCAAACCAATCCGGAACAGACAGATTTGTAAAAGCCTGCTGGGTACCATCTTCAAAATTGACAGTAGCTGAAATGGTAGCACTGCCGCTGCCGCTGGCGGCCAGCAGATACACATGAGACGCCCGCATCTGCGATTGGAGGGTAAGCGTACCGGAATTAGCGCCATTTCCAACATTGAAAACGCGCAACGAATTTTTGGCGTTGTAGGGCTGCAACTCAAAGGTGAGGCCCGGCAGGGCGCTTACCTGTATCACCCGGTTGTCCGGCAGGTGATAAGGTACCGGCGTATTATAAGCAGCATTGGGGTGGCGGTAAGTGCCGTCTACCAGGTAGTGAGCGCCCAGGTCAAACGTTACGTCTGTACTGTTCTGGGGCAGGGCCGTGCCGTTGGCAACTACATCCACTGTAAATCCACTGCTGATCGCCGCCGGCGAAAAAGCAGTGGCAATGCCGGTACACGAAGCGGTGTGCGTAACAACCAGCCGGGGCCGTGAGGTAGGCGCGCCGGTGTGGGTCGTAGTGCCTTCCCCACAACCCGAGCCGCTGGGCGGCGTATCACTCGTGTAGGTATGACTGGCGTTGAAAGGCAGGCCGGTGGTCCATTCCACCTTCGGGTTGTCCACCCACGAGCCGCTGCCGGTGCCGCCGCAAACTTCTACCAGCAGGTTTCCACCGGTGTATATAAAGCTGCTGGTGTTAAACAACACCTGTCCGGAGTGGCCGCTTGAATAGCTGTACGAAGCGGGTCCGTAAACCGGGCTAAGCCCTCCTTCCCAACTGCTGGTAGATAAAGAAACCGTGCTGGTGTTCTTTAAACTAATGGAATAGTTCTCAATAAGATGACCACTGATCGTGGTGGCCCGGACCCGCCACCCGATCTGGGTAATGGTGGCTCCCGGCAGGATGCCGGCCGCTTTCAGTTCCCAGGCTGCATATAAATACTGCGCGCGCTGCACCTTGTTGCGATCCTGAATGGGGCAGGGATAGGCATTGGCGCCGCTCATATCATTAGTACCACTGGGCTGCCCTACAGTACTGGTGATCTGTGCCTGCACTTTTGGCCCCAAACCCATGCCAAAGACGAGTAATAAGCTCCAAAACGCCAACCGGTAGTTTCTAAAGTATACGTTATTCAAATTGCAAAATGCTTAATCAGATTAAAAGAAAAGAGCGTTTTGGGCCAAAAGAGCCTCCTAAACTCCACAATGCTTAAAGCAATGCAAAATTGGCAATCAAAATTGTCATATAAGTTAAGGCAAAGCCAATTCAGGAAAGATAACTATTTGTAAATCAATTCTTTTCGTCGGAAGATTCAAGGATATTTCCGGGAAAGAGCGTTGTTGCATGTGGGCAGACCGGCAAACAAGCGGCCCGTGTGCGGGACTGGTTTCGCATCCGGAGAAACCGTTCTGATAACCTACCGCCCTTATCCTGCTTTCTGGTTTGGAAGTGGGCAACGGGGGTGGCCGGGGCCTTTCCTGCCCGTCTTATATTTGCGCCGCGCTTCACCCTCTGCCCCTTCTTTTCAACCGCGTGAAATATCGTTCTGTCCTCCTGCTGATCCTGCTGATCCTCCTTGTCGACCAGTGGAGTAAGATCTACGTTAAAACCCACTTCTACTACGGTGAAGAGATTCCCTATATCGGTTCCTGGGCGCGGCTGCATTTTCTCGAAAACGAAGGCATGGCCTTTGGACTTAAAATCAGCAACACCCCTATTGGTAAGCTGGTGCTGACGCTTTTCCGGCTCGGCGCGGTGGTTTTTGGATTCAACCTGATCTACCGTTTTGTCAAAAAAGGCGCTTCCAAAGGGCTTATTATTTGCAGTGCGCTCATTTTAGCCGGCGCGCTGGGCAACCTCATCGATTCGATGTTCTATGGGTTGATTTTTTCGGAAAGTACTTTTCAGGTGGCCGAGCTGGTGCCATTTGGTCAGGGGTATGGCAAGTTTCTCCACGGCCGCGTGGTGGATATGTTTTACTTTCCTCTTGTAAACACCCGGCTTCCGGAAGGCCTGCCCCTCATAGGTGGTATGCACATTAGTTTTTTCGAACCCGTTTTCAACGTGGCCGATGCCGCGATTTCGATTGGCGTTATCACCCTGCTTTTATTTCAGAAGCGCTTTATGGGCAAGCCCGCAACGCAGGAAACGGTGGAAGTCGGGCGTTAAGAAACAAGCCGGTCAGGGGAGCGATACCGCCTGTAACGTCCCTATTCCCCCAAAAATCCTGCGCGTTCTCAGCCAGGGCGCTACAGGGGCCTTTTCAAACAAAATTTCCGGAAATCCGCTCGGATTTTCCGGAAAATTCCTCTTTATTGCCGGCGATATAAAGGGCTTTTGAGAAGGCCCCATTTGTGCAAGCGGTGCACCAGACTCACCCGCAGCACGCCCAGGCCATATTTCATGCTGCGCGAGAAATTGATGGAAGAGGCTTCCTCGAAGTATTTGGTCGGGCAGGTAATTTCTCCGATTTCAAAGCCGTTCATAAAGATCTGTGAGATCATTTCGTTGTCGAAAACAAAGTCGTCGGAGTTGTGACTGAAATCAATGCTTTGAATCACTTCTTTGGAAAAGGCGCGGTAACCGGTGTGATACTCCGATAGCTTTTGCCCGATCATAATGTTCTGAAACATCGTCAGGAAGCGGTTGGCGACATACTTGTACATCGGCATTCCGCCTTTGAGCGCTCCTTTACCCAGGATGCGTGATCCAAACGAAACCGGATACACGTCATAGGCAATCATAGCCGCCATCGAGTGGATCAGCAACGGCGTGTATTGATAATCAGGATGCAGCATCACCACAATGTCGGCATTCAGCTCCATGGCCCTTGCATAGCAGCTTTTCTGGTTGCCGCCATAGCCCCGGTTCACTTCGTGGCGCACAATATGGCGGATACCGATCTGCTCGGCCACCTCTGCGGTATTGTCGGGGCTTTTATCATCCACCAACACCACATCATCCACAATATCGAAAGGAATTTCGCGATAGGTGCGTTCCAGCGTCAGCGCCGCGCGATAGGCAGGCAGGACGACAACCACTTTTTTGCCATTGAGCATAGGAGCACGAAAGTACTACTGTCCGTGCTTCTTTAAATGCGAATGCCTTTCTGAAAGACTGCTTCTGCCGTTAGTTTCATGCCGGTCACCACCAGATTGCTCGTGGTGTGCGCCAGCAGCCGGTTGGCCTCGTTGTAAACATGCACCTCGGCATTGATGATCTTTTTGCCGTGTCGCACAATCCGGCCATGCGCCTGAAGCACCTCGCCGACCCTAGCGGTGTACAGAAAATCGGTGTTCAGATTAACGGTTGTGTAGTGCTGCTCCAGCCCAAGACTCATAATGGCCCAGCCAATGGCTTCGTCGCAAAGGGTAGCCATCATGCCGCCATGAATGCCACCATACGGATTGGTCATTTCGGGGCGCACCGGCATCGAAAGCACGATACTGCCGGGCTCGGCGGCCAGCAGGGTGATGCCCAGCCAGTTGCCGGTGGGCGAAGGAGTGCCTTCCACCCGCTTGCCCAGAAATTGTTCGCGCATCCGCGCCGCTATGGTGTCGTTGGTAGCAGAAAAACTCAAAGCAAAAAAGGCGTTTTGATTATTTTAGGGGAAAGGGGCCGCAAAATTACCTTCCGGCAAGAGGAATCGGACAGCCCTTCGTTACTTTGGTCTTTCTTCCTCCTATACCCTTCCGGATATGACGATTACACAGCTCGAATATGTGATTGGTGTGGCCACCTATCAAAGCTTTGTGGCGGCCGCCGAGAAATGCTTTGTCACCCAGCCCACCCTGAGCATGCAGATCCAGAAACTGGAAGAAGAGCTGGGCATTAAAATTTTTGATCGCAGCCGTCACCCCATTGCCGTAACGGCCATTGGCGAAGCGGTGGTTGAGCAGGCCAAAAGCGCCTTGGCCGAAGTCCGGAAAATCTACACTCTCATTCAGGAGAAAGAAGGACGCATGACCGGCCGGTTCCGGCTGGCCGTCATTCCCACCCTCGCTCCCACCCTGTTGCCCGGCCTGTTGCGCCGGTTTAGTGAAGCCCATCCGGAGGTGCAGCTACAGGTACAG
Organism: Bacteroidota bacterium; assembly: GCA_023392185.1. Lineage (GTDB taxonomy): Bacteria > Bacteroidota > Bacteroidia > Chitinophagales > Chitinophagaceae > UBA1952. The sequence goes on from JAEVZP010000245.1 coordinate 13,959, forward strand.
GAAATGGAAACCGTTGCCCTCCTCAAAGCTTTGCGCGACAACGAAATCGACTTTGGCCTGCTCAGCACGCCGGTAGAAGAAACGGGTATCCGCGAATATCCGGTTTTCGAAGAGCCGCTGGTCGCTTATTTTTCGGAAACCGGCTGCGAAGCCGCACTGGCTAAAAACCGCATCACGCCCGCCGACATCGACCTGGAGAAAATCTGGATGCTCAACGAAGGCCACTGCCTGCGCAATCAGGTCCTGGACCTATGCAGCGACTACCTCGATCAGCTCAAAGCCGATCAGCCATTCCGATATGCCAGCAGCAACGTGGAAACGCTGCACCGGATGGTGGATGCCAACCCCGGCACGCTTACGATCTTGCCGGAACTTTCCCTCCAGTCTTTCAACGAAGACATGCTCGACCGGGTGCGGTCTTTCGAAGCGCCGGAACCGGTGCGCGAAGTCGGCATGGTGACCACCGATTATTTTGTGCACCAAAGCCTGCTCGAAAGCCTGATTCAAACCATTGCAGAGCTGGTGCCGGAAAGCATGCGCACCCAGAAGCCGGGCCGGCGACTGCTGCGCATCCAAAGCGCCCGACTATAATTTTTCCGGAATTTTTTCCCATAAAATCATCCGGTTGATACCCTGTGCCAGCACGGTGTATCCGGGTGTTACGCGGGTGAGTGTTTGTTCTAAACGCTCCCATTCGGCTTCGACGTTGATAATAAAATTCATAATCAGGAAGCCCCCGGGCCGCAGCCTTTCCAGACAAGCATTCAGAAAAACCTCCGATACGGCAAAGGCAGGCACCTCCCGCCCCCGGAAAATGTCGATGACCACCGCATCAAAGCAACGGTTTTCCAACCCTACAAAGCGTTCGGCATCTTCGCAGATCAACTCTACATGGCCGGCATGGCCTTCGGCCGCCAGCAGTTCGCCGGCCAGTTGCAGGATCGCTTCGTCGGTATCCACCAGGGTGAGTTGGGGGCGGTGGCGGTGCTTTTGATCGAGCACCAGCACCGCGCTGCCAATGCCGGCCCCCAGCACCAGCACATCCTTCCAGCCGGAAACCTGTTTGCGCAGCGCAGCAAAAGCTTTTCGCAGCGGCGAGTAAGCAGCGCCGTCAGAATAGAAGGCATCGCCGGTAGCCAGCTGCCAGCGGCTGCGGTAGCGATACAGTTCGAGCCGGTCATGCTGTGGGCTCTGCATCGTCAGCACCCGGACCGGCACCAGATAGCTCAGAAGGTTTTGAAAAAAAGACAGGTGCATGGGGCCTTCAAAAGTACTCGCCAGCCGGGGTTTGGCGGCTGTAATACTGTTTAAACCGCTCCCTGATACTAACATAACCGGCCTCGGCCCCTTCTGCTTCCGGGAAGCGGAGGGAAAAGCAGGTCTACCCACTCAAATGAGGTTGGCGGTTGTGAAAACATTCGCCCCAACTCTCTACCCACGAAGCGTTCCGCCGGAACGCGGAGGATGGGAATTCATTATTTCTCTACCCACGAAGCGTTCCGCCGGAACGCAGCGGATGCTATTCTACTGTCTGGAGGCTCTCTCTGCACACCGTTAGCCTTTTTCCTTCCGACAAAAAGCAAGGGCCTTGTCAGCCGTACCAATGGTCTGGATGCGGACATTGGTTTCCGGAAATTTCCGGAATTTGCCCGCCCCAAAGCCTTCTTCAAGCCGGAACGCTGCTTTTCTTATCATAAAACAAGAGACCAGATAGCTTATCTGGTCTCTTCTAAGACATGGCTTTGATCTGTACTTTCAGTCAGGTACAAGGCCGGAAATAACTTTTGGGAAGCAGGTTGAAAGTACTTGCCCGGGAGAGTGTACCGGCCTAGCGCCCCTGCGGGCGATAGTATTTCAGCGCCTCCGGCATCAGCCGCTGGATATTGGCAATCCGACTGGCGTCTGACGGGTGGGTGCTTAGCATTTCGGGTGGCTTGTTGTTGCCGGATGCCGCTGCCATGCGCTGCCAGAATGGAATGGCTTCGCGGGGGTTGTATCCGCCCAGCGCAGCGAAAATGAGGCCCATCCGGTCGGCTTCCGACTCCTGGTCGCGGGCAAATTTCAGCGTTCCCAATTGGCCGCCTACACCGACAGCCAGGTTGAAAAGGCCGGCAGCCTGCGACGGCCGGGTAGAGAGAATGGCGCCGAGCGTTTCGCTACCGGCCTGAATGGCCAGTTGCTGGCTCAGGCGTTCGCTGGAATGGCGCGCTACAGCGTGGGCAATCTCGTGGCCCATTACAATGGCCAGCCCGGCTTCGTTTTGGGTGAGCGGGAGCAGGCCGGAATAGACCACTACCTTACCACCGGGCATACACCAGGCATTGGCTTGTTTGTCGTTTACGAGATTAAACTCCCACTTGTAGCCGGCAATTACATCCTGCTGCCCGACACTGGCGAGGTAGGTCTGTACGGCATTGGCCAGCCGGGTGCCCACCCGTTTTACCATTTCGGCATCGCGGGAGGCAGCGGCATTCACAGGCCGGTGTTCGGAGAGAAAAGCAACATATTGCTGATCAGCCATTTGCTGCATCTGTGCCTCGTCTACAAGCGAGAGGGCGCGCCGACCGGTGATCGGGTTGGTATAGCAGGAAGAGACGGCAAGTGCTGCCGAGAGCGCTAGAGCGGAAAAGGCAAATCTGGTTTTCATAAGCTGTTGATTGGAGAAAAGGCAAAGCGTTTAAGAGAGATATCTTTCCCGGATATCATTTCCGGAAAGTTTCGACTTCAAAAAAGTTGCTTGCAATTCGCGTACCAACAACCAAAAACGCAACCTTATTTCCGGTTGCGTTTTCCAAGTTTTACTTTGTTTTCATTGCCTTGTATCAGGCGATTGATATTTTTGTGGTGGGTCAGAATGACCAGTAAAGCCGTTGCAACGGCAAAGATCCGATAGGTAATCTCCGGTTCCCGGAAAATAAAGAAGATCATTACCGGGAAAGCAATGCTGGCCACAATCGAAGACAGCGACACATAGCGGGTAAGGAACAGCATAAACAGGAAGACAGCCACCAGCCCAAGGGCCACAGCCGGCTGAATCGACAGAATCATCCCGAAAAGCGTTGCAATGCCCTTACCACCCCGGAAGTCAGCCCAGATTGGGAAGATATGCCCCACAACGGCTGCCAGTCCGAGGAAAATCTGCAGGTTGGTCATCGCCTCCGAGCCCCAGCTATAGTGTGAAAGAAAGGAAAGCTTTACCGCCAGAAACCCTTTCAGCATGTCGACCATCATCACACCCGTTCCAGCCTTCGCGCCCAGCACCCGGAAGGTATTGGTGGCTCCTGCATTTCCACTCCCATAATCACGGATATCCATGCCATAGATTTTCTTGCTGACCCAGACAGCGGTCGGAACAGACCCTACAAGATAGGCGAGGAGAATCAGAATTGCGATATTCATCAAGACAGATACTGGTAAAACCGAAATGTAAATATAGGTATGGATTTCTGTTTGGCGTGTTTTAAAGGCGATATTGTGCCTATCCCTTCGTTTTTTAAGAAGGGACTGCCTCTAAATATAATTTATTGTTGTTTTTTGGTAAAAAGCAGACATGCCCAGTTCCCCTCATAAACGCCCTCGGCAAAAAGAAAGCCCACAGATTCAAATGACGCGCGCAGCAGCGCCTCGTCTTCCCGCAGGATCCCGCTGAGCAACAGCTGTCCGCCTGCTGTTGTGCGGTCGGCTAGCTCACTCCCATACTGAAGCAGGACGTTGCGGTTGATATTGGCCAGAACGATTTGAAACGGCGTTTCCCCGGCTTTTTCCAGCGAGCCTTCCAGTATCCCAATGCGTTCACAGGCATTCTGCACGGCATTTTCGCGGGCATTTTCCACTGCTCCGGCATCATTTTCAATTGCGATTACCGTTGCCGCCCCAAGCTTTTCAGCCAGTATGGCCAGCACCCCCGTTCCGGCACCAAAGTCAAGCACCCTTTTTCCGGAAAAATCCAACTTTTGCATCTGAAGGATCATGCTGCGGGTAGTGGCATGATGGCCGGTTCCAAAAGACATTTTGGGGGTAATGCAAATCTCGTGTGCGAAGCAGCCGGCCTCCGAAGGGTGAAAATGGGCGCGGATGCGACAGAAGTCGCCGATACACACTGGTTCAAAACTTTCCTCCCAGAGGGCATTCCAGTTTTGTGGCGCAATCTCGCGCACCTCATACAACAGACCGCTTTGGGTGAGCAATGCCTGTGCAGCTTCCGCTCCGATGTTTTCGGGCAGGCCACAGGCTTTGAGCGTTCCGGAAATTTCTTCAAATCCGTCGAAGCCCAGTTCCGAAAGCTGTGCAATCAGGATATCACGTTGCTGGGGGTCGCTCACGGCAATATCCCATTCCTGATAAAGAAGGGCAGAAGGGTTTTGCATAGCTGTTGTTTTTGGGGAAAGGCTGCAAAAGTAAAAAATGGCTGCCGGAGGTGTGCTCTGGCAGCCATTTGAAAACGCTTTTAAAAGCGGGTTATTTACGGTTGACACGGCTTCCGGGCCGGCCGGTGTTGCTTTCAGAATCATCGGCTTCCGGCCGGTCGGGGTTCATACTGTCGTCGATTTGCAGGTTTTTAGACTGCTGATCGACCGATCCGGGCTTGGCAGAGTTGAACTGAATGCGGCGACCGGCTTCGTCCCCCACGATGCGAAACTCGGTGCGGCGGTTGGCCTGCCGTCCGCGGGGATTGTCTTCCCCGTTGATTTCATTGGGTGCAGCCGGAATTTCGGCGCCAAAGCCTTTGGCGCTCATGCGGCTGGCATCAATGCCATGGCCCTGCAGGTAGTTCAGGACACTTTCGGCGCGGCGACGGCTCAGTTCTTTGTTATAAGCGCTGTTGCCAATCGCATCGGCGTGGCTGTAGATATCTACCGACAACGACGGGTTGTCGCGCATAAACGAGACGAGTGAGTCGAGGGCGGTGCGGGATTCCGGACGCAGGTCGGCCTTGTCGTAGTCGTAGTAGATATTATTGACGCGGAAGGCCATATCCACGCTGTCCATCAGGATCGTTGTGGTAATGTCGCCGTCCGGGTCGGTGCGCTTCATATTGGTGGTGCTTACTGTAGCGCGGCTGCTAAAGTAACCGCCCTTATCGCCGGTGATCACATAGTTGTGGCCACGCGAGGTGTTGAAGGCAAAGGTGCCGTCGGTGCTGTTGTAGGTGCGCTCTGCTCCGGTTTCGTCCACCATGCGCACGACCACGTTGGGAACGGGCAGACCGGTACGGCGGTTAACCACGCGGCCTACGGCGCGCAGTTTCGGCTCATACTGAATGCGCCAGATGTCATCGCAGCAGGTTGGGTTTTTCAGCGAGATGGAGCCAATGCGGTTGGACACCACATAAGCATCCGGCTTGCCTATCGGGTCCTTGATGAAATACAGCTCATCAGCCGAGGTA
>JAEVZP010000250.1 GCA_023392185.1 Bacteroidota bacterium
TATACATATTTCGCGGGGGCTTTTTGAAAAGTGGGGCAAAGGTAGCAAGAAGGGCTATTGCGGTCGGTATTGGGCTGCAATGGATTCGCTTATAGCTTTATAGACCGCCTGCCATTGAGGGTGCGCCTGCAACAGCTCCAGGTGTTTTTCCTGCGTGGCAACGTCGCCCCGTTGGGCGGGACCGGTCTGCATTTCGCAGGGATTTCCCCAAAATGCCCGTTCAAAGGTTTGTGTTAGCAGCGGGCGCAGCACATCAGGCGGCAGGTGGGCTTGCGAACAGATCTTTTCGCAGAGGCACAACAGGTGATTGACGAAATTGTTGCCCACTACAGCGGCGAGGTGCAGCTGTGCACGGGCGGCTTGCGGCGCTTCTGTCAGGGAAAGGGAAAGGGCTTCAGCCAACTCCGCTAAGTTTTCCTGTGCCTTTGCTGTGTTTCCTTCGCCCACCGCCGGGATATTACTTTCCCCAAAATCAGTCCCGCTAATGGAATATACCGGCCAGCAAATCGCGCGGTTGGGGTGGGGCAGCAGGGCCTCCGACGAAACCGTTCCGCTAAAGTGAATAACGGTTCCTTTTTGGGGAGGGATTTCCTGTGCCAAACTTCCGATAGCGCTATCCGAAACCGCCAGTAAAACCGCGTCCGCCGGGCCCTTTATTTTGTCTAAAGACGACACAGCCGGCGCGGCTAACTGCGCTGCCAGCTTTGCTGCAACCGCTTGGTTCCGGCCAAAAACGCCTAAACATTTGTGCCCTTTTCCGGAAAATCGCGAAGCGATAAAATGCGCGACCCGCCCGGTGCCGATTAAGTAGAACGTCATGCTCCATGCAGATTATGCCGAACAATATGCTCCAGCATTTGCGCGTGAATTTTTGCGCTGAGTTCACTCGCGTTTTCCAGTGCAAGGCCGGTTGTTCCCGTCGGCGGCAAAAAGTGAAAATCAATCGGGCTGGGCCAGGCGTAGAAACTGGGTTTGCCGGGCAGGATGCGCGCCGTGTTGCTCAAAACTGCGGGCATAATAGGCTTTTGGGTGCGGATAGCGGTAATAAAAGCGCCTTTCTGAAACGGTTGCAGCGGCGCGCCGCCTTTGTTGCGCGTGCCTTCGGGATACAGGCAGAGGTGCAATCCCATTTGCAGCGCGGCTTCCATTTTAGAAAAACTTTCCTTCCGGCTTTGCTCGCTTTTCCGGTCCACCAGGATAGACCCGGCAGTGTAGATAATCCCAAAAATCGGCACCCGCGAAATTTCAATCTTAGCCAGCGTTTTATTGGCTCCCGGAATCCACGGCGAGGTCACCGGCACATCCAGAAAAGAGTTGTGGTTGCACACGACCACATAGTTTTCTCCTTTCCGGAAATGTTCTCCTCCGCGCCGCCGTACGGGGCAGAACACCAGCGGCAGATATACGCCCATCCACACCCGGAAAATCCTGTGGAGCGCCACCGTATTGCGCGGCTCCGGCAGCAACTTGGTCAGCAGCACCGGAATCACTACCAAGAGCATCGTGACGACGAACAGCAAGGCCGCGTAGACAAAGAAAATCCGGCCCAGCAGGAGGCGGACCGGAGATATTTTAGGGGAAGCGTTCATAGGCAGAGCGCTAAGGTACAGCCCGCTGTTTCTTCCCGGAGGGTGGCCGGGTGCACTGTTCTGGTTTTCGGCACTTTAGGCAAAACGCAGCCGGAAGACACTTCCTGGAAGGTCGTCAGCCGCCCATTCAGGGGGAAATGGGCCGGAAAAAGCACTCCCGCTGCCATTTCCGCAGTCAGGTGCATTCTGGCACGATAACTGTACCCATCCGGGCGTTCTTTAAAACAACGCAGTTCGTTTGAAAATCGGTATTGTTTGCTACCCGACTTATGGGGGCTCCGGCGTTATGGCGACCGAGTTGGGCAACGCCCTCTCGGAGCGGGGCCATGAGGTTCATTTTATCACCTATCAGCAGCCGGTACGGCTGGCCTTTCATCCCAATATTTATTACCATGAAGTAGCGGTGCCCACCTATCCGCTTTTTGATTTCCCACCCTATGAGTCGGCGCTCACCTCGACGCTGGTAAATGTGGTGCAAACGCACGACCTCGACGTGCTGCATGTGCACTACGCCATCCCGCACGCCTCTACGGCTTATTTTGCCAAGCAGATTCTGAAGAGCGCCGGAAAGCACATTCCTTTCATCACCACGTTGCACGGCACCGATATTACCCTGGTGGGCAAAGATCCGACCTACAAGCCGGTGGTTACTTTTTCGATCTCCGAGAGCGATGCGGTCACGGCTGTTTCGCACAACCTGCGCGAAGAAACCTACCGGAACTTCGAGATTGCCAAAGAAATCCAGGTGATTCCCAACTTTGTGGATCTGCGTCGTTTTCAGCAAAAAGACAAGGATCATTTCAAAAAAATGCTCGCGCCGAACGGCGAACGGATTCTGGCCCACACTTCCAATTTCCGGAAAATCAAGCGGGTGCCGGACGTGATTCAAACCTTTGCCCGGGTGCGGGCGCAGCTGCCTTCGAAGCTGCTGATGGTGGGCGACGGGCCGGAGCGGCAACAGGCCGAGGAACTGGCGCGCTGTCTGGGCGTTTTTCCGGATGTGCGTTTTTTAGGAAAGCAGGATCAGATGGATGAGATCCTGAGCATCACCGACCTGTTTTTGCTGCCGTCGGAATATGAAAGCTTTGGACTGGCGGCGCTGGAGGCGATGGCCTGCGGCGTGCCGGTGATCAGTTCGGATGCCGGTGGACTGGGCGAGATCAACATCGACGGACAGACAGGCTTTTTGTGTCCGGTGGGTGATGTAGCACTGATGAGTGAAAAGGCGCTCGAGCTGCTGGGCTCTGAAGAGAAGTTGGCTGCCTTCAAAGAAGCCGCGCTGGAGCAGGCCGCCCGCTTTTCCCGTGATCAGACCCTGGAAATGTACGAAGATCTGTATCGCAAAGTAGTTGGGAGCAGGCAGCCGGCTCTAGGAGGGAATCTGTAGGGCGAACCCCTATGGTCGCCCTTTAGTTCTCAAAGCGTTCGAATCCATGACGATGTGTGGACGCGCTTTATTACCTTGTTCCTAACCTCTAGTAACACCTGTTTCCTATTTTTGAAGCATGTCCCTTCGCCAACTGCTGCGTAAAAAGCCGATTGCTGCTGTTTTAGAAAATCCGAACGAGCACAATCCGGAAGGAGACACCGGCAGAGGGCTCAAAGCTGTGCTGGGCGTGCGCGATCTCACCTTTTTTGCGATTGCTGCCATCGTGGGTGCGGGTATTTTCAGTACTATTGGCAAGGCAGCGTTTGATGGGGGGCCGGGCATTGTTTTTCTGTTCATTTTCGTTGGGATCGCCTGTGGGTTTTCGGCGTTGTGTTATGCCGAATTTGCCTCGCTGGTGCCGGTTTCCGGAAGCGCCTATACGTATAGCTACGTCGTTTTTGGAGAACTTTTTGCCTGGATTATCGGCTGGGACCTGCTTATGGAATACGCCATCGGCAATATCGCCGTAGCCATATCCTGGAGTGACTATTTCACCACTTTGCTCGAAGGGCTGGGTATCTACCTGCCGCCCTGGGTGCAGATGGACTACTGGACCGCCAAGGAAGGTCTTACCCAAACCGCAATCGCCGCCTGGGACCACGCGCCGCGCATCGGCGAGGTGCGCATGATCTGCGATCTTCCGGCTTTTCTCATCACGGCAATCATCACGGCAGTCGTGTATGTCGGTATTCAGGAATCCCGCCGCACGGCCAACGCCATGGTGATTCTAAAACTTGCTGTCATTGCGCTGGTCATTGTGGCAGGTGCGTTTTACGTGCAGCCGGCCAACTGGAATCCGTTTTTGCCAAACGGATTCAATGGGGTTTTGAAAGGAACGGCCGCCGTGTTTTTTGCCTATATCGGCTTTGATGCGATCTCGACCACGGCGGAGGAATGCCGCAACCCGCAGCGCGATTTGCCCCGTGCCATGATGTATTCGCTGGTGATTTGCACCGTTATTTACATCCTCATTGCGCTGGTGCTCACCGGTATGGTTTCTTATACTACGCTCGACGTTGGCGACCCGCTGGCGGCCGTTTTCAGCCGGGTGGATCAGCCGTGGATTGCCGGAGTGATTGCCGCAAGCGCCGTGATTGCAACCGCATCGGTGTTGCTCGTTTTTCAGATCGGACAGCCCCGCATCTGGATGGCCATGAGCCGCGACGGTTTGCTGCCCAAAAAATTCTCCGAGCTGCACCCGCGCTATAAAACCCCGGGTTTCAGCACCCTCCTGACCGGCCTGGTAGTGGGCATTCCGGCTTTGTTTCTCAATCTGGAAACCGTAGTGGACCTCACGAGCGTCGGGACGCTTTTCGCCTTTGTGCTGGTGTGTGGCGGGGTGATTAAGATGCACGCCGACCGCCTGCGCAACCCAACCGACCGGGCCGGCCGTTTCCGCGTGCCGTATGTCAATGGCAAGTGGATCATTCCGGTGCTGGCGCTGCTGACGATCGGAAGCTTTTTCTACGCTCAGAAGTCCCACCTGGAGACCCTTCTGGTGCTCAATCGCGAAACGGTTCCGTATCTCGCTTTTGCCGTGTTGCTGCTTTTGGTTTCCGTCAAAACATTTCTTTCCAACTGGAGCCTCATTCCGGTGCTGGGGTTGCTGAGCTGTTCTTATCTGCTCTGCGAATCCGGTACTTCCAACTGGGAGCGTTTCCTGCTATGGCTCCTGATCGGTATCGTAGTTTATTTCCTGTATGGCAAAAAGCACAGCAAGCTGGCGCGCCAGCAATAAGAAAGCAACCGTCTCCGGAAAGCGCCTTATTTGATCAGGATGGTAGAATAGCGCTGGTCGCCGTTTTCCAGCGTGAGGTAGAAACGGCCCGGGTGCAGGCTCAGGTTTTGAATGATGGTTACAATAGCACCTTCCTCCACCGAAGCGGCATACACCTCCTGGCCCTCCATATCCGTGATTTTGAGCAGGGCATTGGGTCGTGCCGCCGGATGATTGACCGTAACCTCCGAAGTAGTAACCGGGTTGGGCGTCGCCACGAGCACGCCTTCAATCGCGGTGAGCGGCGAGCCACTGACCAGCACCGCATGGCTCAGGTTGCGGGCGCCGGCCATGTCCACCACAGCAAGGCGGTAGAAATTCCGGGAACGATACGGCTTTAAATCCTCAAAACGATAGGCGTTTACTGCTTCGTTTCGAATCGGTATTGTTCCAATCAGCTCGAAGATTTTGCCGTCGGTGCTGCGTTCAACCTCATAGCGTGAAAGCCCGTTTTCATACGCGGTCTGCCAGGTGAGCAGTGCCCCATTCTCATCGCCCGTAGCCCGAAAGCCATACAGTTCTGTAGATACCGGCAGTTCGGCCCCGCCGTAGCCCAGGTCGCTGAGCGTAAGGGTGCCAAAGTCGGCACGGGCACCATAGGCATACAAGCGAAACGAAACAGGACTGTCGACTGAGAGCGAAAGGCTATCGGCAATGTCGAAAGGCACCGAAATACGGGCCGCATTTCCGGAAATAACGCCGGTACTCAGGTCGGAAGAAAAGCTGTCGAGACTGGAGCGGAGCGTATAGGTGCGCGGGCCGGCTTCGTTGCGGAAGAGGGTAAACCGGAGATTGCCGGGCGTCAGGGCAGCCCCGCGCACCGGCTGCACCGTCCACTGAAAATAATGATCAGCACCGGGGCTGCCGCTGCTCGTCCAGCCGCTCGACCGGAAAGAATTGCTCTGGTCGGAGGTGAACAGATGCGGCGCCGGGCCGGCACCCGGACTGCCAATAGTTGCGGCGCTGCTTTGCTGCGCCGCAAAAGGATTGCTGGTATTGGGGTTGGTTCCGGAAACCGAGCGCACCGGAGCGGGAGAATTAACGACCTGCGCCACGCCGGAAACAGAAGCCGCACCCGCCAGCAGGAGGGCCAGAAGGAAAGTTTTTTTCATAAAATGGCGGGCTGTTTTCCGGAAATAAGTATAGCAAAAACGCGCCAGCAGCTATCGTATACACCCTTTCGGGCCAAGCCCAAAAGGGTGGCAAAAAAAGCGCGCTGCCGGCAGCAGGCGTTTCTCATGCAGAAATCCAACGACGGCAGCGCGCCGGCAGGGAGCAGGTGGCCGGGCAGCACACGTGACGGGCGCCCCAAAAACGAAGGCTATTTTTTCAACTCAATCACTTGTACATGGTTGGCCCCGTCGGTGGATTTCCATTTCTGGAAAGAGCGTTTGTCTTCCATAATAATCCAGGTCTTCGAAAAATCAGAGCCTTCGCTGTTGATCGATACATACTTGCCTTCCTGCCAGGTCCATTTAAACGGTGTTTTATCTTCCTGCACAGTGCCCAGGGCATTGAAACTCAGGTTCTTCTTGCCGGTGCCATTGCCTTTAAAATGAATGGTGCCGATGTTTTGCAGCGTAACAGCCGGTTGTCCGGGCGTGACGGTTTCATACCGCTGCACGTTCCAGGTGCCTGTAAGGCGTTTGGCACAGGAAGTCGTAAAGCAGCCAACAACAGCCAGCGCAGCCAGGGGTAATTTTTGTGTAATCATCATTTTAAGGTCAGTTGGTTTCGGGATTCATACCATTTCCCGGCACAATGGCGTAACCCGACCGGCAGGCTTTAGAAGGCCGGTCGGAGGGCCGGCATAAGTAAAGGAATTAACGGGCGAAAAGTTCGCCAGCCCCGCTTAACTCACCGTCTCGAGGTGAAAATCCCGCATTTCCCGGAACAGCACCGTGCCGTTGTCGAGGGCAATGCGCTCCACCGATTTGACCCCGATAAACTGCCGGGCAGTACCCGTTTCGCCGAGCGGTCCGCTGCCCATCCGGTGAGCTTCGCGGAGTGCGGCAGATTCATTTTCGGCATGAATCATGCGCAGCTCAATCAGGTATTGTTCTTTGCTGCCAGAGGAAGCATTTCGGTAGATGAGTTGTGCAGCAAAAAAATCCATAGGGAAGTGGGGCTTGTTTTTAAAACGGCGGTTGACGGCATTACCCCTATAAAAAAGTACGCTATAAAGCCCTGGGTTTCCAGCCCAGCTGCTTGAAGGTTCGGATGCCACGCGCAAAATATTGCCAGATCACCGCACCCGGATACCGGGCTTCTGGCCCGGCCCAGACGCGGCCATGTGCCTTTTGAAAGGCTTTTCGCTGCGAAAAGGTATAGCCGGCCATGCGGTAGAAACCCAGGTGTGCCCGAAAGATGACCCCGATTTCTTTGGTTTTTCCGGCAAACAGATATTGGAGCGCCGCCACTCCGTCGAGAATCAGCCGGGCCGGTAAAAGCCAGAGCAGCCGGCTGCTCCGCTCATTTTTGAGAAGCAGAAGCAGGTTGTTTCGGAAATTATAGTACAATTTTTGCGGCGAGCCATAGGAAATGACCGAGCCGCCCACGTGAAAAACAGTGCTGCCCCCAATGGCGCCTACCGTGTAGCCCATACGTCGCAAACGCCAGCACAGGTCCACTTCTTCCATGTGTGCATAGAGTTCCGGATCCAGTCCGCCGGCTGCATGATACAGATCGGCCCGCACCATCAGGCAGCCGCCCGAAGCCCAGAAGACCGCTACATTGTCGTCGTATTGACCGGTATCGGTTTCAAGCGTATCGAAAAGGCGTCCCCGGCAAAATAGATAGCCGAGTGTGTCCATGTAGCCACCGGCTGCGCCGGCGTATTCAAATTTTTCGCGTTCGCGCCAGTAGCGGATTTTGGGCTGTGCGGCGGCGAGGCGGGGGTTTTCTTCAAAGGCTGCGAGCAGGGGCGGGAACCAGCCGGGCGTTACTTCAAAGTCGGCGCTGAGCAAGACGTAGTATTTCGCCTTGATCTGGCGCAGGCCTTCGGCATAGCCGGCAGCAAAGCCCCGGTTGACGGGAATGGTAACGGTGCGAACCTGTGGAAAATGCGTAGCAAGGTATTGGGGCGTATCGTCGGTAGAAGCGTTGTCGATAACAATCACTTCATAGCCGGAGTCCGCCGCTGCCAGAATGCCGGGCAGAAATTTTTCGTGCCAGGTTTTTCCATTATAGCTCAGGATCACCACGGCGGTGTCCTGCCTTGCCTTCAGCACAGCAAAAACGCCTGTTTTTAGTCGACCCGGTATTTGGGATCGTAGGTAGTGTGTTCCGGAATTTTTACGTCCTGATTGCTTTTGTAGCTATAGGTGTAAAGGGTTCCGCAGCAGGCCCAGGAAAACAGGAAAAAGCCGAAGAAGCCCAGCAGGAACAGGAAGCGGGACTTGGAGGGCTTGGTCAGTTCCAGATCAGCGTGGTTTTCCAGTTCTCTGTAATCGGAAGGAGTGTGAATGTCAGCCATAACGAAGCGGTAGCAGGATCAATTTCGGTTGAGCAAAAGTAGGCCTTCGCGCCAAATTGCCCAATATTTCTACCTTTCGGGTTCTAAATGATGAACCGCTATCTGAACTGGAAGGTGTTTCTGGCTTTTATAGCCCTGCTCATCGGCGTGGCTACCCTCCAATACACCAGCACTCTGGCCGGAAAACTGTCGAAGCAGGAGCGGCAGGATGTGGAAAGCTGGGCAGAAGCCATCCAGACCCTCGCCTCGGCAGAATCGGAACAGGATCTCTCCTTCGCCCTCTCCTACGCCGGGAAAAACCACACCATTCCGGTTATCCAGACCGACGCCCACAACCGCGTGCTGCACGTGCTGAACCTGGACACTTCCCGGGTGCGCAACCGGTCTTTTTTTCTCCGGCAGAAAATCAGCGAATTCAAAAAGGTGCATCCCCCGATCGTCATCGATTTCGGCAGCGACATCAACTATATCTACTACGGCGAGTCGGTATTTCTGACGGAACTGCGCCGCTTTCCATACGTGCAACTGCTCATCCTGATTCTGTTCTGCGGCGTGCTGATCTACGCCCTCACCACCGCGCACCGATCGCTTCAGAACCAGGTTTGGGTAGGCCTTTCCAAAGAAACGGCCCATCAACTGGGCACGCCGCTCACCAGTCTGGAAGGCTGGGTGGAGTTGCAGGCGCTCGAGTCGCCGGATAGCGAGGTGGTGGCCGAGATGCGCAAAGACCTGGAGCGCCTGCGCCTGGTGGCCGATCGCTTCAGCAAGGTGGGCAGCACGCCGGTTTTGGAGGTAGAAGACGTAAACGCCCGCATCGGCGATATGGTGGATTATATGCGCAAGCGGGCTCCCGAAAAGGTAACTATTCACTATGAGACGGCCCCGCAGCCCGTGCTGTTGTCGCTCAACGGCCCGCTCTTCGACTGGGTGCTCGAAAACCTGATGCGCAACGCGCTCGACGCCATGAACGGCTCCGGCGATATCCGCGTGGAGCTGAAAGAACATCCGACCTATGTGGTGATCGACGTGGCCGACAGCGGGAAAGGGATTGCTGCCCGGAATATCCCCAAGGTTTTCAAACCCGGCTTTTCGACCAAAAAGCGGGGCTGGGGACTGGGCCTCTCGCTTTCCAAGCGCATTATCGATCACTATCACAACGGCCTGCTGCGGGTCAAAGAGTCGGCAGAAGGGAAGGGAACGACTTTTCGCATTCAGATTTGGCGGTGACCGAAAAGGAGTTGAAAAAGTGTTTGGAATTTACCCAAATGCCATTACCTTTGCGCTCCCTTCAAGGGAAATCTACCCAAGGCTGCGGCGGTGGCGAAACTGGTAGACGCACTACTTTGAGGTGGTAGCGCCTGTTATAGGGCGTGGGAGTTCGAATCTCCTCTGCCGCACGTGAAAAACAATCCCTGACCCTTCCCGGTCGGGGATTGTTCTTTTTTAAGGCTTTCCTTCCTGTCTGCGAGGCAAAAGAAAAAGCCTTGTTTTCCGGAAATGGGCGGAAAACAAGGCTTTGTAAAAAGCGGTAGAAACCTGCTTAGAGGTTGCCGCGCAGCGCTTGTTCGCGCTCAATGCTTTCAAACAGCGCCTTGAAGTTGCCCGCGCCGAAGCTTTGAGCACCTTTGCGCTGAATGATTTCGAAAAACAGGGTCGGGCGGTCCTGCACCGGCTTGGTGAAGATTTGCAGCAGATAGCCTTCTTCATCGCGGTCTACCAGAATGCCAAGGTCCTGAAGGGGTTTCACTTCTTCGTCGATCTTACCGACGCGCTCGCCGAGCATGTCGTAATAAGCATTGGGCGGGGCAGAAAGAAACTCTACACCGCGCGACTTCAGCTCAATCACCGTCTGGACGATGTCGTTGGTAGCTACGGCAATATGCTGTACGCCTTCGCCTTCGTAGAATTCGAGGTATTCTTCGATCTGGCTTTTCTTTTTGCCTTCTGCCGGCTCGTTGATCGGGAATTTCACATAGCCGTTGCCGTTGGACATCACCTTGCTCATCAGGGCCGAATATTCGGTGTTGATTTGCTTGTCGTCGAAGGAGAGGATGTTGGCAAAGCCCATCACCTCTTCATACCACTTCACCGTTTCGTTCATGCGGTTCCAGCCTACGTTGCCCACGCAGTGGTCTACATACAGCAGGCCGGTTTCGCTGGGTGCATAATCGCTTTTGCGGGGCTGAAAGCCGGGCAGGAAGGCGCCGGTGTAGTCTTTGCGCTCCACAAACATGTGGATCGTCTCGCCATAGGTATAAATACCGGAAATAACCACCTTGCCGTGCTCATCTTCCAGGGTCCGGGGCTCCATATAAGGCTTGGCGCCGCGGCTCACGGTTTCGTTGTAGGAAAGGGTTGCATCATCCACCCACAGGGCGAGCACCTTCACACCATCGCCGTGCTTTTTCACGTGCTCAATGATCGGAGAGTCGCTTTTGAGGTTGGTGGTCAGTACCAGGCGGATCTTTTGCTGTTGTAGTACATACGACACGCGGTCGCGCACACCGGTTTCCGGGCCGGCATAGGCTACATCCTGAAAACCAAAGGCGGTTTTGTAGAAGTGGGCCGCCTGTTTGGCATTGCCTACGTACATTTCAATATAATCAGTGCCGCGGATGGGCAGAAAATCGGTTGTAGCGCGCTTTTCAAGTTCTTGCGCTACAATAGGAGACTCCATCATTTCTGAAATGGTTTTATGATTGGAAAGTAAAAAAGATTGAAGAATGCCGGTCCGGGGGCTCTAGGGCCAGATCGCCATAACGGCCTCCCGGAGCAGGCCTTTGCAATGATGACGTTTTCTCATGCTATGAATAGTGCAAAATACGAAAATAACTCCGAATCCGGATGGAATGTTTCCCAGACAAGCCCATCCGGGCATGTTAGCAGGATTTGACATCCTGGCAAACGATCTTATGAAAATTTGAGAAGGTACAATATATTGGGCGTCCGAAATTCTCTTTTTTACGCTCCTTATGACTACAGCTCCCCTCGAAGCGGACCCCTCAAAATATAATGTACCGGCTTCTTCGCGCCGTGCTTTCCTAAAACAGGGCGCTGTGCTGGCGGCAGGGCTGGCTTTCGGTCTGCCCTGGTTTGGCGGCTGCCGGAAAACGGCTTCCGAAGCAGAATTTATCTGGCTGGAGCTTTCCCGGGAACTGAAAGGCACCCTGCTGCGTCCGGATTACAGCGGCTTTGCACAGAAGGCGGCACCCTGGGCCTTGCAATATGCAAATGTATTGCCGCAGGCCATTGCCAGTTGTGTTTCCAAAGAAGATGTACAGGCCTGTATGCGCTGGGCGCGCAAGCACAACGTGCCCCTGGTAGCCCGCAGCGGCGGCCACTCCTACGGCGGCTATTCCACCACTACCGGCCTGATGATCGACGTTTCGCCGATGCGGCAGATCCGGTATGATACGGCCACAGAACTGCTGCACGTGGAAGGGGGCGCGCGCAACCGGCAGGTATTCGAGGCGGGTAGGGCTTTGGGCCTGTCAGTGACGCATGGACGGTGCTTCGGGGTGGCTACCTGGAAATTCTTTTTATTGGGTGGGGCTATTGACGACAAGCAGCCGGCAGAAACCGCTCTGCTTCACCGCGGCTACAGCATGCTGACCAGCATTGAGCTGGAGTGGACCGAAAAAGATAGCGCGTCGACGGTGGCCCGCGCCGGGCAGTGGCTGGACGGCTTCCACAACCGCAGGGCGCCTTTCACCTCTCCACACAGCTATCAGAACTTTATAGACCCCAGAGAAGCAGATTCTCTCCATGCCTACTATGGAAGTCATCTGCAGCGGCTGCGCGAGGTGAAACGCCGCTATGATCCGCAGAATGTCTTTCGCTTTCCGCGATCCATTCCGCTGTAAGAGCAGCAGTCTCCCCGCGCGCTGCTCTCATAAGAGGCATGGGAAGGCTGGCGGGAATGCATAAAAGGCCTGTTCCTACTGCTGGGAGAATGGCCCGAATAAGGGGCCGGTGCAGTAGTGTCATCGGCTGTTGTAGAGCATGACGATGGCTATGACCAACAACACGGACAGCACCGCAAACCACCGGATGAAAGCAATCCGCTGGGCACGGATTTCGGCGTAAAAAATATTTGAGAGGCGCTTGCGCAAACCTTCGAGTTCTTTGCCCAAAGAAGACCGGCTGATCCGGTGGCTGGCTTCGTTGGAGTCTGAAATGACTTTGGCGATCGATTCGGTCAGGTCGCGGGCCTTCTCCGGTTGCGGAATTTGCTCTTTAACCAACTCGTATATTTTAAGGCTTTGTTTCGTTTTCATTAAATTCAGCCTACATAAATCCTGCCACTATTCAATCCAGCTGTAGGCGTATTGATCGTCCTCAATATCCAGCGCTTCCTGCGTTAGGTGCAGCGGGTGAAACGTGTCTACCATCACGGCCAGCTCGCCGGTATCTTCCTTGCCGATGCTTTTTTCAACAGCGCCAGGATGCGGGCCGTGCGGGATGCCGGCCGGGTGCAGCGTAATCATGCCGCGCGTTACGTGTTTGCGGCTCATAAAGTCGCCGTCCACGTAATACAGCACCTCATCTGAGTCGATATTGCTGTGGTAGTAGGGCGCCGGAATCGACAATGGATGATAGTCATATTTCCGGGGCACAAAAGAGCAAATTACAAAGTTGTGCGCGTCGAACTGCTGGTGTACCGGTGGTGGCTGGTGCACACGGCCGGTAATGGGCTCAAAGTCGTGGATGGATGTGATATAGGGATACTCGGTACCGTCCCAGCCAATGAGGTCAAAGGGATGATAGGCATAGGTCATCGGGTACAAAAACCCTTTCTTCCTGGTGTAGATGAGAAATTCGCCTTTCTCGTCGTGAGTTTCGAGGTCCTGCGGCTTGCGGATATCACGCTCGCAGTAGGGCGCGTGTTCCAGCAGCTGTCCGTAGCGGCTGAGGTAGCGCCTGGGAAATGCAATAGGAGAGGGGCTTTCTACAATGAAAAGCCGGTTTTTCTCGTCCTCAAAATCAATCTGGTAAACCGTTCCGCGCGGGATTACGATATAGTCGCCGTAGCTAAACGGCAGCTTGCCGTAGGCCGTCTTTACCACGCCGGTGCCTTCGTGCACAAAAATAACTTCATCGCAGTCGGCATTTTTGAAAAACTCTTTTTCAGGCATGCTGTGCCGAGGCGCTGCCAGCACGATATGGCAGTCGTTGTTGAAAAGCACCGTTTTCCGGCTTTGGAGGTACTGGTCTTCGGGCTTTACATCAAAGCCTTCAAATGAGCGTGGCTTCAGCAGGCTGTCGGTAGCCGGCTTGGGGCGCACGTCGGTCGGCTCCCCGGCGTTGGTAATCACCGTAGGCGGGTGCACATGATACAGCAGCGAGTAATTGGACGAAAAACCTTCGGTAGAAAACAGCTCTTCGCGGTACAGCCCGCCGTCGGGCTTCCGGAATTGCGTATGGCGTTTGTGCGGAATTTTCCCCAGCGTATAGTAATGCGGCATAGTGGTTCAAATATAGCGCACAGCGCGAAAAAGGTTTTTTCAGGCTGTTTGTTATGCACCGGAATTTCCGGAAAACGCCCGCCTCCCGACAGCTATTACTGGAATGAAAAGGCCTGAATTTTCCGGAAATCTGCGCCTTCGGGTGTTGCAGCCGGCTGCTTTTGAAGACCTGGGCTTAGGGAAGCGCCGTTTGTCGAATCAGCATTTGACTATTTTGCTGGATAATCATCTGAGGGCGGGGGTTTAAAAAAGGATGGAACGTTCAATTATTGCTGCAGGTGGGGATTTTATAACGTCATGCCCGGTACTGCAACCTGGTTTTATTTAATGCTGAAAGTAAGAACTTTTGCTCGGCTTTGTTCGTCTGTCGAAACTGCTGCTAACAGTAGCACATAGCTGATATTTTAATGTCCAGCCCCACTTGCAGCAACATTATTGTTGCCTGCTGGTTTTCTTCTCTCTTTGAAGAACTCAATGATTTTTTTGTCCTTGTACAAGTTCTTATTTCGTTTCCAGTATTCAAACGCTTGTTGTATTGAACCAATCGGAATACCTGCACCAAAAAAGGGTTCTCCTGGTATTCTATGAGGTAGTGGAGCTTTGTGCTTGTCTTTAATAATTTCGTCAGGCAAAAATTTGTTTGCTCCTAGGGCAATTTCTAAATAGTCATCCGCAATTTCAATATTGCCTGAAAGGACTTCAAGCGCAACTCGTCCGTACGTCGTCTCGATAGACCAATCGTCAGACAGTTTATCTAACAGACTTCTAACCGCTTTCAAATTTTTAATCGCAAAGAGACACTCTAATTTTAGAAATCTTGCACCTTGATTGTCATTGTCATTTAGGCGCAGAATTTCGTCATAAAGCGTAATGGCTTTTTCATGGCTCCCTTTTAGTTGTAGTTCAAGTCCGAGTATTTGACATGACCTTAAAAAAGGTCTGTTGTCCAAACACGACCAAATTAATCTGTCCTTCTTCTTGTCAAATTCTTTTGGAAAACAATCCTTACCAATTTGGTAAGCCTTTTCAGCAGTTATGAAACTTTCAAATTCTTTTTTCTGATTACTGAAAGCGATGCTAAGATGATTGTATGCGTCAATGAAAAAGGGAAATTTTGCAATCAAGGATTTAAAAACCTTTTCAGCAGCAGCGTCGTCATAATCTAACATTTCAACTGCATTCCAAAATATGTCATGGTTTTTCTCGTTGGAGATTTCAGGCGGGAATTTAAACTCCCATTCATTATCCGAGTATTTAACTAATATAGGTTTCATAATTTTTACGGTGTGTCCAAATAAACTTGCAGACAAATCAGAAATAAACGCCCTTACCATCCAAAAACACTCGCAATACACCCCTTTTTTTGGGGGTGGCTTTACGCCAGTTTTAAGGCAAAATCCTATGGCGGATCTTTTTCCGGAATGGGCTCCCAAATATAGCGCACGGCTTTCCCAATCGCAAACTACACCCGCGTAATCGCCAATTGCAGCAACCCTATTCAACGCAAAAAAGCCCGGCACATACCGGGCTTTTCTAAAAAGCTTGTTCGAGCGCGAAACTTATTTCGCGGCCAGAAAATCCTTTACCTTGTCTTTGTGAACGATTTGTTCTTTAAAGGTATAGGCGCCTGTTTTGGGCGAGCGGACCGCCTTGATCACCTTGGTCCAGTTTTTGGCTTCGGCAGCAAGTTTCGGGTCTTTTTTAATCGCGGTTTTAGCGGCTTTTGCCATGAGAAATGCGGATAAAAAATAGTGAGGTAATAGTGAAAAGACAAGGGTCTGTGGAAAAGGCCCCTGCTTACTTGATTTCTTTATGAACCGTATAACGCTTCATGATCGGGTTGTACTTTTTCAGTTCAATCCGCTCCGGCGTATTCTTTTTGTTCTTAACGGTGATATAGCGGCTGGTGCCGGGCAGCCCCGTAGTCTTATGCTCGGTGCATTCCAGAATCACCTGAACGCGGTTTCCTTTTTTTGCTGCCATGATGCTGTGCTGCTTTTACGGAAAATAAGGGGTGAGAAAAATTAGATTTTATGACCTTCGGCGCGCAGTTTTTTCACCACGCTCATGAGGCCATTTTTAGAAATCGTACGAATTGCATCGGTAGACACCTTCATGGTAATAAAGCGATCTTCCTCAGCCAGGTAAAAACGCTTGGTCTGCAGGTTGGGCAGAAAACGTTTCTTGGCTTTCTTGTTCGAGAAAGAGACTTTATGACCCGTCATGGGTTTTTTACCGGTTACCAGACAGACGCGTGCCATGTTTTAGTTTTTAAGGAGTGCAAAGGTGGGACTTTTCCCCCAAATGGCCAAATCTTTTTGCAGGAAAAAAGGATTACATAGAAGCCGAACGCTCCCGGATTGCAGCATCGGATAGCATAGACAGGATTCCGGAGCAAAAGCTCCGGGCCAGGCGGGAGCGCAAAGGTAGGCATTGAGGCGCAAGCTGCAAGGGGGCATCCGCAGCAAATTGTGGCCCGGGGTGCTTCCGTACCCTGCCCGAGGGCCCCTGATTTCCGGAAATGTAGGACGTTTTTCCGGAAAATCTCTGCCCTGCAAGGCTATCTGTTTTTCAGAGGATTGCTGCCGGCGAAAACCAGATTTTCTTTCTAGAACGGCGTATCGTCCGGCCCGTCAGTGCCGCCCTGCCGGGGCCGGAACCCGCCAAAAGGCGAACCGGGAAAGTGTCCGCCGCCGTCTTCTTCATCGTCAAAGTGGTGGTGGTTGGCCCGCGACTTAAACGTCTGCGCGCCGGGCTGGATGTGAAGCCGCGAGCCGTCGAAGCCGCTGTCGTCGGCCGGGCTGCCGCCACCGCGCATACCGGCAAACGGATTGCTGCCCGGCATGGCGCCCGAGTAGAAGCCGCTGCCGTCGTCGAGGTCCACAAACTTCTGGTATTCCTTAATGAAACGCACTTTCACCGTGTCGGTCTGGCCGCTCCGGTTTTTGGCGATATGGATGTGGGTTTCGCCTTCAATGGCCTGGCCCATCTCGTCGTTGTTGATGCCGTAGTATTCCGGGCGATACAGAAACATAACCATATCGGCATCCTGCTCGATCGCACCCGATTCCCGCAGGTCGCTCAGCTGCGGCACCTTGCTTTCTTTCCGGCTTTCCACACTCCGGTTCAACTGCGAAAGGGCGATAATCGGAATTTCCAGTTCTTTGGCCAGCGATTTGAGGTCGCGCGAGATTTTAGAGATTTCCTGTTCGCGGTTGCCGCCTTTGTTGATATCGGCCTGCATCAGCTGCAGGTAGTCGATGATGATCATCTGAATATTGTGACGCTGCTTCAGGCGGCGGGCCTTGGCGCGCAGCTCAAAGATGTTGAGCGCCGCCTGATCGTCCAGAAAGATCGGCGCAGCCGAAAGGCGCGTCATGCGCTGGGTCATCTGCACAAATTCGTGCTCCTGCATCCGGCCTTTGGTAATGGCGTCCATGCTCACCTCGGTTTGTGCGGCCAGCATCCGTTTCACCAGTTCGCCCGCGCCCATCTCCAGGGAGAAAAAGGCTACCGGATAGGGCTGATCCGAGTTCATGGCAGCGTTCATGGCCAGGTTGAGGCAAAAGGCTGTCTTACCCACCGCCGGGCGGGCGGCCACGATGATAAGCGCATTTTTCTGCCAGCCGGCCGTGAGGCGGTCGAGGGCGATAAAGCCGGTCGGCACGCCGGTGACGTCCGACTGGTTATTTTTTGCAAATTCAATTTCCTTTACCGTCTCTACCAGCACGTCGGGCAGACTTTTAAAGTTTTTCCGCAGGTGCTTGTCGGTGATTTCATAGAGGCCGCTTTCTGCTTTGTCGAGCAGGTCGAAAACATCGGAACCTTCGTTGTAGGCTTCCCCGATAATATCGCCGGAAATCCGGATCAGCTCCCGCATCACATACTTCTCCATCACGATGCGCGCGTGGGCTTCTACGTGGGCTGAGGTGACCACGTTCATCGTCAGGCGGGTGAGATAATAAGCCCCGCCGATCGTCTCCAAATCGCCGCTTTTGCGCAGTTCTTCTGTCACGGTGAGCAGATCCACCGGCACGCTGGTATCAAAGAGCCGACGGATGGCCGCGTAGATTTTCTGGTGGGCTGTTTCATAAAAACATTCCGGACTTTGAATAATCTCCAACACCTGCGCGAGCTTGTCTTTTTCGAGCATCACAGCGCCGAGGACGGCTTCTTCCAGCTCCCGGGCCTGCGGCGTAATCCGCCCAAAAACCAGGTTGCCCAGATCGGGTTTGGGTCGGCGGGAAGCGCCCAGATTGTTGCGCAGGTTGGGTGTCATAGCAGGGTAGAAGAGAAGCGAAGAAGGCGGGTTTTTCCGGAAATGCAGTCTCTGAAAAGGCAAAAAACTGCGGGTTCGGCTCCCGAAATTAGCACCGGAAATTGAAAAACAAAATAGCTGCTTTTAGCTTATTTTCCGGCAAAATGCTTCCGGAAGGAAGGCCCTGACCGGCACGAAAAACCCCCGAAATTCCGGAATTTTCCGGGATTTCGGGGGGGGTGAAAAAAGGCTACTTACTTGTTGATTGTAACCTTCACAGGCTCATACTGCGCGTCTTCGCTGCTCAGCGAAACCATTACCATGGTTTGAGCCGGCAACTCGCCTTGCAGGTCCACCAAAACGGTGTTGCTGCCTATGGAAGCAGCTACCGGCTGCTGATGCAGCACGCGGCCGGAGATGTCTGAAACGGTCAGTTGCAGCGTCCGCCCGGCTTCTGAAGCGAAGGTGACATTGAACGGTCCTTTGGCCGGGTTAGGCGAAACCGCCAGGGCCTTGGACTGCAGGGCGCGCAGGCTCGCAGATTTCTTTTTGGAGAAAGAAACATTTTCTACCGTCAGGCCCAGGCTTTGCTGTTTGCCGTTGGCCAGCAGGGTAAAGTCCAGTGTTTTGATATCTTTCGGATGGAACGGTGCTCCGATTTTATCGGACACAAAATCGTCAAAAGAAATCTCGTAGTCTTTGCCTTCCTGAACCAGCATTACGGCTGTTTTGTACTGCGCTTTCCAGGCGGTAATCGAGTCGCGCGTGAGGCGGATCTCCACCTTTCCGGAACCGGTCGCCCGGAATTTAAGGGTGCGATAGGCCGTCAGGTCGAGCGGTTCGGTGCCCGGCAGCAGCGCTTTGTACAGGGTAATGTAATCGTTGCTGCTGGCCTTTAGAGCTACGTTGCGATACACCGGCAGTTCGTCGTCGGCATATACGCGGGCCGGATTATTGGCAGGCTCGTAGGTTTGGATGGAAGTGTATTGCTTGTCATAATCCAGTCCCCAGTTGCCATCGGCCAGATACACCTGATCCACCAGCGAATCGCCCAGATACAGCAATCCTTCATACTCATAGCCGTCTCCGATGGGCACCGCTACAACAGCTTCGCCATTGGCCTGATAGGTCACGGGCAGGATGCGGGTCTGCTGGCCGGCTACCTCGTTGGTGCGTTCTTCAAAAGAAACCGATCCCTGCACCCGGCCTGTGGTGTTGCGCAGGGTCAGCAGCAGGGTGTCTTTATGCCGGACGCCACGGGTGATATAGGCCGCCGGCAGGTTGTCGGCAGAAGGAACCACGGAAAGCGGCCGCACGGTGCTCAGTTTGTTCAAAATATCGCCGGCGAGCTTGTCGGCATCGGCAGGCGAAGCGGCCCATACCTGGAAGTTGTAAACTGTATCGTCTTTGGCGTAGCGGGAAATGACCCAGCCGGTTTGCAGGCGGTAGGTTGGGTCGCCGGCTTTCTTGCCGGCAGCAAAGGCAATGGCATATTCTACCAGCCCGTTGGCCTGTCGGATCGCGTAGCGGGAGAACGCATAGCCATTAACTGTGGCCGGTTCGATGCTCAGAATCGTTCCGCCTTTAAAGCGGTCGCAGATCGATTTAGTGTGGTTATAGGCACGGTCGTGCGTCTTGATGCCCAGCACAGATGCCTTGGTGATATTGCTGCGGGTATAATCCACTGAAAGAGCTTCCTGTGCAATAGTGAGTGCAGGCAGATCAGCCGGCGTCGAAATGCGCGGTATATCACCGCTCCGCAGGTTTTCCGGCATCATATCTGCCAGCTCCTGAACCGCAGCAGTGCCTTTAGATGCAACTGTCAGCTGCGCCGGCAGAAACAGCGGAGCTTCTTTCGAATCAAAAGCTTTGTTCAGATCCAGCTTCAACCGGTTGTAGTTGCGGCGCGTAACTAGTCCGCCCAGGCCTTCACTTTCCAGCCCGCCGCCATTTCCGGAACCAACACTGTCGCTCAGGACCACGATCTGCTGATAAGCAGTGTCGCGGCAGTTGTTGCCGTTGGTGACAATTTGCCGGACAGTGAAAGGACCGGCAGCGCTGTAGCTGTGGGTGGCGTTGGCCGTTGTGGCTGTAGCGCCGTCACCGAAAGTCCAGCTATACTGATACGAAGGCTGCGGGCTGCTCGTGGTGAAAGTAAATGCGTTCCCGGTGAGGGACTGTGCCGTGTCGGGCAGGGTTGTAAATCCGGCAGTGGCCGCCGGATAGACCGTTACCTGCATGGAAACGCTGTGGATGCCGCCAGGGCCGGTGCCGGTCAGGGTTACGGTGTAGGTTCCTGCTGCGGCATACGAGTGGTAGGCTTGCGAAACGTTATCTACAAAAGCGCCGTCGCCAAATTCCCAATGGAGGGCAATCGGGCCGGATCCGGTGGTGGTATTGGTGAAATGAAACAGATTGCCGGTAACACACTGCGCCGGATCATCAATGGTAAAAGACGCTTGCGTAGGCGTCGGTTGCACGGTTACCGTTTGCAGCGCGCTGTCTTTACAACCGTTGGCGGTGGTAACTATTTGCTTAATAGTATAAATGCCCTGTGCGCTGTAAGACTTTCCGGTTACGTCTGCCGTAGCCGCTGTGGTGCCATCCCCCAAGTCCCAGAAGTAGCTATTTCCGGAAACCGGAGTGGTGGTCGTGAAGTCAAAGCTGTTGCCAGCCAGCGGTTGGGAAGCATTGTTAACCGTAAAACCTGCTGTTGCAGCCGGATAAACAGTTACCGACTGGGTAGCGCTGTCTTTAGAGCCGTTATTATCGGTTACTACCAGCTTCACTGTATAAGAACCGGCAGTGGTGTAAACTTTGGTTGGATTGGCAGCCGTTGCCGAGGTTCCGTCGCCGAAGCTCCACTGATAACTCAACGGAGCCGCGCCGGTAGCCGTGCTGCTAAATACAAAGGAATTTCCGGAAAGGCATTGCGCCGGTTGATTGATTGTAAACGAAGCGCTTGCCGGATTCGGGGTAACGGTTACCGTCTGCGTGGTGCTGTCTTTGCAACCGGGTGCCGAAGTAATCACCAATTTTACGGTATAAGTACCGGCAGCGGTATAGGATTTTCCGGAAATAGAAGCTGCTGTAGAATTCGTTCCATCGCCCAGATCCCAGCTATAGCTGTTACCCGCAGTGTTGTTGGCCGGGGTAAAATTGAAGCTGTTTCCGGAAAGGGGCTGGCTGGCAGTGTTCACCGCAAAACCGGCAGCAGGCTGCGGATTCACGGTTACGGTTTTCGTTGTACTGTCTTTAGCGCCGCCGTTGCCGGTAACCACCAGTTTCACGGTATAAGTACCGGCAGTGGTATAAGATTTGGTGGGATGGGCCGTAGTGGAAGTGGTTCCGTCGCCAAAACTCCAGTTGTAAGTCAGAGGGGCTGTTCCCGTAGATGTGTTGGTGAAAACAAAAGAATTTCCGGAAAAACACTGCGTATTGACATTCACGCTAAAGGCTGCCACAGTCGTCGCGCCGTTCATATTCGGCAGAGGCGAAGTAAAATACTGCGGGTGGTCTTCGCCGCCGTTGTGCTTGTAAGACTGACCGATAATCTGGCCGTCGATATTGCCCTGATTGACGGTTTTATCAATATCCGCAAAAGGCGCAAAAACGGTTCCCAGCACAGCGCTGCTGCCCACAATGTTCAGCGTTGTGGTTGTTGGAAAATTATAAAGCACATACTGTCCGTCGCTTGGTCCGGTGCCGGCCGAGTTGGTTACGTTCCAGTTGAACGTTCCCGGAGCGTCCACATTCACCAGCAAAATTTTGGTTGCGCTGGGCGCACCGCCCTGGAACGTAATGCTCTGGAAATTATTCAGATTCGCGCCGGTCAGGTTCAGCACGTTTACGCCGTTGGCCAAGCTGATATACACCTGGCTGTTGGCCGGAACCACATTGCCCGGATAAGCCGTCGTGAGGTTGGAAGACGTATAAAGCGTTACGTTGTTCGGGTTGGTCGCAATATTGGTGGAATAGCTTTTCAGCTGTGTAAACGCCGCACCGAAATCAATCAGATTGCTTTGGAAAACCGGGTTTTCGGTAGGGCTCAGTTCCGGCGTAAACGTGTTGGCCGAAACCGCAAACTCCAGCCGGGGCGCACCGCCGTAGTTGCCGTTGGGCGTTACCCGGATCGGGCTGTACGCGTTATTGTTGTCTTTATACCAAACATCATAACCGGTGCTGTCGCCGATTTTGGCAATCGTGTTGCCCAAAACCTGATACACATTGCTGCCCGACGGGTCGATACGACCGCCCACCAGCAAACCCACCGGAACGCCGTTCACCCGGAATGTGCCGGGGCTGTTCTGCGCCGAGGCATAGTTGCCGCCGATAATCAGTTTGCCGCCTGCTGCCACGCCGCCTTCAGTATGGGGCGCAATCAGGTTGGCGTTATTCTGTACAAACACGTTGAAACCCCAGGCCGGTGCGGTAGGCGATCCGGAACCGGTGTTTACGGTAATGCGTTGGGTAGCACTGTCTTTACAGCCGCCGGCTGTTACGATTTGGGTCACTTCATACACGCCCACACCGCTGAAACTGCGGGTAACGGTTGCACCGCTGCCGGTCGCGCCATTGTCGCGGAACTTCCAGCTATACGTGTTGCCGGAAGTAGGTCCGTTAGAAGTAAAAGTGAAAGAATTTCCGGAAAGGGCCTGCGAAGCATTGTTGATCGTAAAGCCTGTCGCAGGACCCGCATTTACGGTAACGGTTTTGCTGGTGCTGTTGGCGCCGCCGCTGCCGGTCGTGGTCAGCGTTACGGTGTAGGTACCGGCAGTGGCGTAGGTTTTGGTTGGATTCACCGCCGTAGAGGTGGTGCCATCGCCAAAGGCCCAACTATAAGTGAGGGTGCCGGAGCCGGTAGAAGTGTTGGTAAAAGCAAAGGCATTTCCGGAAACACACTGCGTATTGTTGTTGATGCTAAAGCCGGCTACGGTAGCTGCCGTGCCGCCGCCACCGCCCGGAACGCTGCTGTTGAAATCGGCCCCGTAAATGTTGTTCCCAACATTGATAAAGCTTTTGGCAACCACCTGTCCGCCAATATTGTTGTAAAGGGTTTTATTGATGTCTGCTTTCGGTGCAAGAAGGGTTCCTTTAATATCCTGCCCGCCGTTGATCGCAAGGGTAGTGGTATTGTAGAAATTATAAAGCAGATACGCCGGATCTACGCTCGCGCCCTGAAGCGTTTGCACCGACCAGCTTTGCGTGCCTGCACCATCCACATTGATAACCAGTTTCCGGTTCGCATCTACCGAATTGGTAAAGTTGAACTTCTGCAACACGTTCAGGTCGGCCATCGTCAGGTTAAGGATATTCACCCCATTGGCGAGGGTAATATCCACCTGATTCCACTGGCTCCAGCCCGGTGTGGTAGCGGGCGACGTAACAGGCGCACCGTTCCAATACATCGTCACATTATTCGTGTTCGCCGCCATGGCCGTTGCATTGGCTTCAAGCTGCGTAAACGCGGTGGTGAAGTTTACAGCAGGCGTAGCGCAAATTGGGTTGTTCGACGCACTTACCGGACCGCCCGAGCCGCCGAAATAGGCCGCACTGTGGTTGTTGAACTGAATCCACGGGCAGCAGGTGTAGTAGTTCGGTCCCTGGTTGATCTGCACCGCGCTATTGGGGTTATTAGGATCGGCATACCAAACGGTTGCGCCCGTGC
>JAEVZP010000006.1 GCA_023392185.1 Bacteroidota bacterium
AAAGCCACAACGCGGCGCTGGGACTGGATTACAACCTGTCGGCGAAAACGACCGTGGGCCTGAACGGCAATCTGGATATTTTCGGCTACCCGGTGGAAGGCCGGAACTTTTCCCGCGTGCTGGGCGCAGACCGTGAAGTAGCTTCTTATTTTTCTACCCGAAACAACTCCGAAAACGCGAACCGGAACGCTTCGCTGAACCTCAACCTGCGCCACAATTTTGACAGCGCCGGTCGGCAGTTGAGCGTGGATGCCGACTACGGCGTGTTTGCCTCGGGCCGCGACCAGCTTTTTACGACCCGCTACCTGGCGACCAGTGGCGCAGAGTATTTGCCCGCTTATCTGCTTTCCGGCGATCTGGACGGAAAGACAGAAATTTATTCTCTTAAAGCCGATTATACGCATCCTTTGAAAAACGGGTTGCGCCTGGAAGCCGGCGTGAAAAGCAGCTACGTGAAGCAGGACAACAACGTGGCGTTCTACGACCAAAGCGCTGGCGCACCCCAATACGACAGCGGCAAAAGCAACCATTTTATCTACACCGAAAACATCAACGCCGCTTACCTGAACGGCGCTCAAGACTGGCCCAAATGGAGCGCGCAAATAGGACTTCGGGTAGAGCAAACAAGGGCCGAAGGCGTGCAGGAAGTGCGGAACGAACGCTTTGACCGGGCCTATACGCAGCTGTTTCCGTCTTTTGCGGTGCAGCGCCATTTGTCTCCGACGCACGACCTCGGCCTTTCGCTCAGTCGCCGCATTACGCGGCCCAACTACCAGCAGCTCAATCCGTTTAAATACTATTTAGACCCCAGCACCTACGCGACCGGCAACCCGGCCTTGCAGCCCGAACTGACCTACAACGTGGAGCTTTCCCACACCTACGGCCAGCGGTTTGTAACGACGCTTTCTTACAGTTACCTCACCGCCCCGATTACCGAGGTCATCCAGCCGAGCGACGATACGGCGCAAAAGCGCGTGACGGTGCAAACGACCAAAAACCTGGATTATCAAAACTTCGTCAGCCTTTCCGGGTCCTATCCGTTTAAGATTGCCCGTTGGTGGAACAACATGACCAATCTGAACCTGTATTACAGCCAGTTTTCCGGAAATATTGCCCAATCGCCGCTGGACCTGGGCCGCGTTACGCTGAACGTTTACACCAACAACACCTTTACGCTGGGCCGCGACTGGAGCGCCGAACTGGGCGGATTTTATCAAAGCGCTCAGGTGTATGGCTACATGCAAATGAACCCCGTCTGGGCCTTGAACGCGGGCCTTCAAAAACATCTTTGGGCGAAAAAAGCCACGTTGAAATTCAGCGCGAATGACATTTTCTGGAAAAGCTATCCGTCGGCGCTCTCGGAGTATGCCTCTTATACGGAAACCTTCACGGCGCAGCGCGAAACGCGGCAGTTTACCGTGTCATTTACCTACCGCTTTGGCAAGCAGGCCAGTGGGCCGGTGCGCCGCCGCAGCGGGGCGGAAGAAGAGAAGCGGCGGGCGGCAAGCGGAGCCGCGTAAGGAAAGTGGGATTTTCGAATCCTCAACCCGTCAGGTTTTTAAAACCTGACGGGTTGAGGATCGCGTGAGGGATAGAGGCGGCGCGCAGCAGAGCCGAAAGCACAGACGATAAATGTCTGTATCTATGACCCGACCCGCGGCGAAGCGAAGGGACACGCCCAAAATCTTACAGGAAGAAGCGCACAAGGTTTGCGTTTCTGTGGAGACGCGAGCCATCGCGTCTCTTTTTATTCAAAAAAACGGGTACCGTTCCTGGCAACAAAACCCCAATCCGGAACAGTTTTGGTGTACCGTGTTTTCCCTACAAAATCATCCCTAATGTACACCCTTGGTATCAACGCGGCCTACCACGACACGGCGGCCTGCCTCTTGCGCGACGGCCAGATCATCGCCGCCGCAGAAGAAGAACGTTTTACGCAATTCAAGCACGGCAAGCGGCCCATTCCGTTCTCGGCCTACGAACTGCCGTTCCACGCCGTGGCTTATTGCCTGAAAGAAGCCGGCATCCACCTCTCCGACGTGGACCATATTGCCTACGGCTACGACCCCAATTTGCTTCTTGGCGAGCACGCCGGCAAAAGCGAAATTTCCATTCCCCTCACGCCGGGCGGAACCCTCCAAAATAACTGGCTGTCGCCCTGGGACCCGCTTTTCCTTTCCGTAATCGTGAATGCGCCCGACCAGCTCTACGACGGCTACCCGCACCACCTGCGCGAGCATTTTGTGGGTGCCAAAGAAGGCCGCGCGCAGTGGCATTTTGTAGACCACCACGTGGCCCACGCCGCCAGCGCCTACTACCCGTCGCCCTACAAACGCGCCGCCGTGATGACGATTGACGGACGCGGCGAGGAAGCCACTACGACGTACAGCCTCGGAAACGGTGCGGAGTTGAAGCGCATCGGCCAGGTGAATATGCCGCATTCGCTGGGCCTCCTTTACGAGCGCGTGACGACTTATCTGGGCTTTCTCCACTCCTCCGACGAGTACAAAGTCATGGCGCTGGCGTCGTACGGCAAGCCCGTTTTCGCCGATGATTTCCGGGAAATGATTCAGATTTTGCCCGGTGGTCAATACACCATTACCGACGAGCGGTTGGAAGAGCGCTTCGGTCCGGCCCGGCAGAAAGGCGACGATTTTACAGAACACCACTTCAATATTGCCCACTCGCTGCAACAGGTTCTGGAGGAAAAAGTATTGGAACTGGTGAACTGGCTCTACGCTGAAACAGGCGAAGAAAATTTGTGTCTGGCGGGTGGGGTAGCGCTCAACTGTGTGCTCAACGCCCGCATCCGCGACAACAGTCCGTTTAAAAATGTATGGGTGCAGCCGGCTGCCGGCGATGCCGGGGTGGCGCTTGGCGCTGCTTTGTACGTGGACGTGCAGCAACGCGGCGCAACCGAAAAGCCCGCGCCGATGGAACATGCTTATTGGGGACCGGAGTACTCCGACGCCGAGATTGAACGTTTTCTGCGCTGGGCGAAAGTGCCCCACCGCAAGCTGGATGATGTGGCCGCCGAGACCGCCGGAATTCTGGCGCAGGACAAAATTATTGGTTGGTTTCAGGGACGGATGGAGTTTGGACCGCGCGCCCTTGGCAGCCGCTCTATCCTCGCCTCGCCCATTCACCCGGACATGCAGGCGCGCCTCAATGAAGTCAAAGACCGCGAAGATTTCCGGCCCGTGGCGCCCGTGGTGCTGGAAAGCGATGCCCCTCAGTGGTTTGAAGACGCACAGTACTCGCCTTTTATGTTGTTTGTAAACCGTGTGAAAGCCGATAAGGCGGATAAGATTCCGGCGGTGCGCCACGTGGACGGCACGGCCCGCATCCAAACTGTGAACCGCGACCAGCACCCGCGCTACCACGATTTATTACAGGCGTTTAAAGAAAAAACCGGCGTTCCGGTCCTTGTAAATACCTCTTTCAACACCCTCGGAAAACCAATTGTCTGCACCCCGCGCGACGCGGTGGAATGCTTTTGGACGTCGCCGTTTGACGCGCTGGTAATCGGCTCTTTTTTGATTGAAAAGCCTACGGCTGATTTCCGGAAAAATGGTGAAGCCGTGGAAGAAAAGCAACTGGCGGCGGTGTGATGTTTCCGACTTGTGGAGTCCTCGGACAACGACCCGATGGACTTGACAAGTCTAAACCGCTGCTACGATTAAGTTTCTCTCTAAGTCCTCGGACAGCGACCTCATAGACTCCACAAGTCTAAACAGATTTTATGTTCACTCATTCAGAATAGACTTGTCAAGTCAACCGGCATTTTCTCCGAGGACTCCACAAGTCGTGTACATCCCATGCCGCCCAAGATATCCGTTGTTATTCCTACCTATCGCCGTCCGGAGCTGCTCAAAAAGTGCCTCACCGCGCTGGCAGCACAAACTTTTCCGAAAAAAGACTTTGAAGTCATTGTCGTGAGCGACGGCCCCGACGAAGAGACGGAAGCTGCTGTAAGGAAAGTACTTTCCGGAAATTTTCGGTATCTGGCCCTGCCGCAGAAAGGCGGTCCGGCGGCCGCGCGGAATATGGGCTGGCGGGCCGCTCAAGGCACTTTAATCGCCTTTACCGACGACGACACGGTGCCGGATAGATCCTGGCTTTCCGGCTACGCAACGCATTACAACAACGAAGCTCACATCGCTTATACCGGAAAAATCGTGGTTCCGCGGCCGGCGCGCCCAACCGATTATGAACGCAACACTGCCGGGTTGGAAACCGCCGATTTTGTAACCGCCAACTGCGCGGTAACCCGCGCTGCGCTGGAAGCCGTTGGTGGCTTTGATGAACGCTTTTCGGCTGCCTGGCGCGAAGACAGCGATTTAGAATTTCGTCTTTTAGAAGCCGGCGTACCGATCTTCCGGTTGGAAGATGCGCTGGTGGTTCACCCGGTGCGGCAGGCGCCTTGGGGCGTGAGCCTGAAAGAGCAAAAGAAAGGGGTTTACAATGCCTTGCTGTACAAGAAATTTCCGGAAAGGTACCGGCAGAAAATCCAGCCCCGACCCGCTTTGGACTATTATGGCTTACTCCTTGCAGCAGGTGGCATCGCCTACGGACTGATTTCCGGAAAAAAAGGTCTTGCAATGGGCTCTGGTGCAGTTTGGGCCGCCCTGATGGCACGCTTTATAGTCCGGCGGCTGAAAGGGGCTTCCCACGAACCAAGCCACGTGGCGGAAATGGTAGCGACATCGGTGGCCATTCCGTACGCATCGGTATATTGGCAACTGCGCGGGGCATGGCGGTATAAAGTGTTGTTTTTTTAGCCTCACCCCTAACCCCTCTCCGGAGGAGAGGGGAACTTCCGGAAAAAGTATTTATAATCCGCAATTATTGGTTATTTAAAGAAACAAGGTCCCAATCACAGTCTTACTAGAATGAAAACAGATGTTTCACAATTATGTCTTCTGTCACCCCGCTCCCTCGAAGAGGGGACGGGGGTGAGGCCTAAAATCGCTGTCTTTCGCGCTTTGCAGCTCGGTGATATGTTGTGTGCTATCCCGGCACTGCGGGCTTTGCGCCAAGCATATCCGGATGCGGAAATCACGTTGCTGGGGCTGCCGTGGGCGAAAACGCTGGTGGAGCGTTTTCCGGAATACTTAGATGATTTTATGCACTTTCCGGGTTATCCCGGCTTGCCCGAACAGCCGTTTTCGCCCGCCGCTTTTTTGGAATTTCTGCAAGAAGCGCAAGCCCGGAAGTTTGACCTCGTTTTGCAGATGCAGGGTAACGGCTCGTTCGTTAATCCTATGGTGGAGTTGCTTGGTGCAAAACAAACTGCGGGCTTTTGTCTTGCCAACGATTACGCACCGGATAACGGCCTGTTCCTGGAGTACCCGGAAGGCATTCATGAAACGGAGCGCCACCTGAAATTAGTGCAGCACCTGGGCCTGGAGGCAACCGATTCCAGCCTGGAATTTCCGCTTACGGCAAAAGACCGCAGCGATTTGCAAGCCGCCGGTTTTGACCTGCCGAAGGGCAGCTATGTGTGCGTGCATCCCGGCTCGCGCGGTGCGTGGCGGCAATGGCCGGTAGAATATTTCGCTGCACTCGGGGATGCCTGTGCGGAGAAAGGCCTGACAGTCGTCCTTACCGGAACGGCGGATGAAATGCCGATTGTGGAAGCCGTAGCCGGTAAAATGGTTCACAAGCCGGTGATTGCCGCCGGGAAAACCAGCCTTGGTACCGTCGGCGTTTTGATTAACGATGCGGCGCTTTTGATTTCCAACTGCACCGGCGTTTCGCATATTGCGGCGGCGCTGCAAACGCCCAGTATTGTGATGAGCATGGACGGCGAGCCGGAACGCTGGGCCCCGCAAAATACGCACCTGTACCGCACGATTGACTGGACGCGGACGCCGGATTTCGGCTTGGCGCAGGCGGCGTTGAACGACTTATTGGAAACGGTGGTTTTGACAAAAAAGTTTTAGCTAAAACGTCTTTTAAAACCGGTGTAGGAAATTAGAACTATTAATTGTTCAACATAGATGGGTCACGGCGTGACCCAATGTTTGTAGCCCTACGTTCGTCTTCCAAAAGGTCGCTTCGCGACCTAACGTTTGTCCAGAAAGTTACAAGAAGCGGTCTCCTAAACCCTGAAGCAGTTGTTTTGGACAGCGACTTTTGTCATTCCCGAAGGGAATCTGCGCAGATGAACTGCGTTGCTGCTTCGCGGTCCCTTCGGGAATGACACCACGAAGTAGCAGCGCAGCTAAAAGATAACCTGCTTTTTCAGAAAGAAATTTATTTTGGAGACCGCTTCAAGATGAACATTGGGTCGCGAAGCGACCTTCCTGCTATTTATGCGCTTATTGCTACAAACCTTAGGCCCCGCCGGGGCCGCCCTGTTGGTGGGTGGAAATAAAGTTTTTTCAACCGTTC
This sequence comes from Bacteroidota bacterium, assembly GCA_023392185.1. Taxonomy (GTDB): domain Bacteria; phylum Bacteroidota; class Bacteroidia; order Chitinophagales; family Chitinophagaceae; genus UBA1952. Next base: position 6,397 of record JAEVZP010000006.1, read on the forward strand.
GGTTTGATGTCAGCTTTTATGAGAACGCAACGGCGCCAGTTCCGGAATTTGACCCGGATTTCCAGAAATCACCTCTTTCACCGCATTCAAAACAGCCTCCGGCGACGGCAACGGAACATCCTGCGGCTGCAAACTTTCCTGTACATACCGCACCACTTCGTTCCGGCTCCAAAGCGGGCGCGGCACCGAATAAAAAAGCGGTTTTCCCCTTGTTTGCCAGGGCAAATGCTGCGGATTGGTGAGCGCGTAGAGCACCACAACCGGCGTTTTAAAAGCGGCTGCAAGGTGCGCCGGTCCGCTGTTAACGGTAAGCAACAAAGGCGTTTTTGGAATCAGCGCCATAAAGGCTTCTAAAGACAATTTTCCGCCGAGAGAAAAAGCGCCTTCGCCAACCTGCGCGGCCAGGGATTCGGTGAGCGCCGCTTCACTTTTGCCGCCGGTAAAAAGGACCTGATAGCCCATTTCTGAGCTAAGTTTTTGCGCTACAGTCACCCAGGCCTCTTCCGGATACGCCCGTTTGGCTTCACTCACACCGGCGTGTAAAAGGAGCCACGGCTTTTGGGTATCCACGCCTGTTTCTTCCAAAACAACGCTTGCCTGCTGCCAGGCGTTTGGGGAAATTTGAAGCGAAAGTGCCTTGTTTTCGGTCTTTGCACTCACTGATTCTACAAGCGCCAAATCGCGGGCTACCTGGTGGCGGATAAAAGTGTAAGGCTCTTCTTCGGGCAGCCAGTCGGTGAGCAGGCCATAGGGATTTTCCCGCGAGTAAGCCAGTCGGCGCGGAATGCCCGCCAGCCACGCAAGGAGTATGGAAGGCGCCGGGTTTTGACTGTACACCGTAAAAATAACCGCTGCGTCAAACTGCCCTTCGCGAAGCGTTTGGGTGATATTATGGAGCGAATCGGGGGGGGCGCTTTCCCCAACTTTCACCCAAGGCAAATCGTAGGTGATTACGGCGTCAATTTGGGGAATGTGGGGGGCAATACCGGCAGCTATAGAAGACGTCAGCACGGTGATTCGCGCGCCAAAGGTTTCTTTTAATGCCCGAATGGCCGGTGTGGACATCAGCAAATCGCCCATATTGTCGGGGCGGATAACGAGGATGTTTTTGCAAGTATTCCAGCTTTGAGGCATGTTAGTTTAAGAGGCAATAAAAGAGAAAATCCGTGAGAATCCGTAGCGCTCCGTTTTATCCGCGTTCCATTTCCAAAATAGCGTCAGCGGCTTCGTCTAAATTAGCAACCGTGAAAGTCGGGGTGCGAAACGGCCCGGAAAGCCATTCGGTCTCGCCGCCGTTGTCTATCAAAACCGTCTTGCAGCCGGCGCGGTTTCCGGCTTCTACATCATGCAGAATATCGCCAATCATCCACGACTTTGCTAAATCAATGCTCTGTTCAACGGCGGCTTTTTGAAGCATGCCGGGCTGCGGTTTCCGGCAATCGCAGGCGTGGCTGTAATCCGGGTGGCTGCCGTCGGGGTGGTGCGGACAATAATAAAACCCCGTGAGCGAAACCCCGATTTTTTCCAACAAATCACTTAGTTTTTCTTCTACGCTTTGCAACGCGCTTTCCTCAAACAGGCTCCGGGCCACGCCGCTTTGGTTGGAAATCACGATGAAAAGGAAACCGGCAGCCTGCAATTTCCGCAAGCCTTCCGCCGCGCTCTCGTGCAAGGTGATTTTTTCCGGAATCACGTTGTAGGGAATGTCCGGAATCAGGGTGCCGTCTTTATCTAAGAAAACAGCTTTTTTCAATTGAAAATAAATTTATTCGGGAGTTTGTAGGGACACGCCGCGTGTCCGCACAGCGCATGTGTTATTTGCGGACACGCGCAGCGTGTCCCTACGAACGTTACCGTACCGGTCGCACCGCAACCGGTACAACAGGACGCAACGGAATCATGCGCGGCTCTTTTTCTTTTGGCGACGCTGCCGGCTGCCGGAGCGCGCGCTGCGCAATCAGGGCAAACTGGTAATCGCTGATTGTCCGGTTGTAGAGGGCGTCGGTAAGGCGGGCCACTTTCTCCCAGGTAAAATACCGGTCCACGCGTTGGAGCGAAGCAAGGCGCATTTGCTGTAATTTCTCTTCATCATTCAGCGCCAAAATAATTTTATCGGCCAGCGCCTGTGGGGCCTTCGGCGGCACGAGGTAGCCGGTTTCGCCGTCGGCCACGCTGTATTTGATGCCGCCCACATTAGAGCCAATTACCGGCGTGCCGCAGGCCATGGCTTCCAGTGGGGTAATGCCAAAAGGCTCGTACCACGGTGTGGAAATAAACAGGTCGGCGGCGGCATAATAGTATTTCAGAACGCTGCGGTCTTTGCGCCCGGCAAAGGTGACGCGGTCGGTCACGCCGAGGTCGTGCGCCAACTGTTGCAGCCGCCCGGTTTCCGGGCAAAGTGTCGCGTCGGGCTGTTCGGCAGCACCGCCTACAATCACGAGACGCAGATTTTCCACGCTGTCTTTTGCCAGGGCCAGCGCCTGCACCACATTGTCCACGCCTTTGCGCGGCACCATGCGGCCGAGTTGCAGCATAATCTTTTCATCGGCTGCCAATCCCAGTTTCTCGCGGGCTTCCGCTTTGTCCACCGGCGCAAACTCGGCGCTGCTAAAGCCGCAGGGAATCACCGAAATCGTATCCGGGTCGGCACCGTAATGGTGGATCAAATCTTCGCGGTCCTGCGGACACTCCGCTACAATCGCATCGGCGCTTTGGGCCGCTTCGGCTTCAATCTGCGCACGTTCTTCCGGAAAAACATCGGCAGCGCCCTGGTGCATCCGGCGCACTTTACCCAATGCATGGAATGTAACGGTGTAGGGAATGCCCACCACCGCTTTGATGCGCATGGCCACCCAGGCCGACATAAAAAAGTGGGCATGGATCAGTTCATAGGTCAGGCGCTGGCGGCGAATGTAGCCCAGCATTTCGTCCAGAAACTGCGGCATATAGGAAAGCAACGCTTCCTTTGCCACCGGCTCCAGTGGTCCGGCCGGAACGTGAATCACCCGGATGCGGGGCAGCCAGTCCACCACTTTGGGTTGGTCCGGGGATTCCCACCGGGTATAAATGTCAATGTGGTAGCCCAGCTTTGCGAGGGCTTTGGCCAGTTCGGCCACGTACACGTTTTGCCCACCGGCGTCCACGCCGCCGAGCGTTGCCAGGGGAGAGGCATGCTCGGAGATAAAGGCAATTTTCTTCTTCATAAATAGGGATGTTTGTAGGGAAAAAAGGGGAAATCTCAAAAACCTATGCAGAAGCTGTTAGGGCAGCGTCGGCATGGGCGGCAATCATTTCTTCAAAAAGGGCGTTCCACTCGGCGGTGAAGCGCTGGATATTAAATTTCTCCAGAGCTGTTTTCCGGGCGGCAGCGCCCATTTGAGCGGCCAGGTCGCGGTCGTCCAAAAGGGCCTGCATTTTTTCAATCAGGTAATCCACATCGGTGTGCACAAAGCCGGAAACGCCGTTGTCAATCACGGTAGGCAGCTCAGTAGTGGCCAGCCCCACGATTGGCAGGCCGAGCATCATGGATTCGCAGACCGACAGCCCAAGGCTGGTGTAGCGCACCGGGTGCAGGTAGAAGCGGTATTGGGTGAGAAACCGGGGAAGCTGCGGGTGCAACACTTCGCCAAGACCCAGATCGCCGGTGCCCATACCCACAATGTCAATCGGCAGGTGCTCGCGCACTTTTAAGAAAATATCCAGGCCCAGCATCCGGCCCCGCTGCGGCAGGTTGTTGATCACGACCACGCCGCGTGCTTTCTCGCCGGAATAGGAGAGGTGTTCCGGAACCGTTACGCCGTGTTCTATAACACGCGTCGGCGTCCGATTGTTGTCCCACATCAGGCGATTGTAGTGGGTGACGTGCACGAGCGTCATTTCCGGGTCGTCCACAATATGTTTTTCGTGGGCCGGATGTGCCCAGGGCGGGTCGTGCTCAATATAGATTTTGGGCAGGCTGCGTTGGGCTTCTGAGAGAATGCGGTACTGGTCTTCCAGATAATTGGCGTCGGCCTGAAAGACAATCACGTCCAGGTCCAGATTTTTTACTTCATCCACCGGCACTTCTATCACGTTATCGCCAAAGGGAAAGGTTTCGCCCCGGCCATAATAGCCTTCTTCTTTGCGGGATTCGGTAACGGGAATGTAAATGGTGTAGGGGCCTTGGGAGAGATAATAGAGGTAACTGCCGTGGATGTGCCACGTAAAGATTTTGCGCATGGTAGGGAATGCAGGGTTGATAATCCCTTAACACAGCAATATCTGAGCCAACAGAAGCGTTCTCATTTGAAGCGGTTCCCTGGCCTTGAAAGGGCATTTTTAAAGCTTCCAAAGGTCCCAAACGCGGCATTTTTCCCGTTTATCCCACCGGTAGTAAATCGCAGTACCAGAAACCGGAAACGACCCCATTTGCCGGCGGGTATTCGCGGTAAACGGTTTCGCCTGTTTGGAATAAAACCGGCCTGTCAAACACCGGTCCGTCAAAACAAAAGGTGTGAAACTCGCCGTTTTCACCACACGGGTCTACACCGGGTGGTAAATCCCGCAGAAAAGCTTTGTCGTAAAGCCTGCCGACAGATTGCGCAGCCAGTTTGGCAGCGTCTGCCGCTACTACTATGGCCTTAAAACCGGTCTGTAAAAATTGGTGGGCGAGGGCAGCGGTATCTTTTTGCCAGAGTGGAAAAATGGCCTCCACGCCAAGTGCGGCAAGTTGTTTTTCGCGGTATTCCCGAAGGTCTTCCAGCAAGATATCACCAAAGGCAGCGTGCGTGTATCCTGCAGCCGTGAGC
>JAEVZP010000009.1 GCA_023392185.1 Bacteroidota bacterium
ATCCGTCAGCAGGTAGCAGCGCTCTTTGATAGCCGGCAGAATCTTGAGCAGGTCTTCCGGGCTGGCGGTCAGTCCTTTAGCTTCCAAAAAAGGCGTTACCCGCGCCACCAGTTCGGCGTCGGGCAGGCGCTGCAGGTGCTGATGGTTGAACCAGCGGGCTTTTTCATAATCGAAAACGGCACCTGAAGCGGCCACGCGGGACAGCGAGAACCGCTGCACGAGTTCCTCGAGTGTAAAGACCTCTTCGCCGCTGCCGTCGTTCCAGCCCAGCAAGGCCAGGTCGTTGAGGAAAGCTTCGGGCAGAAAGCCGCGCTCCCGGAAGCCTTCGGTGGTTTCGCCGGTCTTGGGATCGGTCCAGGACATGGCGAAAATCGGAAAGCCGTATTTGGCACCGTGGCGCTTCGACAGCTTGGCACCGTCCGGGCCCAGGATGAGCGGCAGGTGTGCCCATTGCGGCATTTGGTCTTTCCAGCCCAGCGCCTCCCACAAAAACAGGTGTACCGGTGCCGACGGCAGCCACTCTTCGCCCCGGAAGGCGTGGGTGATCTCCATATGATAATCATCCACCACAACGGCCAGGTGATACGTCGGCATGTCGTCGCGCTTGAGCAGTACTTTGTCGTCCAGGAGCGAAAGGTCAAAGCTGACTTCGCCACGCACCGCATCGGTAAAGGAAACAGTTCCGGAGTCGGGCATTTTGGCCCGGATGACATAGGGCGTATGCGCCGCCAGCAGATCGGCCACGGCCTCCTCGGAGAGCGACACAGAGTTGCGCATCTGCATCCGGGTGTTGCGATCATACTGCGGCGACGGATTTTCGGCGGTCTTCAGATTGTCGCGCATGGCCTCCAGCTCTTCCGGCGTGTCGAAGGCATAATAGGCATGACCGGAAGCGACCAGCTGCTCGGCATATTGCCGGTAGCCGGCTTTGCGCTCGCTTTGGCGGTAAGGGCCAAAGTTTCCGGGCGTCTCAATGCTTTCATCGGGCGTCAGGCCACACCAGGCAAGGCAGGCAAGAATGTATTCTTCGGCACCGGGCACAAAACGCGTCTGATCGGTGTCTTCGATGCGCAGCACAAAGGTGCCGCCCTGCTGACGGGCAAAAAGATAGTTGTAGAGCACCGTGCGCACGCCGCCCAGGTGGAGGCCGCCGGTAGGCGAAGGAGCAAAACGAACGCGGACAGGTCGGGAATCGGTCATCATTTTCCGGAAATTAATCTTGGGCAACGAAGGTACGCACCGGAGGGGGCGCATAAAGAGAAGACCGCTCCTGTAAAAGGAGCGGTCTTCTCTTTAGAAAGGATTGGAAAGCAAAGTGCTTTAGCAACAAAGCTTACCAGCCAAACTTGTAGCCGAGGCCGATGTTCAAGGCACCGTTGCGGAGGGCGTTGTCAGAACTGTTGTGAGCAGTAATATTGGTAGCACCCAGCAGATACTGTGCACGGATCATCAGACCGTTGCGCATTTGGTAACCGGCACCGAACTGGGCACCAATGTCCCAGCGGCGGATATCGTCGCCAGAGATTTTGTAACCCATGGCATCGAACTTCGGATCAGTGCCGCCAATGGAATAATCATAGGTTTTAGAAGTAGTGACACCAGCAACAGAACGGGAATACTTCTCATTACCGCTAACCGCAGCAGCAAAGTAGGCACCTGCGTTCAGGAAGAAACCACTTTGGTCATCCATGAAATAGTAAACAGCATTTACCGGAACTTCGATATAATTAATATGGGTTTCAAAGTTGGTTGTACCGCCGGCAATACCTGGAGTAATCGGGCTTACCACTTTGTCGGAAGAATTGTGTCCACCTTTCTGGGAAAAGAAAACACCAGGTTGAATGGAAAGGTTGTTGCCAATACCCAGCGCTACGTTTACACCCGCACGAACGCCTGCTTGTGTAGAAGAGCTGAATTTTTCGTTGTTAACCGTCCGGCGCATGTTAGAGAGGTTTACACCTGCTTCCGGAATAATACTGATGGAGGTTTGGGCAGTAGCGCCCAGGGCGAGAGCAGACACAGCTGCTGTAAGAAGAAAGGACTTCATAACTAAAATTGGGTTTTGTGAAAGAAAGAGATTGTGAGAAGAGGTGTTTTGAAAGAGCGCGGACACGATGTTTCGGGCTCAGGTAAAAAAGATTGTGCCAGCCCTCAGGTTAAGATCGAAAATGCTTTCTTAAAAAGCATTTCTGCAATGCCTTTTCCAAACTTCGTGCCCTCGCAGCAGGCTACATAGCGCAGGCCCCGGAACGCATTGGTCAGAAAAAGAGCATCAGCCTCGAAGAGTCGCGCCGGGAGGAGCGGGGCTTCTTCGACCCGAAAGCCGGACTGGGAAAGAACTTCAATTAAATGGCTTCTGGCAACACCGGCAACGATCTCTTCGGAGAGCGGCGGTGTGAAAAGCTGTCCGTCTTGCGACCAAAAAACGTTGGCACTGGCGGCCTCCCCTATGCGGCCGCTACGGTTTAACAGAAGCAAATCCTCGAGTCCGCGCGCCCGGGCCTGCTGTTGTGCCAGAAAATAAGGCAAGTAATTACCGGTTTTGAAAGCGCAGAAAGGTGCTGGTAAGGGCTGTACATCACTGCCCGCAATACCGATAGAAATACCTAACGCATTGAAAGTCAATTGCTCGCAAGGGACGCATGTCAATATATACGACAAGGAAGACCTCTTGCTGTCTGCAAGGGAAGGCAATTCCGGAATCCCCTGCAGGCGAATGCGGGCAGAGCCTTCGATCCGGTTGCGCTTAACAGTATTTTGTATCTCTTTTAAAATAAAATCTTCGGTCCAGAAAGGGGGGAGCGCCGTGTTTAAGAGTGCCAGCCCGGACCTGAGGCGGTCCAGATGACGGGACAGCAGCGGCACAGCAGCGCCCGTCCAGCGCATGGTTTCAAAGAAACTCACGCCATAGCACAGGGCTATATTGGTAGCGGCTACCGGCAAAGCGTCCTGGGGGAAAAAGCGTCCGTTATAGTTAATCCACATGGCTGTGCCGGGAAGCAGGTTGGCAGGACAAAATTGCGCTGCCGGGCGCTACATTTATCCCCCAGAAGTTTTTCCTTCCTAAAAAAACAGCTTTTGTATGAAACTGTCTGAGCCCGTAACGGTCGCCTGGCTGGCCGATTTTCTCCAAGCAAAACAGTTGGGGAATCCGGATCAGTATGCCACCGGACTCAATGAAATTCATAAGGTGACGCCGGGTGACATTTCCTTTGTAGATCATCCAAAATACTACGACACGTGTCTGCACTCGGCAGCCACCATTATTCTGATCGACAAGGAAGTTGCGGATTTCCCACCGGAGAAAACCCTGCTCGTATGTGCGGATCCCTTTGCTGCCTACGTGAAACTGGTCAAACACTTCCGGCCTTTCACGCCGGCTGCGCAAATGGTTTCCGACACGGCCCTTATCGGCGAAGGGACGCACCTGCAACCCGGGGTTTTTGTCGGCAACCGGGTGCGGATCGGCGAAAATTGTCGAATTCATTCCGGTGTGGTGATTTATGATGACACCATTATCGGCGACCATGTGATTATCCATGCCAATACCGTGATCGGCAGCGATGCTTTTTATTTTAAACGGCGGACGGAACGCGACGTGCAATATGACAAGCTCGAAAGTTGCGGCCGTGTGCTCATCGAAGACTGGGTAGAGATTGGCGCGGGCTGCACCATCGACCGGGGTGTGAGCGGAGACACGATTATCGGGCAGGGCACCAAGCTGGATAACGCCATTCACATTGGCCACGGCGTGGTGATTGGCAAAAATTGCCTTATGGCGGCGCAGGTGGGCATCGCCGGCAAAACCCATATCGAAGACGAAGTAATCCTGTGGGGCCAGGTGGGCGTGAACAAAGACCTGACGATTGGGAAAGGCGCCGTGGTGCTGGCACAAAGCGGCGTACCCGGCTCGCTGGAAGGTGGCAAAACCTATTTTGGGTCGCCGGTCGGCGAAGCCCGCGAAAAAATGAAAGAACTGGCCTATATCAAGCGACTGCCGGAAATATGGGATGGATTCCGGAAAAGGGATTAGGAGTTGGTGGGGAGCAGCGCCCACATTTCCGGAAAAAAGAAACCCCCTGCCGGATTCATATGAATCCGGCAGGGGGTTTCTTTTTTAAAATCAAGGGTTTAGTTACGCTTCGGCAAACTGCACAAGCCGCGAAAACTGACCGATCCGTTCTTTGATTTCTTCGGCCGTCAGTTCCTGCATCCGCTCCGATCCAAATTTTTCCACACAGAAAGACGCCATGGCCGAACCTACGATGATGGCCGTCTTCATGGCCTCAAAAGAGGTGTCGCCCGTGCGGGCAATATGGCCGATAAAGCCGCCTGCAAACGTATCGCCGGCGCCGGTCGGGTCAAATACTTCTTCGAGCGGCAGGGCCGGGGCTGAGAAGATCCTGCCTTCGCCAAACAGAAGCGCGCCGTGTTCGCCTTTTTTGATGATCAGGGTTTTGGGGCCCATCGCCTGGATTTTCTGCGCCGCTTTCACCAGGGAATATTCACCGGAAAGTTGACGGGCTTCGCTGTCGTTGACGAGCAGCACATCCACCATTTTCAGCACTTCCTTCAGGTCGTCAAGGGCTACTTCCATCCAGAAATTCATCGTGTCCATCACAATGAGTTTTGGGCGGGTCCGCAGTTGCTCCAATACTTGCTTTTGCACAGCCGGCACGAGGTTGCCGAGCATCAGGTATTCGCAGTCCTGATAGCTTTCCGGGATTTGCGGGTTGAAACGGTCGAGCACGTTGAGGTCGGTCACGAGCGTATCGCGTGTGTTCATGTCCAGGTGGTAGCGCCCGCTCCAGAAAAAGCTTTTCTCGTCGGGAACAATCTCCACCCCTTCAAACTGCACGCCGCGCGCCTCTAGTTTCCGGAATTCTTCCTGCGGGAAATCGCCGCCCACAATCGAGATTTGCTTGATCGGCTGGTAGAAGTTGGATGCCGACCACGCCACATACGTCGCCGATCCACCGATAATACGATCTACCTTGCCAAAGGGCGTTTCCAGGGCGTCGAAGGCCATCGTGCCTACCACAATAAGACTCATAACGGGCGCGAAGGTAATTCAATGTACCCTGTTTTATGTGTCATGGTTTAAGGTCTTTAATATACCGTCTTTCTACCTGATCCTTTCTACTTTCTACCTGATGTTCTACTTTGCGTTTTCAGGTTCCCGCTCCTACTGCCACTAAAACACGGATTATGAAAGCCATGCTTTTTGCTGCCGGCCTCGGCACCCGCCTCAAACCATTTACCGACCACCATCCAAAGGCGCTTGCGGAGGTGAGCGGCAAAACGCTGCTGGAACACAACATCCGTTACCTGCGCCGCTTCGGTATTACCGATGTGGTGGTAAATGTGCACCATTTCGCCGATCAGATTATGGCTGTTTTGGAGAAGGAAGCCGGTTTTGGAAGCCGGGTACAGGTTTCCCACGAGCGCGAGGCGGTGCTCGAGACCGGTGGCGGCCTTTTGAACGCCTGGCCGCTGCTCAAAAACGACGAGCCGGTTGTGGTGATGAATGTGGATATTCTCACCAATCTGAATCTTACCAGCCTGATAGCCCTCCACCGGCAGCGCGGCGCCGATGCCACACTGGCGGTGATGCAGCGCGCCTCTTCCCGCTATTTGCTGTTTGATGAAACGCTGCGCCTCTGCGGCTGGCGGAATGAAAAAACCGGCGAAGAAAAGCGACCGGTCCGGTCAGAGGTGCTCCAACCACGTGCTTTTTCCGGTATTCAGATCTTGTCGCCCCGCTTTATAGAAGCCATTCCGCAGCGGGGAAAGTTTTCGATGATAGATGCTTATCTGGCGCTCGCCGGCAGCCATTCTATCTATGGATACGACCATACCGGCGATCTTTTTCTGGACGTAGGCAAGCCCGAGGCCGTGCAGGCGGCCGGGGGGTTATTTTCCGGAAAATAAAGTTGATTTTCCGGTTTCTATCAGCCACCTGCCACCGCAGCGGTGGCAATGCTGATGCGGCATCCGGGCAAGTGGCGCAGGAGGGTACCGGCACAGGCTTCCAACGTTGCGCCGGTCGTCAGCACGTCGTCGAGCAGCAAAAAATGTTTAGGGGCTGAAAATCCTTTTGGGCGCACCCGGAAGGCATCCTGTACATTCTGTTGGCGCTCGGCCGCCGTCTTAGACGTTTGCGATTCGGTGTGGCGCACGCGCAGCAGCAGGCGGTTTTCTACCGGCACGCCCGTTGCTTTTTCCATACCGGCGGCCATGCGCTCGCTTTGGTTGTAGCCGCGCTTCCACTGTTTCTGGAAATGCAACGGCACCGGAATGATGCCGTCTATGCCCATGAGGAAACCGGCCGCCAAAAGCTCTTTTCCAAATGCTTCCCCCAGCTCGAAGGCCAGGTCGGCGCGCCGCTTGTATTTCACCTGGTGCAGCAGGTGTTGCATCAGGCCGCCATGAGCGAAATAGCAAAAAGAGGTAGCCCGCTCCATTGGGAAACGACCCGCAAGGCGCAGGGCTGTCTCGTTGAGGGGAATGTTATGGTAGCCGGTGCGTGAAAGTGCTCCGGCACATACCAGACACACCAGTTTTTCTTCCGGCAACAAGGGCTGCCGGCAACCGGGACACAGGCGCGGAAACAGCAGGTGGCGTGCGCCGGAAAGAAGGTTTCGCGCAGCGGGCATCTCTAATAAAAAGCAGTAAGGTAAAATATCTTTTTAATAAACAAAAAAAGTCTTTTGTTGAAAGGGGCACCCCGGAAGGCATGCGCGTATTGGAGTGCCTGCTGCATCTTTGCCCTGCCAATGCCGCAGGAGGAGTGTGCGGGGTCTTTTTCCTGTTAAAAAGAGCAGCACCACGGCCACAGGCAGATTTTTCAGCTATGTCCCACGAAGACTACATGCGTCGCGCGCTCGCCGAAGCTCAAACAGCCTATGATGAAGGTGAGATTCCGGTAGGGGCGCTGGTGGTCTGGAATGACAAAATCATTGCCCGGGGCCGCAATATGACCGAAAAACTCTCCGACCCGACGGCCCATGCCGAGATGATTGCCCTGACGAGCGCCTTCAACACGCTGGGCGGTAAGTATCTGGGGGAAGCCACACTCTACGTCACGCTGGAGCCCTGCCTGATGTGTTGCGGCGCGCTTTACTGGAGCAAGATCGGCAGCATCGTTTATGGCGCAGACGACCCCAAAAACGGCTACCGGCGGATTGCCCGCGACGCCTGGCCTTTCCATCCCAAAACAACCCTGCAAAGCGGCGTGCTGGCCGAAGAAGCGGCGGCGTTGATGAAATCTTTCTTCAGACAAAGGCGATGAGTGAAACAATCTGGTTCCGGATAGCACCCTTGGCCGCGCTGGTTAATTTGCCGGAGGAAAAGCCCATAGAAGTAACCGTGGGCGACCGGAAAATTTGTCTCTTGCGCCGGGGCGAGCGCATTTTTGCTTTTTCAGACCGGTGTCCGCACGCCGGCGCGCCGCTTTGTACCGGCCATACGGATGCAAAAGGACACCTCGTTTGTCCGCTGCACGGCTACCGGTTTGAGCTTTCGCGGGGCTACAACAGCAGTGGCGAAGGTTATAAGTTAAAAACCTTTGGGGTAGAAATCCGCGCAGACGGCATCTTTGTAGCGCTGGTCTGAAAAATCTCTTTTTATGTCTGTTTCGCTTCTCTCGCCTTCCTGTCTCCAGCCCGGCAGCACGATCGGTATTACCTGCCCGGCGGGTTTTTTGCCGCTCGAAAAAGCGCTCAACTGTGTTGAAGTGCTTCAGGATTGGGGCTTTCGGGTAAAGATGGGCAAGACCGTAGGTGCCGAACACTTTTATTTTTCCGGAACCGATGCGGTCCGCCTCGCCGATCTGCAGGAAATGCTGGATGACCCGGATCTGGACGCCATTTTGATGGGCCGCGGCGGCTATGGCCTCAGCCGCATCGTAGATGCGCTGGACTGGACCCTCTTCCAGGAAAAACCAAAATGGATCTGGGGCTTTTCCGACATCACGGTGCTGCACAGCCATATTCAGCAAACGCTGGGCATTGCCACACTTCATGGCCCCATGTGCGCCGCCATCCAACCCGAAACCGCTGCTGCGCCGCACGTGCTGGCTACGCTCGATGCGCTGCTGGGAAAAGACCTTTCTTATACTATGGCCTCACATAGCATCAACCGCGCCGGAACGGCCGAAGGCGTTTTATGTGGCGGCAACCTGGCCCTGCTGGCACACCTGACCGGCTCGCCTTCGCAGGTGGATACAGACGGGAAAATCCTTTTTATCGAAGACATCGGCGAATACCGCTACAACCTCGACCGGATGCTCCTGAACCTGAAGCGCTCCGGCCAGCTGCGCAACCTGGCGGGACTGGTGGTAGGCGACTTTACGGATACGCAGGACACTACACGACCTTTCGGGCAGGAAACCGAGAGGATTATTGCCGATAAAGTAGCCGAATATGGCTATCCGGTGCTGGCTGGACTGCCCGTGGGTCATGGCGATATTAACTTTCCGCTGCGCCTGGGGCAGCGCTGTCGCATTGTGGTGGATGCCGATGGCGGCACTTTTTTTAACGCAGCCTATTAACCCGCCTTTTTCCGGAAATCCTCTTTATGCTTCGCACCCTTGCAGTCGTTATCGTAGTCATTGCCCTGGGCATTATCGCCTATACTTATGGCAAGCGGGCGGGCCGGGAAGAAACGCGTACCGAGCTGATTCAAAACTATCTTTTCGTGAAAGACATTGCCGAGTTGGCGAGTCTGGAAGTAGGGGGCAGCACCACTTTTAAAAGCAGCAATATTGCCGCCGACGACAAAGGCATTTTAGGATCTATCAAAAAAGGACTTTTTGAAAAAACAATGTCGTTGTCGGTGCCTTTTACGGCGAAGTATGGCGTGGATCTGAGCGGCGACAGCGTGCGCATCATTCCGGAAAACGACTCGGTTTTGCGCCTGCGGCTGCCTGCACCGAAGCTCCTGAGCTACGAGCTGCATCTCGACCGTATTGATGCGCAGCAGCGCAATGGTCTTTTCTATTTTGAAAACCAGCCGATGAAGGAGGAACTGTATAAAAAGCTGTATGCCAACAGCCGCGCCGAGATGGTTTCCAACCCACAATACATCCGCCGGGCACAGGACCGGATTTGCGCTATTCTGCAAGGCTATTACCGGGCAGCGCAGATGCAGGTGGTGTGTGAATTTGGCCCAGGCGGCGTGCGGGTGCAGTAGGAATAGACATTAGAGCCTGTTTTGATGATAACGAGTCTGGTACCTTGCACCTTTTTGTTTCCGCCTGAAGCGGACTATGTGGTGCAAGCCACGCCTGTCTCTCGTTTTGGGATGACAGAAGACAGGGTTTTTAAACAGCGTATTGCCGGGCTTTCGGATACGCACTGCATCTGTTTGGAGCGGCCGCTTTACCGGGAATAATATCTTCCAGGCCGCTACAGAATACGCTATCTGCTTTGAATTCGTCTGGGTTTCCAAGGAGTGGAAGTAAAGAGCAGCAGTGATCCTTTTGACAGCACAAATGGTGGGCTATGACCCGCGTTCCGGAGGAATATTTTGTAGACAGGCAAGAAACGATTGGTTTTCCAACTGCGTTCCGGAGGAACGCTTCGTTGGTAGCCCTAAAGATCATTTTCCCAACCGCGTTCCGGAGGAACGCTTCGTGATTCTCAAAACGCAAAGCACACGCTTAAGCGGCCAACCCACAAGGCGTTCCTCCGGAACGCGGATGATACAATACTGTCTGGATGCATTCTATGAGCGCCGATGGCTTCCCATTCTTGCTTCGTCCCTTTTGTCAATAAGCGCTGGCCGCTCTGGCGGTGCAAATGGTATAAAAAGCAAATTTCTACGCGATCCGGATTATCGCAGGTCGATCTCTGTATTGTCGCCGATATGCAGGCTTTGAGAGCTGCCACGCACGAAGGCATCGTTGCCCACAATGGATTTGTGAAGCGCTACATCCTTTAGTTCGGCATAGGAGCCAATGATAGAATCGCGGATGATAGAGCGCTCGATCACGGTGTTTTCGCCGATCGAAACATGCGGACCAATGATGGCATGCCGGAGAATGCAGCCGGGCGCAATCTGCACCGGTGGGATGATCATAGCCTGCGGGTGGCGGGCGGCCAGCTCGACGAGGCGGGTCGGAAACCGGTTTTTCTCTACCATCTGTTGCAGAAAAATGGCGTTGGTGGCCAGCAAGGATTCTTTTTTACCGCAGTCATACCAGTTGGAAACCCGGAAAGCATCGAAGTGCACGCCTTCGCTGATCATTTCCTGCAAGGCATCGGTGAGGGGCAGATCGTCTTTATCCGAATCGGCAAAGGCGGTCATCTGCCGGTCGAGAATCTGAAATAACAGGTCGGTCTCCCGGATATAGTAGATGCCCACGAGCGCCATATTGCTTTTGGGAATGAGCGGCTTTTCGACCACCCGCAGGATGCGGTCGTTGAAGTCGATTTCGGCTACCCCAAAAGAGCGCGGGTCATCCACCTTCCGTACCGCAATCTGCGAAACGCCGGAGGAGAGCAGGGCTTCGGCGTCGTATTCGGCAACCGTGTCGCCAAGGACGATGATAATGTCTTCGCCGGGCTCCACCACCGGCCGGGTGAGCCAGACGGCCTGCCCGATGCCAAGGCGGTCGGGTTGCTGAATGAAGCGGCAGGACAGGTCCGGATAGGCCTGCCCGATATAATCCCGGATTTTTTCTCCCAGATAGCCGATAACAAAGACAAAATCCGTCACACCGGCTTCCAGCAGGCAGTCCACAATGCGGGACAGCAGCGTTTTTCCGGCAATCGGAATAAGGGCCTTCGGGTGGGTGTAAGTGAGCGGGCGCAGGCGGGTGCCGGCGCCGGCAACGGGGATAATGGCTTTCACGGAGACCAGGCAAATTTCCGAAGATACGGCGGGAAGCCAATTATTTTTTGAATGGAAGAGGCGTTGTTTGCAGCGGTGCAGCCGTTTCGCGTGTATATTGCACTTTCTTGATCTTTGGTTGTCTTCTTTTCTTGAATCTTCTCAACGCATGAGGTGTATATTTACTTTTATTCTGTTGGTTATGGGGCTTGGTGCTACGGCGCAAGTGATCAGTAATGCTCCGGAGCAGGAATGCATCAATGCGATTCCGGTGTGTGCTTCCGGCTATACGCAGCCCAACTCCTATAGCGGATTTGGCGCAACGCAGGAACTGAATATTACCAATCAAGGCTGTCTTGGAGCAGCAGAAAGGAATGATGTATGGTACATCATTACCGTTTCGTCGGGTGGGTTAATGAATATGAACATTACACCTAACAATCTGAACAATGACTACGATTTTGCGCTCTGGGATGTGACGAACGGCGGTTGCCAGGCTATTTATGATGGTACTGGCCCTATAGCTTGCAATTTTTCCGGAAATCCCGGTATTACAGGGCTTAATACGGCAAATGTGGGTCCCGGCAATCCGCAATGGGAGGCATCGCTGCCGGTGACAGCCGGACAGGTTTTGGTGCTAAATGTTTCTAACTACAGTACTTCCAATCAATCCGGTTACACCCTTGATTTTAATGGTTCCGTAGCGCAGTTTGTGGATACGGTAAAACCGTTTTATAAAGGTACAGTCGTGCGTTGCGGCACGGTTGCCGATAGTGTGGACGTGATTTTTTCGGAGCCGATTACCTGTGCTTCTATTGCGGCCGACGGGTCCAATTTCTCTTTAAGTCCGCTGCCTCCGGGCATTCAGATTGTCTCTGCGCGCGGCCTGGCCTGTGTCAGCTCCTCTAAATACAGCAAAGAAATCCGGCTGAAGTTTTCCGGAACCCTGCCGGCCGGCACCTACACGCTTTCCCGTGCAAGAGGCACCAACAATTCTTACCTGCAGGACGCCTGTGAAAACGATCAACTCGGCACCGGTCCCGGCGCCACTATCGACTTCACCATGGCGCCTCCCGGTCCGCCGGTGGTTGCTTCCCATGAGGCGCCGGCCTGTAGCCACATCACGCTCAATTTCAACAAGCCGGTAAAGTGCAAAACCGTGGCGCCCGACGGCAGCGACTTCTTTGTAGTCGGGCCTTCCAATGTAGCCATCACCCGTGCCGACGCGTCCCGGTGTGACACCAACGGACTGATCAAGAACATCGATCTGCACTTTGACAAGGCAATCGAAGTGCCCGGCACCTACGTCATCAACTTCAAGAAAGGCAGCGACGGGAATGGCCTGGTGGATACCTGCGATGCTGTGGTTGTTGCACCGTACCGCTTTGATGTGAGCGACAAAGGCGCTACGGCAACCGCCACGCCGGCTGTTCTGTGCGAGCCGGGCTATACCACCCTCAACGCCAGCGTTACCAACCCGCCTTATGGCGCACTGGTGCGCTGCGGCACCAATGGGGGCCCCGACCTGATGGGCGCAACGCTGGTTGCCGATACGATTGGCACTTTTGCCGACACTACAGACGGCTTTGCACAGCCTACACCCTTCGACGGCAGCCAGGCCAACGTTCGTACCCAGATTTTGTATTCTGCCGCCGACCTGCGCGCGGCGGGGCTTCGTGCCGGGCGTTTTAAAAGCGTTTCGTTTTTTGTAGGCAAAAAGCAATCGATCCTGCCTTATAAAGACCTGACCATTAAGATGGGATGTGTGCAGCAAAGCACGCTGAGCGGCTTTGTAGCCGGCCTGCCGATTGTGTACAGTACCCCTGGATTCACCACCCGGAAAGGGGAGAACAAAGTGAATCTGACCAATGCGTATGATTGGGACGGCCAGTCGGATATTATTGTAGAAATCTGCTACAGCAACCCGGTGGTCACCACTGGTGCTTATGACCAGTTGCTGTATACCACCACGCCCGACAACAGCTTTTACCGGCGCTCGAGCAACTCGCTTGCTGTTTCCGGTTGCACCTTTACCAACAACAGCGGCACCGGCGGCGCTACTACCAGCCGCCCGACGATAGCCTTCGGCTTGCTGCAGCCGCCTGCACCTGCGTATCAGTGGCTGTGGCTGCCTTCCAATTATGTAGAAGACAGCTCCTCGGCCACGACGCTGGCCTATGTGCCGGAAGGGCCGCGCCAGTATGTGATTCAGGCAAAAGATCAGTTTGGATGCTACCGCCGCGATACGGTTACTGCGGATATCTCGGTGCGCAATCCCTATAGCCTTCCGCATAACGACACCGCTATCTGTACGGACGGCGAAGCGCGCCTGCTGGTCGGCAATGGCGTGCGGTATCAATGGTTCCCAGCTACCGGCCTCAGCTGCACCGATTGCCCTGACCCGGTTGCTACACCAGCGCAAACAACTACTTATTTTGCCGTTGTATACGATCAGTATGGCTGCTCCGACACCCTGAAGGCAACGGTTGTGGTGAATGAACTGCCAATTGTAAATGCCGGAAAAGATACTTCGGTATTGTACAGTTTCGGGGTGCCGCTCTACGCTGTAGCGCCGGCGGCCCGCTTCTTTGCCTGGACGCCGACGACCGGTCTCAACTATGCCAATGTGCCCAACCCGATCGCCACACCGCTCGAAACCACCCAGTATGTGGTGCAGGTGATCGACACCAACTATTGCATTTCCCGCGACACGGTGGTGGTGCGGGTGCGCCGCGACATGGCTCCGGTAATTCCCAATGCCTTCTCACCCAATGGCGATTTCAACAACGATGTATTTCAGGTTGTCAACCTCGGCATCAATAAGTTGGTCGAGATGCGCATCTTCAACCGCTGGGGTACGATGGTGTGCAGCACCACCGACAATACGCGCGGCTGGGACGGAACCTACAAGGGCATTCCGCAGGACCCAGGGGTGTATAAATATCTGATCCGCATCGTGAAGCCCGACGGCACCGCACAGGAATTCAAGGGCGACGTAACGCTGATCCGGTAGCGGTAAGCAGGCTGTTTTTCCGGAAATTTATTCCCTTTTTTAAACGCCCGGTCGGTTTGCTTTTGGCGCTGACCGGGCCTTTTTAAACGCTGCGGAACAATCTTTGAACACTGCTGTGGCAGACTCTTCCGAAACCGTTCTTTCTTCGCTTCTAAAATGCAGTATTAATGAAAAATCTCCTTCTCGTTGCCGGCGCTGCCGTGCTGCTTTCCGGGATGTCGTCGTGCGTAGCCAAACGCAAATACCTAGACGCACAGGATTATATCAGCGACCTGCGCGACGACAGCGCCTACCTCGCCCGCCAAAACGCCGAGCTACAGGGGCGCGTCAGCCTCCTCGATGCCGCCAACGAAAGCACATCCAGCCAACTGAACCAGTCGCAGGCAGAAGTATTGGCTCAGCAACAGCGCCTTCAACAGCTCCAAAACCTGATTAACCGGCAACGGGAAGCCACCGAAGCCTTGCGTGTGAAAATTGCTCAGGCACTCAACGCCTTCAACGCCGATCAGCTGACTGTCTCCATGAAAAACGGACGGGTCTATGTAAGCCTTGCCGAAAGCCTCCTGTTTCCTTCGGGCAGCGCAGAGGTGAACCCCGGCGGCCGCGAAGCACTGAAAACACTGGCGCAGGCGCTGAACCAAAACTCCGATATCAATATTCTGGTGGAAGGCCACACTGACAGCATTCCGATCACCAAGCGCTTCCCCGACAACTGGGCGCTGAGCGTGGCCCGGAGCACCGAAATCGTGCGCATCCTCACCCGCGACAACCATGTGGCGCCCACCCGCCTCACGGCCTCGGGCCGCAGCTCTTACGAACCGCTTGAAAGCAACGAAACACCGGAAGGACGCGCCAGGAACCGCCGCACCGAAATCATTCTGGTGCCGAAGCTCGACGAACTGATGCGCCTGATTGAAGGGGGTGCCGGCCGGTAAGCACCTCGTAATTTCCGGAAACAGAGCGATTTTTCCGGAAAAAAGCCCGGCTGTGCGCTGCCGGTATTTTTCCCGAAAGTCCTTTGAAACGGCCCCGCCGAACAGGAGGCCGTTTCAAAGGACTTTTTAACGGGGCATCGGCATACTTTCTGTATTTTTCCGGAAAAAAAGAAGTTTTCCCATGCCGCCTGCTCCCGAAAAGCTGCGCCTCGACAAATACCTCTGGGCTATCCGTATTTTCAAAACCCGCACCCTCGCCACAACGGCAATCGACGAAGGCAAGGTAAAGCTGGGCGGCGCTTCCGTTAAAGCGGCCCGGCCGGTTTCGGTCGGCGACCGATATGAAATCCGGACACCGGCGCGTAAATGGGTAATAGAAGTTACCGGTTTGCTCTACAACCGGGTGGGCTATGAAGAAGCCATCCGCCACTATGCCGACCTGAGCACCGAGGAAGACAAGGCTTTCGGGCAGCGCCATGCGCCTGCTTTTTATACCGGAAAGCGCCTGAGCAAAACAGGCCGCCCGACCAAAAAGGAACGGCGCGGCCTGAATGACCTGTTGCAGGGCGATGATGCCCCGGAAGGAGAAGATTAATAAAGACTCTGGTAGTTGCCTTTAAAGGATTTTACCCAGTTGATGCCGCCGTCCTCACTGCGGTACACACCGGTGGAAGTAGCCGCAAAAACATAGCGAATCTCGCGGTTCTTGCCGCTAGCATCTTTTTTGTAGATATTGTTTTTGGCAGCCAGTCCCCGCACCGCGCTGCCGTTGTCAATGCCTTTGTTGGAAAGCACAAAGCGACCATTGTCGAGCCGGTAGATACTACCGTCGGCTCCGCCAATCAGCAGGTTCTGGCCAAAAGGCGCCACCGCGCAAAGCAGTTCTTCACCGGCACCGATACCCGGAAACTGCGTCCAGCTGCGTGCGGTATCCACGGAATACCAGGCGCCCGCCGTGCCGGTAGCGTCGTAGGCTACAAGCGTGTTGCCATAGGCCGCAAGCTGATAGGAGCCGCCCGCCGGCAAGGTAGCGTTGCGGGTAATCCAGGGTTGGGTGGCAGCCGTCCGGAAGCCGGTTCGACGGCCGGTGTTGTCAAAGCCGAAGAGCAGGCCATTTTCCAGTTCCGCAAAACTCGTCAGCGGCAACTGCGCCAGTGTGCCGCCGAGCATGGTATCAGCCGTCCAGGTTTTACCCTGGTCTTCGCTGTAGGCAATCCCGGTGGTGCTGCGGCTGGCCGTATACACCCGCTGATGCGTAGGAGAATAATAGATCATGGATGGCCAGCTGACATCGGCGGGTTTCGGCAACCGATCATACACCGGGTTGAAGGCATCCATCTTTTCACTCAGATAGAGGTTGTTTTTGGCCCACAATATATTGTTGCCCACAACCAGCAGGCTGCGATCGGTGGTACCGTCAGTCTTGAAAAACTCCTTATAGGTCTCGCCGTTATTGGTGATGTAAAGCCCGCCGGCCGAGTCGGAAAAGAACAGGCTGTAAGGCTTCTGGATGACCTGATTGTTGTCAATCCCATTTTCTTTCCGGCAGCCGCCCGCAGCGATGGCCGCCAGCAAAAGAACAACCGGAGTCAGAGAAAGAAGGTTGCGAATGCGCATGGGTAATAAAGATTGCAGAAGGTAAAGCGTACCAAAATACGGCCTGCCGGGCAAATTGCGAAACCGGCTCTGGGGAAAGACGCAAATTTAAAGGGCAGCGTTGGGTGCAGGGTGTACTTCCGGGCTGTAAATAACCGGATAGGCGTGTTCTATTTCGGTGATCCGATTGGCATAGCGCAACAGCTGCAAAAGTGCGTTTTCGGTTTGATTGAGCAGTTTCAACCGCGTGGTATAGCTCAGGTGATCACTGTTGAAGCTGCCGCCACTTATGATTAAATGGGAAAAGACGCGCTGACTTTCCAGCCATTGCAGCCGGTCTCGCCGCTGGGACATCAGCGTGGTGTCCAGGCCGCTCATGATTTGCTGGAAATCCACATAAAGCGCCATCGGTCCCATGCCTACAGCCGCTTTGGCATTAGTGGGCAGCTCTCTTTTAGCCGTGGCCGCGAGGTAGTCCTGCGCCTGCTGCTGCGTGCGGGCCGCCACTGCGTACTGGCGATCCAGCAACAGCACGCCGCCCTCGGCGCTATTGCCAAAAGGCACATACAGGTTGGGACCGGCCTGCTCCAGCAGTTTGCGGGAAAGCAGGAACTGCAACAGCCTGGCTACCTTTTCCTGTTTGCCCAGTCGCAGGGCCACTACATAATCCATGGTCGGGCGGCTTTGATTGAAAGGTCCGTACAGGGAATCGACCGGCGGGACGGCCACGGTTTTGTAGTTGCTCACCGAGACGGTAAAATCGCCGGTAAGCGCCCCGGTGATATCATCGAGCGAAAGCTGCTGCGCAGCCAGTCCCATGTTGACGATACCGGTAAGACCGGTTTGCTCCAGCAACAACCGCAGTGCTTCGAGCGACAGGTGCCCGGCGCCAAAGCCGTCCAGGTTGTCTTTGGGCAGGCGGGCAATCATCTCTTTGGGTACAGAACCGCTGCCCATCTTCCGGCCGGCAGCACTCAGCGCTTCGGATGTATAATACCAAATCTCGGCTTCGATTTCCCCATCATTGAAATTGGCCGTTGCCGTCATCGCCATGTCTTTATAAATCTTGCTGTTCATCATGCGCAGGGCAGGAGCCATGCCGCCGGCGGTGCCAAACATATTTTCGTAGTTCAGCCAGGCAATCACATCGCGGTTGCTGCGGGTCAGCAGTGAAAAGCGGTCGTCGCCGGTCAGCGCCGCTTCCTTGCTGATCTTGGGCAGTGCTTCCAGCGCAGCCTGGGTGGCTGTCGGGTCAGGTTTGCCATCCTGCCATGCTTCGGTGCTGTCGGGAAGGAGCACGTAGCTGCCGGCGCCGCGAACGGGTGCGCGTAAAAAGGCTACTTTATCGGTCCACAGGATGGCAAGGTTATCATCAAGCTGCGCCGCCTGACCGCCGGCCACGGTCAGCGGCTGCATTTTGGGGAACGATTCCTGCAGAAACTGCGACCATTTTCCGGAATTTTCGAGCGGTAGAATGGCTACGGCTTCCGGGCTGGCCATTCGGTTCCGGGAATTGCCGGAGGGCATCATATACACATAGAGCGTAGAAGACAGGTCGAGCCCGGAGCGTTGCAGCGCTTCAACTCGGATGTTATAGCCTTTGTGGCGTGCAAAAGAGTCGAAGCTGCTGCTCACATCGGCACCCAGCAGGGCCGGCCAGGCCACTTTCCGGGTGAGGTTGCCGGTGTTGAGCCCCACCACCGAAAGGGCGGTGCGGGGAATAAGGCGTGCATGATCGGGCACCTTTCGACAAGCGGCCAGCAGCAGCAGCGGCAGCAGGTAAAAAAGCAGGGAGCGGCGCATAAAAACAAATTTTTGGAGAAAGAAACACAGCGGATTTTGAAATAAAAAACCCGACGCGGAGCGCATCGGGTTCAGGATCAAAAAAATCCTTACCAATAAAGAGGGGCGCTTTAGAACGGCAGGTCGTCGCCGCCGGAAGCGTCAGAGGCCGCCGGTGCCGGAGAGGCCGGCGCAGCGCTGCTGGCATAGCCACTGTTGTAGCCGCCACTGTTGTAGCCACCTGTTGACGCACTGTTGTCGGCATAAGCCGACTGACCGTAGCCGCCGCCGGGGTTGGCACTACCGGCCGCATCGGCCGGCTCCAGACGCCACACATCCAGATTGGTAAAATAGCTGGTTGTTCCGTTTTTCTCGTACTTGTTGCCCTTCAGGTTGAAGGTAGCCCGTACCATATCGCCTTCGTTAAACCTGTCCAGTAAGTCCGTTTTGTTCTGTACAAGCTGCATTTTGGCGTAGTTGGTAAAGTTGCCGTTGGGGGTTTCGTCAACCAGTTCCAGCACGAATTCGCGCTTCCGGAAACGATCGCTCACCACCTGGGTGTCATACTTTACCAGCAGCTTGCCGGTGATTTCTAAGCTCATGAGTAATTCCTGTTTTTAAAGTCTGTTGGTAAAGATAAGGGAAAAACGGATAAGGGAAAGCAGCAGAAAAAATAAAAAATACCCACTGACGAAAGCGGGCAAAGGCGGATTTTCGAAACAGATTCCGGTATTGACAGCGTTGTTCCCCGTTGACACAAGACGGTAGGGAAGAAGACGCCTGCCTATGCGCCTGCGACAGATCCGTAACTTCGCCTGATGCAAAAGCTGCGACCTATTGAGGGCGATCATTACCCTTTTTTTTCCCGCCTCCTGCGAACGCTCGCCACCTTTATTTCTTATTTGTTTCACCCGGTGTTTATGCCGGTAGTGCTGATGTGGCTGCTCTACAAGCTGGCACCGGTTCATTTTGCCGGTATGCCGCAGGGCAACATCCTTCAGAAAGGTTCTTTCTTCAACCTGTTGGTAATTGTGGGCGTTTGTACAGTTCTTTTTCCACTACTCACCATTCTGCTCATGAAGGCGCTGGGTTTTATCAAAGACATCGAAATGCACGAGTCCAAAGACCGGATCATGCCTTTGATGGGAATCATGATTTTTTATTTCTGGGCGTATCACGTTATCAACAACCTGCCGGGCACACCCCTGATATTGAAGATCCTTTTGCTGGGGTCTTTCTGGAACATCATTGCGGTTTTTATCATCAATATTTTTTTTAAAATATCCATGCATGCCGTGGCCGCCGGCGGCACACTTGGACTGGTGATTGCGCTGATGATCATGAACCCGATTAATATGCTGCCGGTATTTTACCTGTTTTTATTTCTCGCAGCTATTATCGGAACAGCCCGGCTCATACTCGGTGCCCATCGCCGGAGCGAGGTCTGGCTGGGCTATGCCGTCGGGGCCGCTGCGATGTTTGGCGCCTATCTGTATATCTGAAAATTCCGGAAAATTTCCCTGTTTAGGGGGCGCAGGACCAACCTCGCGCGCTTCTTATTTTGGCGTAATTCTATAAAAAACACCCGCCTGGCAATCTTAACCAAGCGGGTGTTTTTAGAACGTTCCAGGATGTCTTACCATTCCATGCCGGGGTAGGCACGCTGCATAAACTGCAGGTCGGTAAGGATATAGCCAAGATGTTCGCTGTGACGACCTGCTTTCCCGCCTTCCTGCATCCAGTTGTCGGCAGGCAGCGACAGGCCGGCTTGCTCAAGAATGGCGTTGATCCCGGTATTCCACTTTCCTGCCAAGGATCCAACATCCGGACCGATGCCTGCCTCGAAGGCAAACTGCTCGCCGGGTGAAGGGATAAACATTTCACCGGTATAGGGCCACAGCTTGT
>JAEVZP010000017.1 GCA_023392185.1 Bacteroidota bacterium
GCTTCTGAGCTGCTACCGGCAGTAAACCACCGTTGAATTTCGGTCGCTCCCGGTAAACGGTGTAAGAAGGTTGTACGATCATTTTCCCCCGTACGGTCATTAGGCCCAGCAAGCCGCTTTCGTCGATTACCACCAGTAGTCCGTTGGTGTCGGCATGGGCGATGTATTGATATTTCAAAGGAATCGTCCATTCGCCGCTCCGGTTTACCACACCCATTTTCCCGTCTTTTGTGACAATGCCCGCATTATTTAAAAAGTCAGTTACTTCGTCATAAGCCGCAGGCAGAATCATCTTGTTATCGAGCCCTTTGTAGCCGTATTTGCCGGCCTTTTCAAACTTAAAAATGCCTTCATCGTAGCGCCAGCCATAAGGCTCTACACCGTCAGGCCGGAGAATACTATCGACCAGCGTCTTTCCGGTGGTGTCGATAATCGTGTAGTAATAGGTATTGTGGAGCGCCACCGCAGCGTATTTCAGGGGGCGCTTTTGAGCGGCAGCCGTCATGCCGGTTGCTAGGAAAGAAATCCAAAGCAGGATTGTTTTTAGAGGCATCGTTTAAAGAGAAAAAAGTTTCTAACCAGATGTATTTCCGGAAAACCGCAAAGCCTCAATACGCCTCCACAAATACGCCCGGCTCCTGATACCGGGCCGGAATGGCCACGCTACCGTCCGGTTTCAGGTAGCCCCAAAGTCCTGTAGTGGCATCTTTAAATGCGGCTAAGCCGGCAGCAAAAGGCTGGAGTTCCTCGTAAAGTTGTGGAATCACCCATCTTCCGGCCTTGTTGCGCATGCCGCGCAAAATCCGGAACCGCTTGGCATCCCGACCCGGCGTAATAAATAAGCCGTAACCGCCCCCGGCCGGCGAACCGACGGAATCCGGCCAGAAGCGGCCTTGTGTGTCAATCGCGCCTTCTAGGTCGTCATCAGTTGCCTTTTGGTCGCGCGCTCTCAACCTTACTTCAGCAAAGCCATTGTAAAAAGGATACGCTTGTTGGAATGTATCCCGGAACGTGTTGCGTCCGTTGCTATCCATAAAATAAACACCGCTATAGGACCCTTTCTGCATCCGAAAAAACCCTGCACCTCCGTCAGTTATTTCTCCCTCAAAGGATACAAATAAGTTTCCCTCCTTAAAGGGTACAATCATTTTACCCGCACGATTCAGCACAAGAACACCACCTGATATAAAAGACGAGCGGTTGTCTATAACAAAACTTCCCCGGATGTTTTGGTGGTCTCTGCCGCTTGGTATGGCGTAAAGCGAATCGCCGTTTAGGTTAATGGCAAAAAAATCTCTGCCTTTGCTGACGAGGCAACGACCGCCGGTAAACACGTAAAAATCTTTGCTCCGCAGATAATAAGGGTCAACAGGTTTAGGCGACATGGAAAGATTTCTTCGTCCGGTGCCACACATCCCGCCACTCATCAAAGCCACCCTGCGGTCGTGCTCTCTGTCGTTCAGCATATGGGGCTGAAGGCGGAAAACGGTATCTATCACAAGGCGTCCACTTGCATTCACAAACCCTACTTTATAGTTGTGAACCTGCTCGGGTGAAAGACTGCCGCCTTTTTCCTGCCCGCCTTTTTCTGCCCCCGAAAGATCCAGGTGCGGAAACCCGCCCAACCTGCCGTCTATTTCCTGCCCCGAAAAGTCTTGGTAAGGAAATCCGCCGATGCGCACCATCACCGCTAGCAACCCATCGCCAAAACGCGGCACCGGATTCAGGGCCGGATCGCAGCGATATGGAAAGGGCAGAATATTGCGGCCTCTTTTATCAAGCAGAAAAAGCGTGTCGCCCCGGCGGGCGGGCCGAACGCCGTTGGGCTGCACCGGGCCAATGTAATCGTACACAGTATCCACAACCTGCCGGCCCCGGTTATCCACCACGCCAAAGAAGTTTCCGGAAACCGAAAGCACTACCGCCTGTCCGTTTTGAAAACGGGTCATCAGGACCTCCCGTTCCAACCAGTCCCAACTGCCGCTGACATAAAGCGAGCTGCGCAATTTGGAATAAGTAACCGGTAGGTAAGCCGGCTGCGCAATCACCTGATTCCGGTGGTTTTTAAATCCCAGCTTCCCCTCGCGCACATATGGAAACATCCCCTCGCCGGCAATGTTATACACATAAAATTGCTCCGATTGCGGACGTAAAGAATCGGCCAGGATACGTCCGTTTTCATCAATGGCATGGTACCATTTGTCGGTGCCCAATACAATGGCGTATTTGAGGGGCTTTGCGGAGACGGTGGGACTCCAGGAAGTAAATAATAATACCAGCAGAAGCATTCCAAGCCCATTTCCGGGAACACATTGTCCTTTCCAAAACACAAAAAACCTTTTCATGAAACTTCTTTAAAGGTAATTCAAAATGGTTTCAAAAAGCACCTGCCTTCCCGGCTCCCGGATGCGTTCTCAAAAAACAGTAGCGGAGAGGACACACCGGAAAACCAAAAGGCTAGGCCTATTTTTGACGGACCGGGATTTTCCGGAAAATAGTTATCTTTTTATTTTCATGCGTTCCCTGCCGGCCCAGCTCAAGTCGCCCTTTGTATGGGTTCCGCTCTTTTGTCTGGCCGTGTACCTGGTGCTGGTGCGCCCCGGGCAAATTAATTATTTCCGGGATCTGGCAGAAGCGCTGCTGCAAGGCCGCCTCGATCTCGGCACGCCCGATGACACCCATGACCTTGTTTTCTTCGGCGGAAAATACTTTCTGTACTGGCCGCCCGTTCCGGCGCTGGTGTGGCTGCCCATCGTAGCGCTCACCGGCAGTCTCGTCCCCGACGGCGTGGTGGGTGCGGCAGCAGGCGCTGTAAATGTGGCGCTGGTGATGCAGCTCCTGCGCTATTTTGCCAATCGCGCGGGCTGGCCACTCTCAGATAAAACGCTGGCATGGGCGGGCATCTTTTGGGGGCTCGGAACGGTGCAATTCCACCTCGCACCGCCGGGCAACACCTGGTTTTTTGCCCAGACGATTGCCCAGACGTTTCTGCTCGCTGCGTTGTTTGTTTTTGTGAAAAAGCGCCAGTGGTTCTGGTCGGGGCTGCTGCTGGCGCTGGCCATCTATTGCCGCAACAACCTCCTTTTTGCTTTCATTTTCTTCGCCTTTCTCTACTTTGCAGAGTTTCCTAAACAGCCCTGGCGCGCGTTCCTCAGGCCCGCTGTTTTATTTGGATTACCTTTTGTACTGCTCAGCATTCTCAACGCGGCTTACAATTTCGCCCGCTTCGGCGATGCCTTCGAAAACGGCCTGCAATACCATTTAATGGACCCGTATTTCCTCAAAAACTACGAGGCCCACGGGTATTTTTCGCTTCATTATCTGCCTTATAATTTTTATGTGCAGGTGCTCCATGCGCCCACCTTTATTCCGCGTGTGCCGTTTGTGATGCCCGAGCCGGAAGGTTTTGGTTTTGTGTGGGCCTCGCCTTTGTTTTTCCTTCTGGTGCCGGCGCTTTTCCTTTGGATAAAAAGGCTGTTTCGGGGTGAAAAAGAGCCTTATTTCCGGAAAATCACGCTAGCCTGCTGGCTCACGGCCCTGCCGATTGCTACCACCATTTTCCTGATTATGGGCACCGGCTGGCGGCAATACGGCGCGCGCTACACCTTTGATTTTCATTTTTTTCTGCTGCTTTTTCTGGCCCTGCTCTGGCCTTTCTTTCTCCAGCGCCGCTGGATGCCAACGCTCGGCGCTGCCCTCGTGGTGCTTTCCGTCGCCATGCAAGCCGCCGGTATTCCCTGACCTGTCAGGTCCGGAGCGAAGCAGAGGATGCCTGACAGGTCCGTGTTATAAAATTTCCGGAAATCCGGTATTTCCTTTCTGACCTGTCAGGTTGGGAAACGAAAACGCCCCAAGTGTTTTCTGCACATGGGGCGTTCTGAATTAAGAATATTCTTTCGGGCTGCGGATCCAACCGCGCATTTTTACCGCTGTCCCACAGCGCCCGCCCGGTTCCAGGCTTCCAGATCGGGACAGGTGCGGTACTCCGGTGCAATGCGGATATAATAGGTCGGCAGGCGGCGCTCCACCCACTTCTCCATTTCCTGTTGCTTTTTCTGTTCCAGCGCCACTTCCTGAATGCGTGCGTAATCGTCCACGAGGTTGGCTTTGTGCGGCTCGGTGCGGCTGCGCATAAACACGATGCGGGTGGAATTCTCACCGGTTTCCTTCGTAAACACCTGCGGCTGCGAATACATACCGGGCGCGAGGCTGTCCACCATTAAGGCCAGGGCCGGCTCCAGTCGTTCCACCTCCAGCCGCGATGAACCGGTCACCGGGTCCAGCACCATACCACCGGTCATCTTGGCGGCATCATCAGTGCTGTATTTGGCCACTGCTTCCGAAAATTTGATCGTGCCGGCAATCAGTTGGGCGCGCACACTGTCGAGGCGGGCCAGGGCGGCCCGGAAATCGGCGCTGCTGCGCTCTGGGCGGATGAGGATATGACGCAGGTGCGCCTGCTCGCCCTGCCGGCTCACCATTTGCACGATATGATAGCCAAAGCGGGTTTTGACGATCGGCGAAATCTCGCCGTTTTGCAGCCGGAAGGCCGCTGCCGAAAACTCCGGCACAAAATCATTCCGGCGCATCGTGCCGAGGTCGCCGCCGTTATCGCGTCCCGAAGGGTCGTCGCTATATAGGCCGGCCATGGTTTCAAAACTTTTGCCTTCGTCCACAATCTGTTTACGAATGTCTTCGAGCTTCTGGCGGGCGTAGGCGTCCAATTCCGGGCTCACGGCCGGGTCCACCACAATCTGGCCCATTTCTACCGTTGCAGGGAAGAAAGGCAGACTGTCTTTGGGCATTTTTTCATAAAAATTCCGGACTTCAGCCGGTGTAATTTTCACGTTGCTCAGGAGTGTGCCCTGCATTTTATCGGCAATCATCTGCTCGCCAATAGCATCGCGAAAGTCTTCCTTGATCTGATACACCGTTTTTCCGGCCACTTCCTCCAGGCGTTCCTTCGAGCCATAGGCGCGGATATAATGGCGCATCCGGTTTTCGATATTGGCATCGATTTCCTCGGCGCTCACCATTACGGAATCGCGCTCGGCCTGCTCAATCAGAAGCTTGCGAATCAGCATCTGCTCCAGCAGCAGGCAGCGCATCGAGTCGGTGAAAGCAGGGTTTTCAGCCTTCTGACGCGCTACTTCTACTTCAAAATCGGAGGCCAGGACAATCCGGCTTTTGCCTACAACGGCAATAATCTTGTCGGCGGCTGCTTTATCCTGGGCAAAAAGGGGCGCGGACACAGCCAGCAGCACCCATACAAACAAAAAACGCATGAAAATAAAAAAGGCGCAAACGGCGCCTCGCGAAATTAAGCCTGCCGGGAGCGGTGTTGGTTTTATCCGGTTGGAATTAACGTTTTGGTGAAAAACATCTGCTCACATAAATGAAGAGCAAACGTCTGTGTACTTCTGCGTATGCTGTGAGAAAAATCAGCTCGCAGAATACGCAGAACTACACAGAAATTAGTTAGGATGTGGGTTGAAAGGTCTGCGGAAATCTGTGTTTTCTGTGAGAGAAAAAATCAGCTCGCAGAAAGCACAGAACTACACAGAAATAAACGTCTGCGGATTTCCGTGTTTGCTGTGAGAAAGCCACAAACTCTAGTTTCCTCTTTTATACGGCACGTCCTTCGTGCGTTTGTTGTTATAAAATTCCCCCAAAGCCGCTCGAAAAGGATGTGAAGTCGCCCATGCTGCAAATTCCGGAATCGCCTTCGGGTTCATCTTATTCCAGGCTTCAAAGCCTCTGCCCTGTTCGGCGCGCCCCAGCAGCTGCTGATTGTAGGCATCAAAAACCCCCACGCGCACCATAGAATCCTGATAGCGAAACAGCGCATAGGGATATTTGCGGGCATAGGCGTCGGACCATTCAGCCAGAAAACGCGCACGCAGCATAATCAGATTTTCGGTGGTTACGCCGTCGGAGATCACCGGCGCCTGCCGGCGCAGGGTCTGCACCACCGCATCTTCAAAATTGGAGGCTCTTCCCGTCTGGATGCGCGTACTGCCGGGGTTCATGCGCTCGTCGGTTTCGTTGGGAAAGAAGAAGCGGCGGTAGGCCGAGAACAGCAGGTTGCGCGTGTCGGTGGCACGGGGCGTCTGGTGTTCGTACAGCAGAAAGGTTTCGGCGTAGAGAATGGCCCAGATAAGCTTTTTGGAGAAAATATAAATATTGGCCGCCTTGTAGTAGTTGAGGTAATAATTCGGATCGCGCTCAATGCCTTCGAGGTAGGCCGCCAGCGCTTCTTCCTGCCGGTTGGTAGCCGCTTCCATATCGCCCATAGCGCCAAACAGTTCGCCCGATTCCGGGTTGCGCCGGATGCCTTCGCGCACCAGCCGCAGCGCTGCATCGCCTTTTTTCTGCGCCGTGTAGGCCTGTACGCCAATCCGGTACACCGAGGCATCGGCTTCCCGGCCTCTAAACAGCGGTTCCAGTTCACGTAAAGCGCCCTCCGGGTCGCCGGTCAGCACGAGCGCCTGTGCCAGATCGCGCCGCGCTTCCGGAATATCGGGCGCGAGGTCGGCCACCTGCCGGAACAGGTTGAGGGCCGTGCGCGCATCGCCCTGCGAAAGCGCTTCGCGCCCTTGCGTATAAACGCGCTCGATTTCCGGCGACGGCCAAATGGTTTGTGCCCCGGCAGCAAAAGCGCTCAACGCGCCCAACAAAGTAGAAAACAGAAAACGACGCATGATAATAGAAGAGCGCAAAAATACAGCCGCAGTCTGCTAACCGATTTCCAGAGGGCTACCGTTTCGCCATTCTTACCTTTGCCGCCCTCAACGCTCTATTTTTCTTTACATGAAATCTACCCCTGAAGCCTACGTTCAAAGCACCGTCGAAAACGGTATTGCCACCGTCGAATTTTTCCACCCGGCCAGTAACTCTTTGCCGTCGGCCATTCTGATGCAGCTGGGCGACGCCATTGCCACATTCAACGGCAACACAGAGGCCAAAGTAATCGTGTTGCGCAGTGCCGGTGAAAAAGCTTTTTGCGCCGGCGCGTCTTTCGACGAGCTGGTGGCGATCGAAGACGAAGCGGGCGGACTTCAGTTCTTTTCCGGTTTTGCGCACGTCATCAACGCCATTCGCAAAAGCGACAAGCTGGTCATCGGGCGCGTGCAGGGCAAGGCCGTCGGCGGCGGCGTAGGGCTGGCATCGGCGGTGGATTACTGTATTGCCAAATCGGATGCGGCGGTAAAGCTGTCGGAACTGGCGGTGGGCATCGGGCCGTTTGTGGTAGGACCCGCGGTAGAGCGCAAAATCGGCGCCGGACCGTTTTCGCAAATGGCGATCGACGCAACTGAATGGCGCAGTGCGCAATGGGCCTACGAGCGCGGCCTCTATGCCGAACTGCACGACACCACCGAAGCGCTGGACACTGCCGTCCAAAAGCTGGCTTCCCGTCTCGCGAAGTCTTCCCCCGAAGCACAGTTAGAACTGAAAAAAATCTTCTGGCAGGGCACGGAAGGGTGGGATACGTTGCTCACCGAGCGCGCCGGTATTTCCGGAAAACTGGTGCTCAGCGACTTCACCCGCAACGCCATTGCTGCTTTTAAGGCAAAGTGATTTTGGAGAAATAAAAGAATTTTTCCGGAAAAAGGGCTGCTTCTGTTGTTAGAAGCAGCCCTTTTTCAATACTCAAATTTAAAAATTTCCGGAAAAAAGGACACCCGTCAGATTTCAGAAACCTGACGGGTGACCTCTCAAACCTATAAGGTTTTTGAAACCTTATAGGTTTTACTGCATAATGCCTGAATCCCCTTTTTAAACACCCGTTTCTTCCAGCACGCCGTGCACGAAATCGCCCAGCTCTTTGATATAGGCCGGGGAGAAATCAAAGCGGATACCGGCAGTTTTATACAATTCGGGCAGCGTTTGGGTATAGCCCAGCGCAAGGGCAGCCTGATAACGGTCGAGGGTGCCTTCCTGGTCGCTGCGGTACTGCCGCCACATGGCAATCGCGCCGAGCTGCGCAATGCCGTATTCAATATAATAGAAGGGTACTTCGAAGAGGTGCAGCTGCTTTTGCCAAAAGGATTTCCGGTATTCCTCAAAGCCGCTCCAGTCGGTGACGCCGGTAGAAAATTCTTCCAGAATCGACATCCACTCTTCTTCGCGCTCGGTCACGGTATGTCCGGGGTGGGTGTAGAGCCAGTGTTGGAATTTGTCGATTGTGGCAATCCAGGGCAGCACCGAAATTACGCGCTCCAGTTCTTCCAGCTTCGCGCGTTTCAGGTCGGCTTCGTTTTCGAAAAACGTGTCCCAGTGCTCCATGCTGAACAGCTCCATGCTCATGCTCGCCAACTCGGCAATCTCCATGGGGTATTCTTTAAAAGCCGACAGTTTCAGTGGATGAGACAGGAAGGAATGCACCGCGTGGCCACCTTCGTGCATCATCGTAATAACGTCGCCAATGGTTCCGGCAGCGTTCATGAAAATAAACGGTACGCCGGTTTCCGGTAGCGGACAGTTGTAGCCACCCGGCGCTTTCCCGATACGCGATTCAAGATCCAGGCGTTCCATGCTTTGCATTGTGCGGAGGCAGTTGGCGTAGTAAGGGCGCAGCTTTTCGAAGGTTGCAATGGCTTTGTCGGCCAGCTCGGTGCCGGTCTCAAACGGCTTTAGCGGCTCGCGGCCTTCCGGCTCGGCGTCGCTGTCCCAGGGGCGCATCACGTCATAACCCAGTCGTTTTTTGCGGGCTTCTACCAGCATCCGGTGCAAGGGCAGGATGTGTTCGCGCACGGCTTCGTGGAACCGGAAGGTATCTTCAGGGGTATAATCAAACCGCCCCAATTCCCGGAATTTATAGTCGCGGTAGTTATCGAAGCCGGCATTCTCGGCTACTTTTTGGCGCAGGGCCAGGAGCTTGTCAAACAGTTCGTTGAGTTTGTCTTTGTCTTCGAGGCGACGGGCGGTAATTTTCCGGAAAACGGTTTCCCGCAGGACGCGGTCGCTTTGTTGCAGGAAGCGCGCGGCTTGTTGCAGGGTATATTCTTTTCCATTCACTTCAATCGTCATTGCGCCGGAAATCTGCCCGAACTGCTGGGCCAGAATACCGATTTCGGCTTGCAGGGCCACGTTTTCTTCGCGATACAGCTGCAAGGCATTTTCGACGCTGCGCAGATAAGGGCCATAAAGTTTTGGATCAAGAGCCTTCCGGAACGGGGAGTCCATCAGTTTTTTCTGAAGTTCAAAAAGAATGGGTTTCAGTTTCGGTTCAATTTCCAACACAAAAAAAGTAAAAGCTTCTTCGTAGGCTTTATTAGTCGTGTCGGTCGTCATTCGGATTTGTCGCCAGGCAGCATCTTCACCCACCACGGCGTCCAGCTCGCTCAGCTGTGCCAGCCAGGCTTCCAGGTCTTCTGTGGAATGGATTTCAGCATTTTGCAGTTTTTCGAAGTAGGGCACCAGGCTTTCCCAGTCGGTAACGGTAAAATCAGCGGGTAGAAATTGCCGGGCGGTTTCGAAGGCAGCAGGCGAAAGTTCTGTATTCATAAAGCGTTGTATGGATTTTAGAAGGAAACAGATTTGGGGAGAACAATGTTCCCGCTTTTTTCTCAAAAACGCGGCCAGCCTACTTTGGAGCTCAAATTAGCAAAGAGGGGCCGCCCATATTTGGCGCCTGCCTTTCAGCGAAAAAGCAAAATAAGAATTCCTTTATCCGGTAGAACACCTGCAAGAATGTTCTTTCATAAAACCTTTTAAGGTCATACAAAATAGTTTTTTGTAAAATATTAACCCGTGTGGAAGGTTTGAGTAAGAGTGTCCATGATCCGGTTTCGTATCTTTGTCTTGTTGTGAATTTAATGGGTTAGTAAGAGAACGCCGCCGGAAGGACCTTCCGGCGGCGTTCTGTTTTGGGTGTGGCGCACTTCGTATGGACCGGATTTGACCCCATGGGACGGTTGGCTATTTTTGCGGCGCTGTGCGCTTTTTTTCCGGAATATTTTTGTTGAGTT
>JAEVZP010000073.1 GCA_023392185.1 Bacteroidota bacterium
CACACCTGCCCGCCGTCGGGCCGCATCAGCCCCACCATAATCTTCATCAGCACCGTTTTTCCGGAACCCGATGCACCGATAATCAGGTTGACCTTACCCGGCTTCATCACGGCATCCACGCCGTGCAAAACGGTTTTATCGCCAAAGCTTTTCCGGATGTCTTGAAGTTGGATCATAAACAGGGGTGGTCGCACAAGTTAAAGCCTTACAGAAAAGTCCTTACCTTACTCTGTCTTAAACACGAGGATATGCGCAATTTTACTTTACTTTTTTTCCTGAATGGTCTTCTGTTTTGCGCTGCCTGCAAAAAAAGCGATCAGGCGCCTATTCCCAAATGGTTTGATAACGATGCTGTTTTCACTTATGAATGCAGCGAGGCGGACACAACAGCCACCAGCATTGTAAAGCTTAAGACCCGGAAGACCGCTTCTGTGAAAAGAGACTATTTAGAGTACCGGGTAGAGCTTCGACAAACTTTAGCCAACCCAATGCTCACCTATCGAGGCCTTTACTTCAGAGGGATTGGCGATGTAAACCTTGTCAAGAAAAAGGACGGTTTATACCTGAGAGCGAACAATGTCTGTGGCATGGGAATACTCAACTCGACCTTTGATTTTCTTTATATTCCGGCGAATCCTTCCAAAGGGCAGGTTATTCAGCTTTACACTTGTGAGGAACAACCAACGGGTCAAAACAGGATCCTCCATTCTGATACCGTCCTGACAGTGCCCGCCGGGACGTTCCACACCTTCTGTGTGCTACATTCCGATTCCAGTAAGAGCTACTGGAACCGGGATGTAGGCGTTATTCTATACGAATTGTATGACCGGGACGCCACCACACCGCTCAGGAAAATAGCAACCTTGAAACTAAAGAGCGTTGAGTAACCTTACACCTGAAAAACCCCGCTCTTCCACTCTTTCTCTATCGGCGCGTGGTTGGCGGCTTCCAGGGCAGTGGAGATGCGCTGGCGCGTGGTGACCGGGTCGATGATGTCATCGATCCAGAGGCGGGCGGCGGCGTAGTAAGAAGAGGTCTGGGAGTTGCAGCGGTCGGTGATTTCCTTCAGCAGCGCGGCTTCTTTTTCCGGGTCAATGGTTTCGCCTTTGGATTTAAGGCTTGCTACCTGGATCTGCAGCAGCGTTTTGGCCGCCTGCTCGCCGCCCATTACAGCGATTTTGGCATTGGGCCAGCCATAGATAAAGCGCGGGTCGTAGGCCTTGCCACACATGGCATAGTTGCCCGCTCCGTAGGAATTTCC
The DNA here is from genome assembly GCA_023392185.1 of Bacteroidota bacterium. Taxonomy (GTDB): domain Bacteria; phylum Bacteroidota; class Bacteroidia; order Chitinophagales; family Chitinophagaceae; genus UBA1952. The sequence continues at coordinate 1,262 of JAEVZP010000073.1, forward strand.
GGTAATAATGGTGATTTTCGGAACAATAGAATTGGCTACTGCGTTCACCAGTTTCGCGCCGTCTTTGATAATACCGCTGTGCTCGGAGCGCGAACCGACCATAAAGCCGGTCACGTCCTGCAGAAAGATCAGCGGAATTTTCTTTTGGTTGCAGTTCTGAATGAAACGTGCGGCCTTGTCGGCGCTGTCGTTGTAGATCACGCCGCCGAGTTGCATTTCGCCTTTGCCGCTCTTGAGCACGAGGCGTTGATTGGCCACGATGCCTACCGCCCAGCCGTCGATCCGGGCGTAGCCGCACACAATCGTTTTGCCATAGTCATTTTTGAACGGGTCGAAGCTTCCGGCGTCCACAACGCAGTTGATAACATCTTCAACGTTGTAGGGCTTGTTGTTTTCGGTGCTAACGAGGCCGTAGAGGTCTTTGGCCGGGCGAATCGGGTCTTTCGCTTTCACACGGTCAAAACCGGCGCGCGGGGTCTCGCCCATTTTCTCCACGATGCGGCGCACCTGGTCGAGCGTTTCGGCTTCGGTGTCGAATTTATAATCGGCAATTCCGGAAATTTCGGTGTGGGTTTTCGCGCCGCCGAGGGTTTGGATGTCCACATCTTCGCCAATGGCCGCCTTCACGAGGTACGGTCCGGCGAGGAAGATAGAGCCGTTGCCTTCCACCATCAGCGTTTCATCGCTCATGATCGGCAGGTAGGCACCGCCCGCCACGCAACTTCCCATCACGGCAGCGATTTGGGTGATGCCCATCGCGCTCATCACGGCGTTATTCCGGAAAATGCGGCCAAAATGTTCTTTATCGGGGAAAATCTCATCCTGCATCGGCAGGTACACCCCCGCTGAGTCCACGATGTAGATCACCGGAAGGTGGTTTTCCATCGCGATTTCCTGCAGGCGCAGGTTCTTTTTTCCGGAAATCGGGAACCACGCACCGGCCTTCACGGTGTTGTCGTTGGCGATAATCATGCACAGGCGACCGGCCACTTTGCCCAATCCGCCCACCGTGCCGCCGCTCGGGCAGCCGCCTTCGGCTTCATACATCTCCCAACCGGCGAAGGTGCCGATTTCTTCAAAAGTGCTGTCTTTATCGATGAGGTATTGGACGCGCTCGCGGGGGCTCATCTTGCCGCGCTCTTTGGCTTTCGCCATTGCTTTTTTGCCGCCACCCTGGGCGACCTGAGAAAACCGTTGACGCAACTGTCCGACCGCCAGGTTCATGCGGTCTTCGTTTTTATTGAATTCCAGATTCATAAGATTTCCGCAAAAATACTGATAAGAGATTCGGCAGACGGTAGAATCGGTCCGGAAGACCGGATTTCTGTAAATACCGCTAGCCGAGCCCCAGTTCTGCCTTCTGGGTATCGTCGATCGCCGAGGGCGCGTCGAGCATCACATCACGACCGCTGTTATTTTTCGGGAAAGCGATAAAGTCGCGAATGGTTTCCTGTCCGCCGAGCAGGGCACACAGCCGGTCGAAGCCCAGCGCGATGCCGCCGTGTGGCGGCGCGCCGTATTCAAACGCGCCCAGCAGAAATCCGAACTTCTCCTGCTGCTCTTCGGCACTCATGCCGAGTGCTGCAAACATTTTCTCCTGAATGTCCCGCTGAAAAATACGGATCGAACCGCCGCCGATTTCCGTACCATTCAGTACCAAATCATAGGCGTTGGCCTTGATGTCGGGGTATTTGGAAACATCCTGCATCCAGTCCAGGTGCTCCGGCTTGGGCGCGGTAAACGGATGGTGACGGGCCACAAAACGACCGCCTTCTTCGTCATACTCGAAAAGCGGAAAATCTACTACCCACAGGGGCTTGAAAACGGTGTTGTCGCGCAGGCCCAGCTGTTCGCCCAGTTCGAGGCGCAGCGCCGAAGCGGCCTTTCGGGTCGCGTCTTCGCCTCCGGCCAGGAGCAGCACCAGATCGCCCGCCTCCGCGCCGCAGAAAGACGCTATTTCACCTATCGCTTCGGGTGTAAAGAACTTATCCACGCTGCTTTTGAAAGAACCATCAGCATTGTGCCGGAGCGTCACAAGGCCCTGCATGCCTACCTGCGGGCGCTTTACCCATTCCGTCCACGCGTCGGTCTGTTTGCGGCTCCATTCCGCGCCGCCTTTTATCACCACGCCAATAACGCTTTCCGCATTTTGAAAAACCGGAAAAGACGTTTCTGCCAGCAGGGGAAGGGTATTTGCGCCTTTTACCTTCAGGTTTTGGAGCTTCATGCCAAAGCGCAGGTCGGGCTTGTCGTTGCCGTAGTCGCGCATGGCTTCGTCCCAGGTCATGCGGGGGATCGGGCCGTCGAGCGCCACGCCGCGCACTTCCCGGAGCACTTCTTTGAAAAGGCCTTCAAAAGTTTGCAGCACATCTTCCTGTTCCACAAAGCTCATCTCGCAGTCGATCTGGGTAAATTCCGGCTGCCGGTCGGCGCGCAGGTCTTCATCGCGGAAGCACTTCACAATCTGATAGTAGCGATCATAGCCGCTCACCATCAGGAGCTGTTTAAACGTCTGCGGACTTTGGGGCAAGGCATAAAACTGGCCTTCGTTCATGCGGGACGGCACCACAAAATCACGGGCTCCTTCCGGCGTGCTTTTAATCAGGAAAGGGGTTTCGATTTCCCAGAAACCGGCCCGGTCCAGGAAAGAACGCACAGCGCGCGACACCTTATAGCGCAGTTCGAGGTTGCGCTTCAGCGGTGGGCGGCGCAGGTCGAGGTAGCGGTATTTCATGCGCAGGT
>JAEVZP010000048.1 GCA_023392185.1 Bacteroidota bacterium
TTAAGGAAGTGCGCGTCTTCGTGTTTGATGTGGACGGCGTGATGACCGACGGCCAACTGCTGATTACCGAAGAAGGCCACCTGCTCCGCAGCATGAACATCAAAGACGGCTACGCCATTCAGTGGGCCGTGAAGCAAGGCTATCATGTGTGGGCCATTTCCGGCGCGCGCAGTGAGGGTGTGAGAACACGGCTGCAAAAGCTGGGCATCGAAGAAGTGCACATCGACATTAAAGACAAGGTTCCGGTATTGAAATATTTATTGGAGAAACACGGCATCTCCAAAGAGCACCTCTTGTATATGGGCGATGATTTTCCGGACCTGGAGTGCATGCAATTTGCCGGTTTTCCCACCTGCCCTGCCGATGCCGTTCCGGAAATTATTGCCTTGTCAAAGTATGTTTCACCCTTCGGCGGCGGCAAAGGCTGCGTCCGCGACGTGATCCGGAAAACGATGCTGCTGCACGATAAGTGGACGTGAGGCATGTTTCATGTTTCATGTTTCATGTTTCATAGTTTGTTGCTGGCTGCTTAATGTGTATTGTTTGATTTCTACAATCTGATTTTTTTAATTTTCCAAGCGCAAAGCGCTCCAACGCCCGAAGGGCTTCCAAGCCGAAGGCTCCAACAGCGTCAGCGTCCAACACGAAGCCCCTATGCTCACCCTGATTTCCGGAACCGCCCGCCCCGGCAGCCGCACCCGCCAGTTGGCCGATAACTACCTGCGGATCCTGCGGGAAAAGGGCGCGGAGCCAAGGCTTTTTTGTCTGGAAGAATACTGCGTGTGGGCGCGGGATGAAGCGTTTATTCAGGCTGAAAACGAGTTGCTGATTCCGGCCCAGAAATTTGTTTTTATCGCCCCCGAATACAACGGCTCGATTCCCGGCATGCTCAAAATGCTGTTTGATAACAGCGATATTAAAAAGTGCTGGTGGGGTAAAAAAGCGATGCTGACCGGACTGGCCGACGGTCGGGCCGGCAACCTGCGCGGACTGGACCACCTGACCAACATCCTCAACTATCTGCACGTGAACGTGTTTTGGAACAAAATTCCGCTTTCGCGCATCGGCACCGAAATGGACGATTCCGGAAATCTGCTTCAACCTACAACTGTTTCGGTAATAGAAGATCAGGTGGAAGGATTTTTGAAGTTCTGATGCTGTCCCGCCCGACTTCCTGCCCATGATACGTCGTTTCTTTCTGGTGGTGACCGCTCTGGTCGTCGCTGAATACTATAGTTTTATTGCTACCCGCGGCCTGCTGCGCTATGTGCCGCCCTTTTGGCGCAACGTGGGCATGGGCGCTTATATCGTGCTTTCGGTGTTGCTGTGGGTCTTGCTGCTTTCTTTCCGGCGCATTCCATGGGACAGCATGCCGTCATTTGTGCGGACGATTGCAATCAGTTTTGCCATGGGCTTTTTCATTGCCAAAATCCTGGTTGCGCTCTTTTTATTGCTGGATGATGTGCGGCGGCTGGTGATGTGGGCGCTGGGTTACCTGCGGCAAAAACCTACGCTGGTGGGCGACGGCTCGCGCATCCCGCGGTCGGTATTTGTGCAAAACGCGGCGATTGGTGTGGGCACGGCGGTGATTGGACTTTTTTTGTATGGAACGACCAACCGCTACCGCTACCGGATTCACCGCGTGAAACTGCGCTTACCGAATATTCCGAAGGGTTTTGACGGCTTTAAAATGGTGCAGCTTTCCGATATCCACAGCGGCTCTTTCGACAACCGGAAGGCGGTGGCAGAAGGCATCCGGAAAATCATGGCCGAAAAACCGGAAGTCATCTTTTTTACCGGCGATCTGGTGAACAATGAATCGCCGGAAATTGTGCCCTACAAAGACCTTTTTGGCTCGCTGCGCGCGCCTATGGGTGTGGATTCCACCCTCGGCAACCACGACTACGGCGATTATGTTTCGTGGCCCGACGAAGAAACCAAAGCACGCAACCTGCAAATGCTGGAACGTCACCATGCCGAAATGGGCTGGAAGCTGATGCAAAATGTCCACACCTATCTGGAGCGCAACGGCGACACCATTGGCCTGATTGGCATTGAAAACTGGGGCGCGAAAGCCGGCTTCCCGAAATACGGTGATATGCCCAAAGCCACCGCCGGGCTGGACCGCGAAAAAGCGCCGTTTAATATCCTGCTTTCCCACGACCCGTCGCACTGGGATGCGCAGGTGCGGCCCGAGTATCCGTGGATAGATTTGACCTTCAGCGGGCATACCCACGGCATGCAGTTTGGCGTAGATATTCCGGGATTTAAATGGAGTCCGGTGCAGTATGTGTATGAACAGTGGGCAGGCTTGTACCGCAAAGGCAAGCAACACTTGTACGTTAACCGCGGCTTTGGCTTTTTGGGGTATCCGGGCCGGGTGGGTATTTTGCCGGAAATCACGGTGATTACACTGGAAAGCGGTGCGGCATAACCGGCTCCGGTTTCCGAAAATCCAATAGTTAGAGCGCTGCCTTTCTGCCTTGCTTTATGCCGGGCAGCAAGCTTTTTCCGGGAATACACCTGCGCACAAAAAATTCTCTATTTTGGAAAACCTCCAAAACGACGACAAAACCTATTATTTGCCGGGCTATCGCTCGGTGGTGATCGGTGTTCTCCTGATAGCAATGGGCATCGGGATGTTTTTCATTGGTTTTGATCGGACCAGCACTGCCTGGGACAATTTCCAGAATATGGTGTTGGATTTCAGCGGGATTGGCCATTTTCTGGTTTCCCTGCTCCTGCTGCTTTTTAAAGCGCTCTTTATCACTCTCGGTTATTTTTCGCTTCGCTACCGGGGGAAAGTAGCCCGTGCCCGACTGGACGCTAAAGGCATTTATTTTAAAGAACTGAAAGGCGGAAACAACGCGGAGCGCCTGGCATTCGACTTGGGGGAGATGACTTTTGTGCCCTACCGGCAGATAAACGACATCCGGCACGTTAAAAACGCTTTTTGGGGAAATTATCTTCAACTGGAAACCAATCAGGGCATCCGGGATTTAAAAACTTTAGGTGTACTGAGCCGGGCAGAGCGAGAGGAGATCTACGACATCGTGCAGGCGCGCATTGCCCGACGAAAAGACAAAGCGAAAAAGCGTTCCTGAGCGTTGCCCTCGCAGCACGCTCAAACCTATAAGGTTTCAAAAACCTTATAGGTTTTTTCCGTAGGTTTTTCCGGAAAATGTGCAGGCACAGCCGGCTGAACTATCTGAGGCAAGCGGCGCTTGCGCCAAACGACCGCCTCTTTTGTCTATCCTCTTTTGTCTTTTCCTGTGTGCCGCATGTCCGGTGTTCACTTATTTTACCTCGTAAACCGCCGCCAGCACTTTTTGCACCGAGGCATCACTGGGTTGCAGCAGCGCGGTGGAGGCGAGGCAGGTCAGCAGCAGGGCGTGTTTGCGGTGCAGGCGCAGGCCGCGGAAGGGATTGCGGAGTGGCTTTTGGGAAAAGGGGTTTCGGAAAAGTCGGGGTAGATTTTTATGCATTCGGGAGAGAATTAAGGGATAAACGCAACGGTGCGAAACTTATTGCGGCACGCTGTTGTTTCTCCCTTTAACTCCAAAAAAAGCACACCCGAATTTCTTATGGCAACCATTGGCATTACCGGCGGCAGCGGATTTGTGGGCCGCGCGCTCACGATAGCGCTCAAGCGCAACGGCGACGAGGTAATTATTTTTTCCCGCTCGCCCAAAGGCCGGACGGGTTTTGCCCATTGGGATCCCAAACAAGGCACCATAGACACCGTAGCACTGCAAAAGCTGGACGCAGTCGTGCACCTGGCGGGCGCCGGCGTGGCCGACAAACGCTGGACGGCGGCGCGCAAAAAAGAAATTTATGACAGCCGGGTTTCCGGAACACAGCTTTTGGTGGACGCGCTCCGGCAGCATGCGCCGGCCTGCAAAACACTCGTGAGTGCTTCGGCCATTGGGTATTATGGCGAAAACGAAGCGGGTGATCCGCTGTTCACGGAAGTGTCGCCGCCGGCTTCGGATTTTTTGGGGAAAACCTGCCGCGACTGGGAAGCCGAAGCCCAAAAGGCCGGCGAGGCCTGTCGGGTCGCACTGATCCGAACCGGTATTGTGCTCGGCAAAGGTGGCGGAGCTTTGCCCCAGCTCACAAAGTCGTTTCCGCTGCGGGTGGTACCGGTTTTGGGAAGTGGCCGGCAGCTGGTAAGCTGGATTCACCTGGATGATCTGGTGGGCATATATCTTTTTGCCTTAAAGAATACCGGACTTTCCGGGCCTTACAACGCCGCCGCGCCCGGCCCCGTGTCGCACCGCGCGCTGCAAAATGCGCTGGCAAAAGCAAAGGGCGGACCGTTTTTAAAAGTACCGGTTCCGGCGGTATTCCTTAAAGCAGCTATGGGCGAGATGAGCGTGGAAGTGCTCAAGAGCTGCGGCGTGGATTGCGGAAAAATCACCGAAGCGGGGTACGATTTCCGGTTTGGAACGATTGCGGACGCGGCCGGCGATTTAATGCAGCGGTGATTTTCCGGAAATCGGCAAGACAAACATTGGGTCGCGAAGCGACCGCCTGCAAACCGGCTTACCGCTACAAACGTTGGGTGGCGAATGCCACCGGCCCGGCAACCGGTTTTTTTAGATTCGCCCCTACTTCGCAAAACGCCCGTTGCGCTGCACCTTTGCCCCGGAATTTCATTTTTCTTAAAAACTGACCGCCGCTCTGGAAACTTTCGTTATCAACCAATCGCCCCACCCGCTGCCCCAATACCAAACCGAAGGCGCGGCCGGACTGGACGTTTGTGCCTGGCTGTCCACCGGGCCGGTGACGATCGGGCCCTTGCAGCGTGTAGCCATTCCTACTGGCCTGTATTTCGCCCTGCCTGCTGGCACGGAAATGCAGGTGCGCCCCCGCAGCGGGCTGGCGCTGAAGCACGGCATCACGGTACTGAATAGCCCCGGCACGATTGACGCCGATTACCGAGGCGAACTGTGCGTGCTC
>JAEVZP010000054.1 GCA_023392185.1 Bacteroidota bacterium
GCCAGTAACCGGAGCACTTCCAGTTCGCGCCGGCCGAGCTTGGAGTAGGAAGCGGTTTGCTCCCGCAGGAAAGTGAGTTCTTCCAGGAGGCGATCCACCTTGTGGGTATAGTGGTTGTCGGGCGTGATATGGTGTGCGATAGTCAGGGTGGCAAGGGGCTTGCCGGCTTCGTTCTGCAGGAAAATGCGGATGGCGCTCAGGTGCCACTGCCATTCTTCATAGCCCAGAATGCGTACCTGCTGAAAAAAAGTAAAGGTTTCGTTTGGATCGTTGCGGGTTACAAGGTCGAGCATCTTGGGTACATATTCAGCCGCCTGTTCCGGGTTGAAGAACCGGGAATAATATTCGGGTCCCATATCCTGTAATTCCCGAAGCGTGATGTGCATTTGCCTCAGGCCTTTGGAAGACATGTAGACCACGGTTCCGTCGCGGATGTCGTGGATAATGGCCACACCGGGAAGGCTTTCGAATACCGGTGCCGCCTTTAAAGCTGCTTCATAAATAACCTGCTTTACAGGGTCTTGTAGCGTGGATGTCTTCATAGCAGAAAAACTAAAAAACAATAGCAATAAAAAAACGACAAATTAAGGCGTTTTCCCGTATCCAATACCTGCTTTCGGGTATTGGATACGGGAAAACGGCAAATTGCGTAAAACTACGTGTGGAAAATTGCGTACTTCTACGTGCCGCATTACGCGTAAATGGGTATTGACAATGTTTTTATATGTAAATAGGTTTGCACTTTATTTATTAAATTTTTTTCATGAAAATCCTTTCTAAGTTCGCCGCTGCCGCGCTGCTTACAGAAAGACGCCCGTAAGGTTTCGATGTTGAAATCTTACGGGCGTCTTTCCTTCCGGCGCAAATGGCGGGATTCCTCAGCCTTATAACGCCTTCAGAAATACCCTTTAGGGTTTTCCGGGTTCCAGATAAGCGTGCTCCATCAGGTATTGCACAATCTGTTTGACTTGTTCGGTTTGAGGGAAATAAGGTACTGCCAGGGTCACCGTCTCATGGGCTTCCGGAAGGCGCAGCCGGCACGAACGGGCATCAGACACCGGCAAATCGGCTTCTGCCACCTGTCGGCCCTCCGGCGTAGTAATGACAATGGTTTTGTAAGATTCGTCTCCCTCGCTGTACCGGCGGATGGTGTATTGGGCAAGTACTGTGCCCCGTCGCATAACCCGATTGCCGCTCACCACAATTCCGTCAACAGGAGGTGCCGGACGCTTGTCGCCCTGAATCCAGCCGTCTATGTCTTTGGCAATGCCGTCAAACACGTCGCGAACCGCAACCGGGCGACGCGCTTCCAGCCGGGCCAGCCGGCGCACGGCCAAAGCGTCGGGCAGCGCACCGTTTGCCAGCAGGTCGTGCTGCACAATCATGGCGGCTATCGACTGCGCATACGGAAGGGCCGGTGCAATCGGTACCAGCGTGTCCAAACCGGTGAAATACAGCACAAAACCTTCGCCCGGCTTTTGCTGTGCCTGCGCGAAGGTGTTACCCTGAAGGTTCTTAATGGCAAAGCGGGGCGCAGAAAGACTGCTGTTCAGCCGCACCATCCGGCAGTATGGGCTGCCGTCGCGGTATACCGTGCTGTCCTGATACGTTACTTTTTGAGCTGTGGCAGCCGCCGCGCAGCCGAGCAGCCCTGCCAACAGCAACAGTTTTCTGGTCATCCGATCCGGTTTTAAAAACCGGTCCGCAGGGGCATTTTCCAAACGGACCGGTACGGGAGAAAAGTCGGAACCGCAGCGTTCCTACCCTACAACAACTTCAAACGACTCCATGACCGGGTTGGCCAGGAGTTTCCGGCAGGCCTCTTCTGCTGCCGCTTTGGCTTCTTCCGGTGTGGCAGCTTCTACCTGCAGGGTAATATGCTTACCGACGCGCACGTCAGAAATGGTGCCAAGGCCGAGATTGTGCAAGCTGCCGGTTACGGCTTTTCCCTGAGGGTCGAGCAGGTCTTTGAGGGGCAGGATATTGATGCGAATGGTATGTTTCATACAAAAAGTGTTTTAGAAGAAGAGGCATTTTCCGGAAAAGGCTTAGGCCGCCGCCGGGGTTTCAGGGGTGCTGCGCGGCGCTACCAGCGAAAGGGCCGCATACAGCAGAATGGCAAAAAGAAGGGTTCCGGCTTTCAGGAAAGGAATGGCAGCCAGCGTGGCGATGGTGAGCGCATAAGCCGGCCAGCTTTTTGCCGGATTTTTGAGGTTTTGTGCCAGCTTGAAGAAGTGAATCCGTGAAACCATCAGGTAGCACAGCAAAGCAATAAGCAGATACAACACCCACGGATTTAGCAGCGCATTGGCCAGTGCCTGCGGCCCATACAGGCTCACCAGGGGGAGCGCCGCCACGGCCAGCCCGGCAGCCGGCGTCGGCATGCCGGTAAAGCCGGCCTGTGGAGGCGCCTGATTGAATCGTGCGAGGCGCAGCGCTGCAAAAACGGCCAGTAAAAAGGCAGGTGCGGTAGCCCAAAGGCTGCTGTCCATAGCCTCCGGCTGCCGCATTTGCGCCATCCACAGCATCTTGAAGAGCATCATAGAAGGCGCAACGCCAAAGGAAACCACATCGGCGAGCGAGTCGAGGTCTTTACCAATGGGACTGCTAACGCCCAGCGCACGGGCAGCAGCCCCATCAAGCAGGTCGAAGAAAGCAGCAGCAAAGATGAAAAGCGTGCCGATCCAGGGCTGCTCCACCGCCGGCACTTCGATAAAGTGCTCGTAGTCGGTGGTGACACTAAAGTTCTGCGCGCCCAAAACCATCGCAATGGCGCAGCAGCCGCAAAACAGATTGGCAAGGGTCAGCAGATTGGGTAGATGGCGCATGAGAGAGGCCAAAATTAAAGCAGGAAAGCGGCCCGCCGCCCGAAGTGTTTTGACGGGACGGTCAGCAGCCCGTTTTTTCCGGAAAAAAGCCTTCTTTTTGGGTTCTGAAAAGACGTGGCAGGTAGCTCCTTTCTTTCCTGAAGGAATGCTTACCGGAAAGCCCCTGCCGCAGGCGGCAGGGGCTTTGGATTGTTTTTGGAGTGACTTCTTTAACTGGCGCTGGCCTCCGGAACCACCAGGCGGAAACCGTTGCCGTGGATATTGACAATCTCTACTGTTGGGTCGAGGCGCAGGTATTTACGCAGCTTCGCGATATAAACGTCCATGGAGCGACCGTTAAAATAGGTGTCCGAACCCCAGATGCGTTTCAGCGCGGCTTCGCGGGGCAGCAGGTCGTTTTTATATTCGGCCAGCATCGTCAGCAGCTCGCTTTCTTTGGGCGAAAGAGTAAAGCTCTGATCACCGATCTGCAGGTTGCGCAGGCGGGAGTTGAACCGGAAATTACCCAGGTTCCACTCAGTCACAGCGTGTTTCTTTTCTTCCAGCTCGCTATTGCGCTTGAGCACCACACGGATTTTGTGCAGCAGGATTTCCGAGTCAAAAGGTTTGGTGATATAATCGTCTGCACCCAGCTTGTAGCCGCGCATAATATCTTCCTTCATGCCTTTGGCGGAAAGAAAGAAAAGCGGCACGTCGGGGTCTACATTTCGGATTTCTTCGGCCAGGGTAAAGCCGTCCATGTTGGGCATCATGACGTCGAGCAGGCAGATGTCAAACTTTTTGCGGCGGAAGGCAGCCAGCCCCAGAATGCCGTCGCGGGCAAGTTCTACCTCGTAGTCATTGAGCTCCAGATAATTTTTGAGGACCTGTCCCAAAGAAGCATCGTCTTCTACGAGCAGAATCTGGTTTTTTTCGTTTTCCATAAAAATTTGAAGATGCGCGTGGAGCGTTTTAAAGTTGAAAACAAATAAAGGTTAGAAAGTTCCAAAAATCAAAACCGGTTTTAAGGGAAATTTCCGGAATCCGGCCAGCGCCGGAAGGCGGGGCCGGCTGCAAGTTAGTCTTCCAAAAGCGGGCAACCGGCGCGGAAATCTTCCCGCTGCTGCAAATACCTTAAAAAATATGCCTCCTACCAGGTCCCCTCTCCTTCCAACCGTCCGTTTTCCCTCAAATCATACCCGCATTTTCCGGAAAATCTGCCTTCCTGCTCCCCTGAATCCTGCCCCCTTAAAACCGCGGGCAGGCAAACTTGCTGTCGCGCAGATCTTTCTTGTAATGGCCCTGGTACAGCAGAGATACTTCAAAAGCACCGCGCCCACTGTTGGCCGACTTTAAAGGTGAGATGGTATAATCATAGGAGGAGGTCAGCCGCAGATCGCCCCACTGATAGCCTGCTACGCCCACCACGGCATCGCCCCAGCGGTGAAACGCGCCCACCAGGAAAGAGCCGGCTGCCGCATCGCCCCCAATGCGAAACTGCGCCAGCGTGCCATAGAGTCCTTCCCAGGCGGTTTGCTGCAAGGTGAAATAAGCGGAGGGCGTCAGGATAACGGTTGGGCTGACGCGGATGATTGCTTCGGCATTGCCCGTAGGGCGCAGGCCCAGCTGGTGTGCCGTGCTGTAAAACGTTTCGGTAGGCCGGTTCAGGTGCGCAACACCGCCGCCGATCTTGAGGTAAAAGTTTTCGTTGGGGAAAAAAGCATAGTTCAGTCCCAGCCCAATATCGGTATAGCCGGTTTGCCGCACTTCTGCCGGCTCCCCGCTCTTGATCATTTCATCAAACTTAAAGCCGTCCCACTGCTGATCGAAGGTGAAGCGGTTAAAATCCACCCGGCGCTGCACCCTACCCACGGAGGCACCCAGCGAAATCATATGGTGCTCGCCCAGCTGCAGGTGATAAGCTACAAACAGATCGCCCCGTGTTTGTTCCAGCTGCCCGGCCCCGGCCCGGTCGCTCCAGAAAGCGCCCCCCACGCCCAGCCAGTTGGATCCCTCAATGCCGCGCAACAGCTGCGCTTCGCCAAAAACCGAGACCGTGGTATAAGGCACAGGGATGGAAGCCCACTGCTCCCGGTATTGCGCGCCCACACGGTAGCTGGCGTCGGGCAGCAGCGCCGTGTTGGCGGGGTTGGCCAGCAGCGGTGCATTCCAGTATTGCGAAAAGTGAATGCCTTGTGCAGCGCTGTCGGCCGCCGGAAGCAGGAGCGCCGACAGAAAGGCCCAAAAAAGTTTTTTCATCAGCGCAGCAGGGTTATGTGGCCGTTTTTATTCACGGTGCTTCCGTCTATAAAAACAGCGGTGAGGGTATAGGCGTAAGCATCTGCTTCCTGTGGCTGGCCGTTCCAGGTGCCGTCCCAGCCTTTTTGGGGATCAGAGGTTTCAAATACCAGTTGCCCCCAGCGGTTGTAGATGCGGAAAGTAAGAGTCTCAAAAGCCGCACCCCGGACATACAGCAGATCGTTCCTGCCGTCGCCGTTGGGCGAGAAAGCGGTAGGCACATCGGCTGCAATGCGCACGTCGGCCACCACGTCGCGGCACAGGGTGTCAAGGCATCCATCTTTTGAAACGGCCGTCAGGCAGGCCAGATAAGTGCCGGTGCGTTTATAGAAATGTTCCGGATTCTCAGCTGTTGAGCTGCCGCCGTCGCCAAAGGCCCACCGATACCGTTCTGCATCCACCGATTGATTGATAAACTGAATCGGCACGTTGGGTTCGGGAATGATCGGCGTGTAATCGAAATTGGCAACGGGCCGGCGCAGGATATGCACGGTTCGCCGAACGGTATCAGCTTTGTTGCACGCCGCCGGGTTGCCGGCAATCAGCGTCACGGTGTAGCGCCCTGGCTGCTCATAGACGTGGAAAGGTGCAATCAGGGAAGACGTGTCACCATCGCCAAAATCCCAGTAAATGCCGGTGGCATTGGTGGTGTTGCTTTGAAAATACACTCCGCCGGCATCCAGGCAAAGCGAGTCGGGCGCGGTAAAGGCAGCTGCTACCGTCTGGCTGCTAAGGGTTACTGTCTGGAAAGAAGTATCGGGCGCGTTGCAGGCTGCCGGGTCCGTTACAATCAGCCGGACGGTATAGGTTCCGGTATCAGTATACACATGCGAAACCGGATTACGGGCCGAGGACGCCGTGCCATCCCCGAAATCCCAGCTGAAGGTGGCGCTGCCGCCCGGCGTGCGAATATTATTGGTGATGCCAATCGTATAAGGAGGACAGCCGCTGGTAACCTGTGCCGTCCAGTTCCCGGAAATGGCATTGCTGTCTACCCGTATGGTGATATAAGTGGTGTCGCGTTCGCGGCAGGCAACTGCGTTGGTCGCAATCAGCTGGGCCCGGTACGTGCCTGGGCGGGTATAAATATGAACCGGATTCCGGGCGGTGTCGCCCGGTGTGCCGTCGCCAAAGTCCCATTGGAAAGCGGCTGCATTGGCCGAGGTATTGTTGAAGGTGACTTCCAGGGGCGGGCAACCACTGCTGGCAGGCGTGGCAGCAGCGGCAGCGCGCACCGAGCCGAGTTCAAAGGCAATTTTAAGCGCAATCAGGTTGCAGTTGCGCGCCGATTGGTTGCTGGG
>JAEVZP010000107.1 GCA_023392185.1 Bacteroidota bacterium
TAAAGCTGTGCTCCAAGCGTTTGGAGCTGACGGGCCAGCGGCAGGCAGCGCGTGGTGTGGCCGAGGCCCCAGTCGAGTGGGGAAAGCAGAATTTTTTTGGCGGCGGGCTGCAACGAAAAAACCGTATTTTTACAAAGGTACTTTTATGAAAACGCACAAAATCCTGCCCAACCATTTGGCCCGCCTGACGTTGATAACCTTGCTGATGGCCGGGCTTTTGCAGGGATGCAGCAGCAGCAAAAAATGCGGTTGCGGCTCGGACATTAACCGCGCTTACGTGCCGCGCTCGATGCGCTAAGGCGGGTTCCGGAATTTATTAAAACAGCCTTTGACTATGTGGGGAAAACAAAACAAAACCTGGATGCGCTATCAGCAGGAAGTGCTGGCGACAGATTTGCTGTCGGCGGTACTGTTGCTGGGCTATTTGCGCTTTGTGTCGGTAAAGAAAATGACCGGCTACGGTATGGAAGTGGCTGATTTGCAGCGTTATAAAGTGGTTCGCAAGCCGGTAAAAGTGCGGCAGGCGTTGCGCGAAGGCAGCAAAGTGCCCTTTGTTTTTGCCTATGGCTTGAACTAAAGAACTCTTTCTCCGGCGTGCCATGATTACAGACATTAACCAGCTGGATTTTTCCAAACAATATACCTACGCCGACTACCTGACCTGGCAATTCCGGGAGCGGGTCGAGTTGTTGCGCGGCTGGGTTTCTCGGATGTCGCCGGCGCCTGCTTTATCGCATCAGCGTTATGTGACGCGGTTCATGCGACAGTTGCTAAACCACTTTGCTGAGAATCAGTGCGAGGTTTTTACGGCTCCTTTTGATGTGGTTTTACCGGATTCCAGGAAAAAGGATCATCCCCGCAAAAACACTACGGTTGTACAGCCCGATTTATGCGTGGTTTGTGATAAAAGCAAGCTCAACCGCCGCGGCTGCAACGGCGCGCCCGACTGGGTGATTGAAATCCTTTCACCCGGTAATTCCAAAAAAGAAATTGAAACCAAATACCGGCTTTATGAAGAAGCCGGCGTGCGGGAATACTGGCTGGTAGATACGGTGCACTTCGTGGTTACGGTCTTTGACCTTAAGGATGGCGTCTTTCAATTCCGGAAAATGTACCCGGCGGATGCGGTGGCGCCTTCTGGTATTTTTGGGCAATTTGTCGTGGATTTAAAAGCCATTTTTACCGAAGAAGATTTGCGCGAGGCCGAAGAGATGTATAAAGACCCGGAAGGCACAGAGCGGATTTAGGAATGTAGGATAAAATCGCAAAAGTTTTTTGGCAGGCACAGCCTGCGCAATAGTCAGACGTAGGCGCAGCCTACGCCTAACGGCTAACGGGCACAGAACGGATTTAGACTTCTAAAAAAGCCTTATGGGGCTTTTCTTTTTTCATTCCCGAAGGGAATCTTCACAATTTCAGCAGGTATTTGTGAAGACCCTCTTCGAGGGTGACAAAAAGAAGGTAAGCGTACGTGATTGGTGACCGCCTCTTGTCAAATAGAGAATGCGAAAAAAAAGGGCCCTCATTTCCGGAAATGAAAGCCCTTTTTTAGGTGCTAAAAATTGTTTTAGCCTGCCATGCTTCCCCGCTCAAACGTGGAGTAGAAATAGGGCGTGACGGCTTCAAACTCGGCGGAGCAGGTATCTACCATTTTAAAAACGCGGGTAATGCCCAGTTTTTTCCGGAAATCGTAGACTTCGTCGGCGGTGCAGTCGCGCAGGGCCTCGGCGATCTGCTCGTCGGAAAAGCCCATTTGTTTGGCGCGCAGCATCAGCTCTTTATCCATAGATTCCAGGTGTTTGCAGGCAGCGATTTCTTTTTCGAGATTGACGATATCCTGAATCTGATACAGGAACCAGCGGTCGATATGTGTCAGTTCGCGCAGCGATTTAATGGAAATACCGGCGGCAAGGGCTTCTTTAATCCGGAAAATGCGGTCCCAGGTCGGGCGTTTAAGGCCTTCCAGGAGTTCTTCGGGCTTCATGCGCTGAGCCGAGATAAAGGAAAGGCCGGTAGCATTGTTTTCGAGGCTCTGACAGGCTTTCTGGAGTGCTTCCGGAAAAGTGCGGCCAATAGCCATGACTTCGCCCACGGATTTCATCTGGAAACCCAGCGTGTCGTCCGCACCTTTAAACTTATCGAAGTTCCAGCGCGGCATTTTGACAATTACATAGTCGAGGGCCGGCTCAAAAAACGCGGAGGTGTTTTGGAGAATCGGGTTTTTCAGTTCGTCGAGCGTGTAACCGACGGCGAGCTTGGCGGCGATTTTCGCAATCGGATAGCCGGTAGCCTTCGAGGCGAGGGCCGAAGAGCGGCTCACACGCGGGTTGATTTCGATGGCGATGATTTCCTCGGTTTCCGGATTGAGGGCGAATTGTACGTTGCAGCCGCCGGCGAAGTTGCCGAGGTCGCGCATCATTTTCTGGGCCGTGTTGCGCATCAGTTGGTAGGCCGTGTCGGGCAGCGTCATGGCCGGGGCTACCGTGATCGAGTCGCCGGTGTGGACGCCCATGGGATCGAGGTTTTCGACCGTACAGATGATGACCACATTGTCTTTGGCGTCGCGGAGCAGTTCCAGTTCGAATTCTTTCCAACCCATAACGGCCTGTTCTACAAGTACTTCGTGGATGGGTGAGGCGGTGAGGCCGCGTTCGAGGGCTTCATCGAGGTGTTCTTTTTCAAAGACCAGTCCGCCGCCGGTGCCGCCGAGGGTAAACGACGGCCGGATGACCAGCGGAATACCGATTTCCTGCGCGAAGTCTTTGCCTTCGAGCATGGAGTTGGCGGTGCGGGCTTTGGCTACCGGAACGCCGAGTTCGAGCATCCATTGCCGGAATTTTTCGCGGTCTTCGGCTTTGTCGATGGCTTTGATATCCACCCCGATGAGACGGACGCCGTATTCTTCCCACAAACCGATTTCATCGCACTCCTTGCAGAGGTTGAGGGCCGTTTGGCCGCCCATGGTGGGCAGCACCGCATCGACCTGGTTTTCCTGAAGAATGATCTCGATGCTTTCCGGCGTGAGCGGCTGGAGGTACACCTTGTCGGCCACGATTGGATCGGTCATGATCGTGGCCGGGTTGGAATTGATGAGAATGGTTTTGATGCCTTCTTCGCGCAGCGAGCGGGCAGCCTGAGAGCCGGAGTAGTCAAACTCGCAGGCCTGGCCGATGACGATGGGGCCGGAGCCAATGATGAGAACAGAGCGGATGGAAGTATCGAGTGGCATACGGAGCGCAAAGGTAGGGATGGGTGATTTTTGGAACGAGCAGGGTTAGAACCTTTTGGGCAGCCAAGCCCGCATTCCTGCGGATGAAGCAGGAAAGAGAACTTTTTTCCGGAAATTTTGGCAAATTCCCAACCCTTTTAAGCAAGCAACTGTCTTTGGAAAGAACGCAGGCGGTTCTAAATGCTGTTTTCGCTGCTGTTTTGGTTAAAATGCAGCAGGGTCTATTGGGATTTTAACGTTTTGCCTTGTGAATAAAAAACTTCTTACCTTAGAAGGCTGTTAAGGCCCTTCTAAGGTAGGGTGCTTTCCTGTTGACTCTTTGTATTTATCCATTGATATGAGCAAAACTTATACTTCTGCATCTCCTGTAAACAACCGTTTTCGCGGGCCCGCCTTAAGTATGCTTCGGCTAGCTGTTCTGTTGCTGATAACGTTGTTTGCAGGAAACAGCGTGCGCGCGCAGGTACTGCTGTCGGAATCATTTGACGGCACTACTTTCCCGCCAACAGGCTGGACCGTAAATGGTACAGGTAATAATACTAATATTCCGGGCCAGACCAGTTGGGTACGTGTTCCGGGGGGGACTACTACCGCTTACGCACCTTACGACAACGCGGCCGGGCCGCACTCCGGAGCCGGAATGGCTTTTTATAATGCCTGGGATATTGATGCTGGTGGTGTGTCAAACCTGATTACGCCAGCGATCAATTTTGCTTCGCCAGCCGGGGCAAAAGTGATTTCTTTCTGGTTATATCGGAATAACGGCCAATCGGCTTCGGATTCGGTTGTGGTTTTGATCAACAACACGGCAAGCGCCACCGGTGCGACCCGGTTGTTTGGCGTGGCTCCCAGTGCAAATGCTACTACCAGCCAATGGCAGAAATATACCGTCAATGTTCCGGCTTCTTTTAACGGCACTTCTCAATACATTATTTTTCAGGCCCAGTCGGCTTACCAAACCGATATTTTTCTTGATGATGTGGAAGTCACTAACCTGGCAGTTTGTAATGGCGCGCCTACAGTGACGCTTGCCAGCAGTTCAACGGCTGCCTGTCCGGGAACACCATTTACCCTTACGGCTACTACGGGGGCGCTTTCCGGATATACTTACCAATTTGAGTCTTCTACTAATGGAGGGGCAACCTGGAGTAATATTGGTACTGCATCCACAAATGCTACCTATACAGTTACATCCCAAACTGTAGCCTCGCAGTATCGCGTAACCGCTACCTGCGTAAACGGAGGTAGTACAACTTCTTCTCCGGTTTCGGTTGCCCAGACCCCGCAGAGCGCCTGTTACTGCGTTCCTTCTGGCAGCAATGCCAACTATTATATCGACGGCTTTTCTACAACGGGCGGTACGACCAACATCAGTAATCCAGGTTCTGGCTACTCGCCTGGCGGCTATGGCGTGTTCACCTCCCAGAACGTAACGCAGGTTCAGACTCAAACCGTCAACTTCACGCTTGATCATTCTACCTATAGTAATTTTGGTACCGGTATTTGGGTGGACTGGAACCAGGACGGTGATTTCAACGATCCGGGTGAGAA
>JAEVZP010000127.1 GCA_023392185.1 Bacteroidota bacterium
CTACCAAGCTCTTCACCAACTTCTACGACAAAGAATACAGCTATCGCTATGCAGGCGCTAAAAAAGTAGGGGGCAAAAACGCTGAGGTCGTGGAGCTGACTCCCAAAACCGCGAAGCAATTCCGGAAAGTGGAGCTCGCTATAGACGCCAAAACCAATACCCTTATCGGAGGTACCGTCACCGAGAAGAACGGAACGGTCTACCAATACAGCGTTAGCAATTATACCCCCAATGCACCGGTTTCGGATGCCGCTTTTACCTTCGACACCCGAAAATATAAAAACGTCGAAGTGGTAGATCTGCGGTGATCAATCCTTCTACAAACAGAAAAGAGAACGCGCCCTGTGGGGCGCGTTCTCTTTTCTGTTGAGACCTG
This sequence comes from Bacteroidota bacterium, assembly GCA_023392185.1. Classification (GTDB taxonomy): domain Bacteria; phylum Bacteroidota; class Bacteroidia; order Chitinophagales; family Chitinophagaceae; genus UBA1952. The sequence goes on from JAEVZP010000127.1 coordinate 377, forward strand.
ACAGGTGGAGGCCCGAAGGGACGCAGATGCCTGTCAGGTCCGAAAAGAAACCCGGATTTTCCGGAAATCTATCTGATAATACAGACCTGTCAGGCATCTTTCGTTTCACTCCGGACCTGACAGGTCCGGAAACTGCTTTTAGGCGCCTGCCGCTTCTGTTTGGCGAACGCCCGTGCGGTGTGCCGCCGCAATCGATTGCGACACGTCGGCAATGATGTCCTCGATGTTTTCTGTGCCGACACTAATGCGGATCAGTCCGTCGGTAACACCGGCGCGCTCGCGGGTTTCCGGGGCTACGCCTTTGTGGGTAGAAGAAGCCGGGTGCGAAATCAGGGTATCGACCGTGCCAAGGGAAACGGCAAATTTGCACAGCTTCATGGCATTGAGAAAATCCACTGCTGCATCGAAGCCGCCTTTGAGTTCGAAAGCCACCATCGAGCCGCTTTTGCGCATCTGCCGCTGCGCCAGCTCATATTGCGGGTGACTTTTCAATCCCGGAAAATGTACTTCGGTAACATCGGGCTGCTTTTCCAGGAACTCGGCCAGTGCCTGCGCGTTTTCGCAATGGCGGTCTACGCGGAGGGGCAGCGTGCGCATACCGTTCACGAGCAGAAATGCGTCAAACGGATTGGAATTGCCGCCCAGAAGCCGGAAGGTTTTTACCATCCGGTCGGTCATCAGTTCCGGCGTGCGGGCGACGAGTGCGCCACCGATGGCCGTGCCGTGTCCGTTGAGAAATTTAGTGGTGGAATGCACGATGTAATCCGCGCCGTACTGAAAAGGCTGTTGCAGATACGGTGTACAGAAGGTGTTGTCCACCGCCATAATCAGGTTGTGCGCCCGGCAGAATGTACCCAGTTTTTCGAGATCCACCAGCCGGATGGTTGGGTTGTCGGGCGTCTCGAGATACACGAGTTTGATTTCCGGATGATCGGCTATCATTTGCTCCATCTCGGCATCGTTGGCAAAGTCGGCAGCGTAGAACGAAATGCCCAGCGGCGGCAGGATGCGTTCGAGGGTTTCTTGGGTGCCGCCGTAGAGCGAGCCCTGTGTAAGGATCGCATCGCCGCTGGCCAGCGTGCTGAAAAACAAGGTTTGGATAGCGGCCATGCCGGAGGCATGCAAAAGCGCCTGCGGCGTGAGTGGATTTCCGGAATCGTCTTGAAGCCGGAACCCTTCGAGGGCGGCGATTTTTTCTTCTGCTTCGCGGGTCGTCGGGTTGCCCCAGCGGCTGTAGAGATAGCCTTCTTCCTCACCGCTGAAAACGGCCGCGGCCTGGGCCGCGTTGTCGAAGGTATAGGTAGAAGATGCGTAGATGGGGGTGTGGTGGGCGCGGTGGCCATCCGGGCGGTGTCCGCCGTGAATGCAAAGGGTATTGAAGCCCTGCATCATGTCTGTTTCCGTTGCCATAATTGCGGCAAAGGTAGCATAAGTTGAAGGTCTCCCCTTCTTAAGGAAGACTGCCGGACCGGAATCAGAAGGCTAATCCGGAGCGAAAGCATTTATGCGATGGGGCCGAATTTTTCCCAAAACACATCCGCCACCGGTATTTTGAAGCCCGGCAGCACCCGGCTTTCCAGGATATCGCCTTCCACAAAAGGGCGACAGGCTTTGTATTGGCCGCCTTCGAGCAAAAAGAGGTGACAAGCTTTTCGCTCGCCATCCACGATCCAGTATTCCCGCACGCCGCTTTCTTCATACACCTCGTATTTAAGGCGCATTTCTTTTTTGGAATTGCCGGGCGACAGAATTTCGATGATCAGATCCGGTGCGCCAATGCCGCCGCGCGCGTCGATTTTAGACGGGTCGCAGATGACACATAAATCTGGTTGAAGTACCGTTATAATGTCCCCATCTTTCTTGCTTTTGCGCGGAAAGCGCACATCGAAAGGCGCTACAAGAACCTGACAGGATTTATTTTTCAGAAAAGCGCTTAGCGGTGTGAAAATATTGGTAATCGTTTCCTGATGGCTGTAACGCGGCGCCGGACTCATCCGGAAAATTTTCCCCCGAATGAGTTCTATGCGCTCCTCAATTGTCCAGCGCAGATAATCGGCGTAGGTATAAATTCCGGAATAATTGAAGTCCGGTTCGTTGAGCAAGGGCGTTTGCGTGGCTTCCATGAAAAGCAATATAAGGAAACTTCTTTTTGTAAGAGTATATTTATAGTAAAAGAGCGCCCCGCAATTGCGGGGCGCTCTTTTACCACTTGTTCTTTAACTTTTGGAACCTGGGTTCTTTAAGCAAAACTTACTTCACTTCCTCGTACTCTGCATCCGCTACCGGGCCCTCATTTCCGGAAGCTTGCGGACCGCCTTCGCCGCCCATGCCTTCCGCGCCCGGCGCGCCTTCGGCAGAAGCTTTGTACATATCCTCAGAGGCCGACTGCCAGGCAGCGTTGAGGGCTTCCACTGCGCTGTCGATGCGGCTCATGTCCTCCGCTTTGTGGGCTTCGCGCAGATCGTTTGCGGCCTTCTCAATGGCTTCTTTCTTCTCGGCCGGAATCTTATCACCGTACTCTTTCAGCTGCTTCTCGGTGTTGAACACGAGGCCGTCGGCCATATTCATTTTCTCTACCCGCTCGCGCACTTCCTTATCCGTGGCTTCATTGGCCTTCGCCTCGTCCTTCATGCGCTCGATTTCTTCTTTGGAAAGACCGGAACCGGCTTCGATACGGATGTTTTGTTGCTTGCCGGTGCCTTTGTCTTTGGCCGTTACGTGCAGGATACCGTTTGCATCAATGTCGAAAGTCACTTCGATTTGCGGAACGCCACGCGGTGCCGGCGGAATGCCGTCGAGGTTAAAGCGGCCCAGCGATTTGTTGTCTTTTGCCATGGGGCGCTCGCCTTGCAGCACTACAAGGTCCACGCTCGGCTGATTGTCGGCAGCGGTGGAGAAGGTCTCGGTTTTGCGGGTTGGGATGGTGGTATTGGCTTCAATCAGCTTGGTCATCACGCCGCCCATGGTTTCGATACCGAGGCTCAGCGGAGTTACGTCGAGCAGCAACACGTCTTTTACGTCTCCGGTCAGTACGCCGCCCTGAATGGCCGCACCAATGGCTACCACCTCATCCGGGTTTACAGAGCGGTTGGGCTTTTTGCCAAAGAATTTTTCTACGACTTCGCCGATTTTCGGAATCCGCGTAGAGCCGCCAACCATAATCACTTCGTCAATTTGGGAAGCGTCCATGCCGGCATCTTTCAAGGCTTTGCGGCAGGGCTCGAGTGTGCGCTCAATGAGGTTGTCGGCCAGGCTTTCAAACTTGGCGCGGGTGAGCTTTTTCACCAGGTGCTTCGGCACACCGTCTACCGCAGTGATATACGGCAGGTTGATTTCGGTTTCCTGCGAAGAAGACAGCTCGATTTTCGCTTTCTCGGCGGCTTCTTTCAGACGCTGCCAAGCCATCGGGTCTTTGCGCAGGTCCATAGCTTCGTCTTTCTTAAACTCGTCGGCCAGCCAGTCCATAATCACTTTGTCGAAGTCGTCGCCGCCAAGGTGGGTATCCCCATTGGTGGATTTTACTTCAAAAACGCCGTCGCCGAGTTCCAGAATAGAGATATCGAACGTACCGCCGCCAAGGTCAAAAACCGCGATTTTAGAGTCTTTGTGTTGCTTATCAAGGCCATAAGCCAGGGCAGCAGCCGTCGGCTCGTTGATAATCCGACGCACGTTCAGGCCGGCGATTTCACCGGCTTCTTTGGTGGCCTGCCGCTGGGCATCGTTAAAATAAGCCGGAACGGTAATCACCGCTTCTTTTACTTCCTGACCCAGAAAATCTTCCGCAGTTTTCTTCATTTTCTGAAGAATCATGGCAGAAATTTCCTGCGGGGTGTATTGGCGGTCTTCAATCTGCACGCGCGGGGTGTTGTTCTCGCCTTTTACGATTTTATAGGAATTATGCTCCATCTCGCCGGACACTTCGTCGAAACGACGGCCCATGTAGCGCTTAATGGACATAATGGTATTGGTGGGGTTGGTAATGGCCTGACGCTTGGCCGGATCGCCTACCTTCCGCTCGCCGTTTTTCAGGAAAGCCACTACCGACGGGGTCGTCCGACGGCCTTCGTCGTTGGCGATTACAACAGGCTCATTGCCTTCCATAACGGCCACGCACGAGTTGGTGGTGCCGAGGTCTATGCCGATGATTTTGCTCATATGCTAATTCAGGGATTTAATGCTGTAAGAAATATTTGAAAAGCGATTTGAAAATCTTTCTTTTCAAGAATTGTTACGCTATTTACACAAATTTCGGCCCAGGAACGAAGTATTGAAAAAATGTCAGTTTTTGCAGAAATTTTGACAAAAAAAAGCCTTCTGCGCTGACGCAGAAGGCAGAAAAGAAAACGTACCAGCTTTTCTAAGGCATTACCCGGCCGTTGATATTGCACTGCCGGGTATTGGGATTAGTTTTTAGCTCAGCTACGGTTTCGTCACTCAGCGGCACATGGAGGCGCTGCATTTTGGCACGCGAAGACAGGATACCGATGACGTTTTTACCCCGGATGTTGGTATAGCGATACTGTACCTGATCACCGCCGAGGCCGCCGATCGCAACCTGATTTTGCTGATAGTTATACAGCTCCGGCGTACCGAAGTAAGCAATAAGGTCGGCACTGTCCACAAGGCGCTCGGTGCCGGCAGGCGCTGCACCCAGTCCGTTGGCAATGGCACTATAAAAGTTGTTGTTCCTGTCCGCCGGGGTGCGGGTATCCCAGCCGGTTCCGCCGGTGTTGATCGGACGGCTGAAGATATAATCCACTGTTTTTTCGGTTTGCGTCCCACCGCCAACCGGTTGCTCGCGGAAGTGGAAGCGCACCATTGCATTCATAAACCGCACAGAAGGGCTTTGCGGATATTGCAGCACCCGCCACGAGTACGCGCGGTCTTTTTGCACATCGGTATTGCTGGTTGGTGTCAGCGCTATCTGTTGAACCGGGCTAATGGTCGGCTCCAGCTCTGCAATCCGTGCGCCACCCAGTTCCGCAACAACGGTTTCAGCCGTGTCTACATTGCCGTTATCATTGTTTTGAATCAGCATCCGGTAGGTGCGTCCCGGTGTCAGCGCCGCATCGATTTTATAGGCGTAATTAGGCGTCGTAAAGAAAATACCATTGTTCTTCACCACACCGACGCTGTCCATACGCACGCGGGGGACATCGGCATTCAGCAGCGTGTAATTGCTGCCGCTCTTTTCGTAAAAAGAAACCTTAATATTGGGAAAATAAGAAGAATCGGGCAACCTGGCCAGGTCGAGCGCGCTTTTATTCGCATCGGCATAGGCCCGCTGAATGCGTACGTAGTTGACCGGCTCGCTGGCATCCAGGATGCCATATACAACCGTAATGGGCTTGGCCGGTGCCAGCACTTCAAAGTCGTCGGAACAGGAAGAAGCGCCCACGAGCAGGGCCACCGCCGGCAGCAGGGTGCGGAGTTTTATTTGCATAGACAGGAAATTCCATACAGACCCGAAAAAGGCCCGAAGGGATGCAAATATAAACCGGGAAGGCGGGACCGACGTATGGGGACCTCCTAAATAAAGGGACAAAAAAACAGCCTTTCCACCAGTCGGGAAAGGCTGTCAAAGAGGTTATTTTTCCGGAAATTTCCGGGATTTCCTTACACCCGTTCGTACACAATTGCCGCGCCCTGGCCCACACCCACGCACATGCTGGCCGCGCCGTATTTGCCGCCGGTTTTTTGAAGCGCATGCAGCAAGGTGGTAGAAATCCGCGCACCCGAGCAGCCCAGCGGATGGCCGAGGGCAATGGCCCCGCCGTGGATGTTTACCTTTTCTGCGTCAAGGCCGAGTTCTGCAATGCAGGGAATGGCTTGTGCTGCAAAGGCTTCGTTCAGCTCTACCAGGTCCAGGTCTTTGGCTTCCAGCCCGGCACGCTTCAGGGCTTTTTGCATCGCCGGAACCGGCCCCATGCCCATAAACTTCGGTTCCACGCCTGCCACCGCCATAGAAACGACTTTGGCAATCGGTTTTAGGTTGTGCTGCTTCACGAATGCTTCCGAAGCCAGCAAGAGCACACTTGCCCCGTCGTTGATGCCGCTGCTGTTGCCGGCCGTCACGCTGCCTTCTTTTACGAAAGCAGGCTTCAGCCCGGCCAGTTGTCCGGCAGTAGACAGGCGAGGGTGTTCGTCTTTGGAAACCTCCGTATAAGTGCCTTTTTTTCCGGGAACCTTCACCGGTACAATCTCGTTTTCAAAAGCGCCTTCGGCATCGGCCTGAGCATATTTCTCCTGTGTCCTGGCGGCAAAAGCGTCCTGCGCTTCGCGCGAAACACCGTATTGGGCCGCTACGTTTTCGGCGGTCTGGCCCATGGAATCGGTGTAGCCGGCTTTTTCCATTTCAGGGTTGGTGAAGCGCCAGCCCATGGTGGTGTCGTGCATGTGCTGGCCGCGGCCAAAAGCGCTGTCGGCTTTGCCGAGCACAAAAGGCGCGCGGCTCATGCTTTCCACCCCACCGGCGATATACAGGTCGCCGTCGCCGCATTGCAGGGCGCGCGCCGCCGTCATGATGGCATCCAGTCCGGAAGCGCAGAGGCGGTTCACCGTAGTGCCGCCGGCTGTTTGGGGAAGGCCGGCCATCAGGGCAGCCATGCGGGCCACATTCCGGTTGTCTTCCCCGGCCTGATTGGCCGCGCCGATAATCACATCTTCAAGGGCGGCAAAGTCCACATCCGGATTGCGCTCCTGAAGGGCTTTCAGCAGTCCGGCAAGCAGATCATCGGGGCGGACCCCGGCCAGCGCACCGCCATATTTACCAATAGGGGTACGGATGGCGTCTATTACGTAGGCGGTCATTGAGTTGAAATGATTTTTTTTAAAGAAAAAGGAAACGGCAAAGTTCCCGATTTCCGGAAATACAACCCGCAGAGAGGACCGGGCCAGGTGTCTCTACAGATATTGAACCGAGAAATAAGGCACGTTTTGGAGCTCATCAAATACCGGATCGGTGGCCAGCAGAATGCCTTTGTACGCAATAGCCAGTGCGGCAGAAAAAGCATCTATATAAGAAATGGCGTGAACCGCCTTCAGGCGGGCAGCTGCAATAGAAAGCTCCAGGTCGGGTGCCACAATCGTAATGGGCAGCGAGGTCAGCGCCCGCAGAGCCCGTTCGGCAGCCTGTTCGTTTTTGCGGCGCATCGCCATGTGATACAGTTCCCCCACGGCCGTCGTGGTCATCAGCCCCTGCATCTCGGTTTCGCCCACGAGGCGATCGAGCCATTCTTCAATGGCCTGGCCGCCGGGCGCATCCGTCAGGTAGGCCACCAGTGCGCTGCTGTCGAAAATAAGATGATTCATTTATTTGTTTGGAAGCAAGCGGTCGAGTTTCAGTTCTTCAAAAGCACGCTGGGCGAGTTTGTCTTCCCGAACGGTTTCAGCCGAAAGGCCTTCGCCGGTCAGTATGCCCCGCAGCGTTGCAAAATACGTCTGGTTGAGCGGTTGCAGGGTTATCTGGTTGCCGTCTACAAAAACATGCAGGGGCATGCCCGGCCGCAGCGCCAGCTGCTGCACGACCGCTTCCGGAAGCTGTATTTTGCCGTCGGTGGACAGGGAAATACGCATGGCGTAAAATGGGTTTGATCGCCCCCCCCCGCTGGGGCGGCGCATGGGATCCCGCATGGCAGGATTGAAAAAATGGAGCCTTCGGCTTTCGTCAGGCGATCGCAGGAAAATCAGGCCGCTGACATTTTATACTTTAAGACCTAAAAAAATCAATTTGAAATTGATCAAAAAAACTGGATGCTCCAATTACCGGAAGGCAGCTCCATTCGCGAAGCGCGTCCATTATCCTGTCTCTTCAACAGGGTGTCCAATGATCCAAATCAGGAAATCGACTCCACCGGAATCTCCTTCGCAATTTTTTTGACCAGTCCGGCCAGCACGGTTCCGGGGCCGACTTCTGTAAACTGGGTTACACCGTTTTCGACCATCTTCCGGATCGTCTGCGTCCAGCGCACCGGAGCCGTCAGTTGGTTGATGAGGTTTCTGCGGATCTCTGCCGGTGTGATATAGGGATGTGCATCTACATTTTGGTAGATCGGACAGGTTGGGTTGGAAAAATCGGTGGCTTCGATCGCGGCAGCCAGTTCTTCCTTGGCCGGCTCCATGAGCGGACTGTGGAACGCGCCGCCTACCGGCAGGATCAGGGCGCGCCTGGCGCCGGCAGCCTTCAGGCGGTTGCAGGCTTCTTCCACACCGGTTTGCGTTCCGGAAATTACCAGCTGTCCGGGGCAGTTGTAGTTGGCCGCCACCACAATATCGCCTTCAATTCCGGCGCAGACTTCTTCCACAACCGCATCTTCGAGTCCCAGCACGGCCCCCATGGTGGAAGGCTGCATCTCGCAGGCGCGCTGCATCGCTTCGGCGCGACGGGCCACGAGGCGGAGGCCGTCATCAAACGTCAGCACACGGGCCGCAACCAGCGCCGAAAACTCGCCGAGCGAATGGCCGGCAACGGCGTCGGGCTTCAGGCCGGGCGTGGTCTCAAACTTGATGACCGAATGCAAAAAAACGGCGGGCTGGGTGACGCGCGTTTGCTTCAGGTCGGCTTCGCTGCCTTCAAACATCACATCGGTGATGCGGAAGCCGAGAATCTCGTTTGCCTGTTCAAAAAGATTCCGGGCCATTTTATCGCCGTCGTAGAGGGCCTTGCCCATTCCGGGGGCCTGCGCGCCCTGTCCCGGAAAAAGAAATGCATGTTTCATGGTTGCGAAAATAGGCCCTTTGGACGTTGGAGTTTCACGTTGGAGCTGCGCGTTGGAAATGTTGGAGCCCTTCAGGCGTTGGAAACTTCGGTTTCCCAGACAGAAGGCAGATTAAAAATGCCCACGGACCATAAAATCCGTGGGCATCCGTACCGATCCGTTGGATCCGCGCTCAAAAGTTTGCTCACAGATGTTCACAAACAAAATCCCATCGAGGCATTGCGCTATGGAGCGATTTTCATACTCAAAAACTAATAGCTTCTTTTCTCGCGGCCTTCCACCCAGTTCATATAGGCTTTGTTGGCCACACGGTTGCCGCCGGGCGTAGGATAATTTCCGGTAAAATACCAGTCGCCGGTGTTGTCGGGGCAGGCGCTGTAGAGGCCGTCGAGCGTTTGGTAGATAATATCCACCTCGGCGGTCACGTCGTCGGCGCGCAGCAAGTCGGCAATTTTCCGGCTGATCTCTCCGTCGGTAAACGGTTCATACAGCTCTTTTACAAAGTTTTGCTCCGTCAGCGTGCCGGCGTCTTCCGCAATCTTGCATTCCTGATAAATCGTGTCCAGCAGGGCCTCCTGCCCGCGCTCTTTGAGCAGGGCCACCGCTGCCTGAAAGGCCACAAAATCGCCCATCCGGCTCATGTCGATGCCATAGCAATCGGGATAGCGGATTTGCGGCGAAGACGACACCACGATAATCTTTTTGGGCCCCAGCCGGTCCAGCATCCGGATAATGCTTTCGCGCAGCGTCGTTCCGCGCACGATCGAATCGTCGATCACCACCAGCTTGTCGATGCCGGGGCGCACCGTGCCGTAGGTAATGTCATACACGTGCTGCACCATCTCATTACGCGCCGAGTCTTCGGTGATAAAGGTGCGCAGCTTCACGTCCTTAATCGCAATCTTTTCAATCCGCACGCGGCGGCTGATCAGCTCCAGCATTTCCTCGTCGGTCATCGTGCCCTGCCGCTCGCGGATGCGTTGCAGTTTTTTCTCATTCAGCCACGCTTCCATGCCTTTGATCAGCCCATAGAAAGCCGTTTCGGCTGTGTTGGGGATATAAGAAACAATGGTGTCTTTGAGGTTGTGCCCTACTTTTTCCAGCACGGCTTCAGCCAGGTTGCGACCCAGCTGTTTCCGCTCTCTGTAGATATCGGCATCTGAGCCGCGCGAGAAATAAATGCGTTCAAACGAGCAGGCCGTGCGCGGCTTTTCTGCCTGGATCTGCGGGTTGGAGGTCTGCCCTTTGGCATTGACGATCAGGGCACTGCCGGGCCGCAACTCCTGCACATCTTCGAGCTTCAGGTTGAAAGCGGTCATGATCGCCGGGCGCTCAGAGGCTGCCACCACCACTTCTTCGTCTTCATAATAAAACGCCGGACGGATGCCGTGCGCATCGCGCAGCACAAAAGCATCGCCGTTGCCTACCAGCCCGCCTACCACATAGCCGCCGTCAAAATCGCGGGTCGCATCCCTCAGTACTCCCTCGAGGTCGAGCGATTCGGGGTTGGCCGCGTCAGCAATACTGAGGTAATGATACACCGATTCGATCATGGCGCCGAGGTCGCTTTCGCGCATGGCCGAGACCGAGAGGTTTTCGAAGCGGGAAAAAATCTCCTCGGTGTTGACCAGGTTGAAGTTACCGGCCATCGTCAGGGTGCGCGCCGGGTTGATATCAGCCCGGATAAAAGGATGACAGAAGGCCAGATCGTTGCGCCCCTGGGTGCCGTAGCGCAGGTGGCCAAGCATCACCTCGCCCATATAGCGCAGGTAGCCTTTGAGCAGACCGGGGTATTTGCGGATGTCGGGATATGATTTCTCAATCTCGGCCACTTCTTCCTGAATCTCGCTGAAAATCTGCCGGATGGCACCCGAACCGGTATGGCGCAGCCGGTGCATAAACTGATGGCCGGCGGGCACGTTGAGCTTCAGGGTGGCAATGCCCGCGCCGTCCTGCCCGCGGTTGTGCTGCTTTTCCATCAGCAGATACAGCTTGTTGAGGCCGTAAAACGCCGAGCCGTATTTGCGGTGGTAAAAAGAAAGGGGTTTCCGGAGGCGGATAAACGCCACCCCGCACTCGTGCTTAATCGCGTCAGACATTTTTGGAAAAATGGAAGGCGCAAAGGTAAGATATAGGGTTTATGGGGTTGATAGTGGTTGATAAGGTTTATGAGGTTGATAGGGTTTATGAGGTTGATAGGGTTTAGGAACGGCTGGGCTTCTTTGCACCAGATTTCCGGAAATACATGCCGGAATTCGGCAAAAGCTGCGCTTTCGTCGCGCTATCTTGCAGGCGCAGCCTGCGCTGGTAATTGCAGGCGCAGCCTGCTCCCTAATCCGGCAGAAGCGCCGCTTTGGCCAAACGAAATTATTTTTATGCCCCCGCCAGACCTGATCCAGCGTCTCGAATCCACCATCGAAACCATTCCCGATTTCCCCATTCCGGGCATTCTGTTCCGGGATATTTCGCCCATTTTTCAACACCCCGACTTATACGCCGATGTGGTAGCAGACCTGGCCGGTTTCAGCCGTGATAAAGTAGATGTGGTGTGCGGTATCGAAAGCCGGGGCTATCTGTTTGGCATCGCTATTGCCGTGGCCCTGAACGTGCCGTTTGTGCTGATCCGCAAAGCCGGAAAACTGCCGCCCCCGATTATTGGCGAAGCCTACGCGCTGGAATACGGTACCGCCACGATTGAAATGCGCACGGGCGTCATTCAGCCCGGCCACCGCGTGCTGATCCACGACGATTTGCTGGCTACCGGCGGCACCACCGAAGCGGCCGCCCGATTGGTTCAAAAGCAGGGGGGACAGGTAACGCAGTTCAGCTTCCTTATTGGCCTGGAAGCGCTTTCCGGAAAAGACCGCTTACAACCATTTGGCGGCGAGGTGTACGAGGTGCTGCGGTATTAGCACACGACTTGGCAAGTCCGCGTACGATTTTGGATTGACTTGAAGCGGTCTCCTAAATGATTGGGACAGCGACTTTTGTCATCCCCGAAGGGGAACTTGCCTGCTTGCATCCACTAAGACCCCGTTCCGGGGTGACAAAAGAACTGTAAGGAAACCAGCTTCTTTCACAGCTCTTTATTTGTAGCATATGGTGTAAGTGCCCACGACTTGTGGAGTCTAACCGGATGCTGTCCGAAGACTTGACAAGTCCCGGAAATTTCCGGAAATTTATGCCAACTAAACCTCCTTTGTCCTATGCGTGGCGGTGGCGATTACTTTCCGTTTCTGGTGTTTTTGCTCCTGTTGGCAGCCGCGCTCCATTGGGGCGAAAAAGCTGTGCACAAATGGCGGCAGCGCCGAAAAACCCCTTTTCAGGATGGGGTGGATTACCGGAATAATTAACGGCCCTCCCCAACCCCACCGAAGGAGGGGCTTTTACCGCAAAGCGCCATTATGTTGGCTTCCTCCCCCCGGGGAGGGGCTTTCTACATCTTTTCCGGAACCGAAATCCCCAACACCCCCATCGCGTGTTTCAACACCGTGGCCGTCATGATGCAAAGCATCAACCGCAGGTCGCGCTTCTCGGCGCTTTCGGCGTCGGCTACAGAGTGCTGGGCGTAGAAGGTGTTGAACTTTTGCGCCAGCGCAAACGCATACTGGCAAATTAAGGACGGGTTGTACTCGGCAGCGGCGGCGGTAATCGTGTCGGGGTATTGCTCCAACTGCACCAATACGTCTTTCTCCAGCGGCAACACCGCTTCGGTGAGGTTGAAGGACTGGAAATGCGTCCGGTCCACAAAAACCGACACGCCGGCCTTGCGCAAAATGGAATGAATCCGGGCGTGGGCGTATTGCACAAACGTGGCGGTGAACCCGTGCAGGTCAATGCTTTCCTGCGGGTTGAAAATCATTTTCTTTTTCGGCTCCACGCGCAGGAGGTAAAACTTCAGCGCGCCGATACCAATGGTTTTATAAAGCGCCTCCAGTTCGGTAGCCGAGAAACCTTCGGTTTTGCCGGCGGCTTCGGTCTGGGCTTTGGCCAGGGCAATCATCTCGTCTATCATGTCGTCGGCGTCCACCACCGTGCCTTCGCGGCTTTTCATTTTTCCGGTCGGCAGTTCCACCATGCCGTAGCTGAGGTGATAAATACCGTCGGCGCAGGGCTCGCAGAGGCGCTTGAGGATACGCTTCAGTACGTCCATGTGGTAGTTCTGCTCGTCGGCAATCACGTAGATGCTTTCGTCCAGCTTGTAGTCGTTGTACTTCAGGCGCGCCGTGCCGAGGTCCTGGGTCATGTACACGCTGGTGCCGTCGCCGCGGAGGAGGAGCTTCTGGTCCAGGCCTTCGTCGGTGAGGTCAATCCATACCGAGCCGTCTTCTTTCCGGAAAAGCACGCCTTTTTGCAGCCCTTCTTCCACCAGTTGCTTGCCGAGGAGGTAGGTGTCGCTTTCGTAGTAATACTTGTCAAAATCCACTCCGAGGCGACGGTAGGTTTCTTCAAAGCCTTTGTACACCCAGCTGTTCATCCGCTCCCACAAAGAGTAGATTTCCTTATCGCCCGCTTCCCAGCCGCGCAGCATTTCCTGGGCTTCTTTAAAAATGGGCGCTTCGGCTTCTGCCTTTTTTTCGTCCATGCCGCCGGCCACCAGTTCCGCGACTTCTTCTTTATAAATATCGTTGTACTTCACGTAGTAATCGCCCACGAGGTGGTCGCCTTTAATACCGGAAATTTCCGGCGTCGCGCCGTTGGCATAGCGCTGCCAGGCAATCATGCTTTTGCAGATGTGGATGCCGCGGTCATTGACGAGGTTGGCTTTGATGACCTGCTGGCCTTCCGCTTTCAGGATTTCGCTGACGGCAAAGCCCAGAAAATTGTTGCGCAGGTGGCCGAAGTGAAGCGGTTTGTTGGTGTTGGGAGAAGAATATTCCACCATCACGCGGCGGGTGCCTTTCGGTTTCTGGCCCCACATGCTGTCGTTGAAATGATTGAGGAGAAAATCTTCCCAGTAATCATCGCGCACGCTCAGGTTCAGAAAGCCGCCCACGATTTTATAGCCCGAAAAGAGGTCGGTGTTTTGCGCCAGCCAGTCGCCGATCTGCGTGCCGATTGCGTCGGGTTTCTGGCGCAGCGTTTTCACGTAGGGAAATAACACTACGGTGTAATCGCCTTCAAAATCGGGCTTGGTTTCGCTGACGGTGACGCTTTGCGCATCCACTTCCCCGATTTCCGGAAATAAAGCTTTCAGGGCGTCGGCGGTGGCGTTTTTAATCTGGGCAACGAGGTTCATAACAGCAAAGTAAGGTCGGGGGAGTATCAAGTAGCAAGTATGGAGTATGAAGTATGGAGTAGCAGGTAGCGGGTAGTAAGCTGAAACTGGAAAGACCCAAACAGTTTTGTATCGGGTATCGACCCTAAAGGAGAAGACGCCAACGGCCTGAAATAAGGCTGTGAAGCCAGCAGAGGGATTATTTTGAAGCCTTCCTTCGTCCGGTTTTCCTCTGCTTTTCCGGAACTTTGCCTCTTTCCCGTACCTTAGGAAGGCTCCGATCTATGAACCCTGAATTAGAAGATTATGCCCTGCGCCATTCGATGCCGGAATCTGAATTGCTGCGACAGCTGCGCGAAGACACCTACCGGACGATTGCCCGTCCGTATATGCTCTCCGGCCCGCTCCAGGGCGCTGCCTTGAAAATGCTGGTGGCCCTTAGTGGCGCACGGCGTGTGGTAGAAGTCGGCACTTTTACCGGCTATGCCACGCTGTGGATGGCCGAGGGCCTGCCACCCGATGGAAAAATCTATACCATTGAAGCGGATGCCGCGCACGCCGCCTTTGCGCAGCGCTACTTCGACCAGTCGCCGCTCAACTACCGGATTTTCCCCTTGCTGGGCCGCGCGCTGGAGGTATTGCAATCGCTCGAAGGGCCTTTCGATCTGGCTTTTATCGATGCCGACAAAGGCGGCTATGAAGCGTATTATGAAGAGCTCTTGCCTAAGATGCGGCTTGGCGGCCTGATTGTGGCCGACAATGTCTTGTTCCGGGGAGAAGTATTGCAAACGGCTCTCCAGCAGGGCAACACCGCCCGCTATATGGCGCATTTCAATCACAAAATCCGCAACGACTGGCGGGTCGAAAATGTGGTTTTACCAATTCGCGACGGATTGAATGTAATCCGTAAAATATCTGACGGAACTTTGTAGCTTAGAGGCTCCCATTCAAAGGGCCTTTCCCACCTTTCTATTTCCTTATTTCTCCCCAATGCGAAAAGCATTCTTTCCGGCACTGTGGCTGTTTTGTGCGGCGCTCCCCACAGCCACGAAAGCCCAATCCCGATCCGACGGAAACGCGCGTGCCTATATTGCCCAATTCAAAGACCTCGCCATCTCGGAGCAAAAACGCACCGGCATGCCCGCTGCCATCAAGCTGGCACAGGGGCTGCACGAAACCGGCGCGGGAACGTCCCGGCTGGCTACCCTGGCCAACAATCACTTCGGCATGAAGTGCAAGCGGGACTGGAAAGGCGAGACTCTGGACCATACCGATGATGCGCCGAACGAGTGTTTCCGGAAATATCCGTCTGCCGAGGAATCGTACCGCGACCAGGGCAACTACCTGCGCAATAATCCCCGTTACGCTACCTGCTTTTCCACGGATGTCAAAGACTATAAAACCTGGGCGATAGAGTTGCGCCGGGCCGGCTATGCCACCAATCCCAAGTACGCCGACAAGCTCACCAAGACGATTGAGGATTATAACCTACAACAATACACCCTGATTGCTGCCGGCGAGCAACCCGATACCGAAGCGCAGGAAGCGCCCCGCCCAACGGCCTCGGAAGTGGTGCGCCAGGACCTGCGGACGATCACCAACGAAGCCGCCAAAATTCCGGAAAAAGCAAAAGAACTGCTGCACGAAGTGGCCAGGGTTCCGGAAAAAGCAAAGGCGCTGGTCGAAAATACGTTTCAGAAAAGCAGCGGTGAGGCGCAGCTCGAAACCTACAAAGGCTTGCAGGGCTTCTATGCCCGGGCCGGGCAAAGCCTGCTGGCAGAAGCCACCCGTTTCAACGTGCGCTATGCCAAGTTGCTGGAGTGGAACGACCTGCCCGACGGTCCGCTGCCCTACGATATGTTTGTTTTTCTAGAGAAAAAGCCCGCACGCGGCAGCGCAGCTACCCACATCGTGAAGCCGGGTGAAACCCTCCACCAGATTGCCCAGCTCGAAGCCGTGCAACTGGCCAGCCTGCGCCAGTTCAATATGATCGACCTCGGCGAAGAGCCGCAGCCGGGCGCCGTACTGCAACTGCAAAAAGGCGCTACCTCCCGGCCGGCCGTTTACCTGCCTTCGCAGCAGCACCTCCCCGGTGCCGTGGCAGATGCGCCGCAAAACGACCTCTGGACGAAAACTGAACCGGTTGCCAGTATAGAAAAACCGGTAGAAGATGTGGTGGAAGCCCCCGAAGCGCCCCCCGTTGCTGCAAAGCCGGAACCGGTTGTGGCGCGGGAAGAAAAAGTGGTTCCGATACCCGTTGTGGTGGAGCCGGAAAAGGCCGTTGCGCCCCCACCGGTTGTTGCAGATCCGCTACCCACTACGCCGGAGGAGCCGGTAGCCGTTGCCCCAACCCCGCCACCGGTACCAGTAGCCGAAGCGCCGAAGCCGGATCATCCGTTTATCGCCAAATCGGACATTAATGACACGCCCGCACCGCCAGTGGTGGCAACACCTGTGCCGCCACCAGCACCCGTAGCGACGGCGGAAGCACCTGCTGAAGCCTTCACAACGCCGGTGGCGGCGGCCGAACCCGTGTACGACGACACGCCGCTGGGCCGCCTGAAAGCGAAAATGGACCGGGCCGTGTATGCCAGGCAAAACGGCGCAACCGAACCGGCCCCTGTTGAAAAGCCGGCTCCGGAAGCACCCCGCCGCGAAACGGTGACGGCTAATCGTCCTTCCTTTCACACGGTAGGAAAAGGCGAAACCGTCTTCGGCATTGCCAAAAAATACGGTATTTCGGTGACCGAGCTCCGGAAATGGAACAGCATGGATTTCACTGCGCTGAAAGAAGGGCAAAAGCTGAAGCTCAAACCTTAAGGCGTTCGGCAACCGTTCCTTTTCGTCCAGATTCCGGCTAAAACCTCACCTGAAAGGCAGTCCTTTTCGCTGCCGCCTCTCTCAACCGGCATCCTTTTTTCTCTCTCTTTCTCTGCGTCCTGTGGTGCGACTGACCGTTCTCGACAAAACCTTTGTTCCTTATATCGATCCTGCCCGGATTGCAGCCCGGGTGGGCCAACTCGCCGCGCAGATTTCTGCTGACTATGCCGGAAAAAAGCCGCTTTTTCTGGGTATTCTCAACGGCTCTTTCATCTTTGCTGCCGATTTGTTCCGGGAAGTCACAGTGGATGCCGAAATTTCTTTTGTAAAGCTGGCTTCCTATAAAGGCGTTACTTCTACCGGCCATGTGGTGACGGCTATCGGGCTGGAAGAGTCGCTGCACGAGCGCCACATCGTTATCGTGGAAGACATTATCGACACCGGGCGCACAATGGCGAGCTTTCTGAAGGAAGTATGGCGGCAGGGACCCGCTTCGGTGCGTATCGCCACTTTTCTGTCTAAGCCCGAAGCCTTACTCGTGCCCGACCTGAAAGCCGATTATATTGGCTTTGAAATCCCCAACCGCTTTGTGCTGGGCTATGGCCTCGACTACGACGGCTATGGCCGGAATACGCGGGAGCTGTATGTCCTCCTGGAAGAGTAAAAAGACCTTGTTTTCCGGAATTCACAGTTGGATTTCCGGAACAAAGAGTCTTCCTTATTTTTTGTAATACCGGTTGTCTTCGATGTATTCCCGCACGGCATCGTGCACGAGGTAACGCGTCGACCGGCCGGCGGCAATTTCTTTCCGGATATAAGAGGCTGAAAGATGAATCTGCGGCGCGTCGTCCAGATAAGTCACGTTTGCGCCGGGAAGCGGCTCCGGATCGAAGCCCGGCCGGCCATACACGATGAGGCGATGGCGGGCCACGAGTTGCTCCCAGTTTTTCCAGCGCTTCAGGTTGGCAAAGGAATCGCCCCCCATCACAACGGAGAAGGTTTCAAACGGAAACTTCTCGGCCAGATAGGTCAGCGTGTCAATTGTATAGGACGGCTTGGGCAGGGAAAATTCGACGTTGGAAGCCCGGAATCCGGGGTTGTCTTCGATGGCCAGCTCTACGAGGTGCAGCCGGTCGTATTCGTTGAGCAGGGAAGCCGAATCTTTCAGTGGGTTGTGGGGCGACACCACAAACCAGATTTTATCCACGTCTGTATGAGACACGACATGCTCGGCTACGAGCAGGTGTCCGGTATGGATGGGGTTGAAAGAGCCGAAATAAAGTCCGATGTGCATAGCGCCGGCGGGAAAATTCTTTTACAACGTCGTCAGGAAGCAATTACCACCTGAATCTTGTCTGCGTCTTTTTTACGGATGCTCAGGTAATAACCCGCAATGCGAATGGCCATGGGGTCGCCGAGCGGGGCAATCATCTCTACCCGCACCGGTTCGCCCGGAATGCAGCCCATCTCCAGCAGTGTCAGCCGGAACTCCGAATCTTCGTCGTGAGACAAGATAACGGCCTGCATACCGGCGCGCAACTGCGAGAGGCGCAGGGGAAGATCAGAAGCATCCTTTTTCACGGCGGCAAAGATAGGCCCGGAAAAGGGCGGCTTTTTACCCGACCTTTGCGCCCGGTTTTTCTTTTCTTTCTTTTATGGCGGCACGGTTCTACGACCTCGAAGCAAACAGCAGGCTCCAACAGCGGCGCAAGCTTTCAGCCTTTCTCGACGGGCTGATCCGGCGCTATCGCCCGGAAGTCCAACGCATTGCACTGAATTATTTATTTCGCACCGACGAAGCGTTGCTTCAGGTAAACCGCGATTTTCTGCAACACGACACCTACACCGATATCATCACCTTCGACCTGAGCGAAAACGAGACGGCGCTGGAGTCGGAGATTCACATCAGCGTGGAACGGGTCGCCGACAATGCCAAGGCTTTCCGGACAGATTACCAGACAGAGCTACACCGCGTCCTGTTTCACGGCGCGTTGCACCTGGCTGGCTTAAAAGACAAAACCAAAGCAGAAGTCCAGCAGATGCGCGCAGCCGAAGAGGCTGCCCTCCAGGCTTATTTTAATTCTGAAAACACCTAGATGAAACCTGCCATCCTGCACGAAAACGCCGACCTCCTTTTTGTGGACAAGCCCGCCGGCATGTTGTCGATTCCCGACCGCTTCGACCCGACGCTGCCTTCGGTGAAAAGCTTTCTGGAGGCGAAAACCGGCGACAAAATATTTGTGGTGCACCGCATCGACCGCGAGACGAGCGGCTGCATGGTGTTTGCCAAAAATGAAGAAGCGCACCGTCACCTGTCCTTACAGTTTCAGGAGCACATTGCCGGAAAATTCTACGTTGGGTTGGTGCATGGCCGCCTCACCGAGGAAGCCGGAACGATCGACGCGCCCCTCGTGGAGCATCCCACGCAGGCCGGCAAAATGGCCGTAGCCAGGAAAGGAAAAGTCAGCCGCACCGATTACCGCGTAGTAGAGCAATGGCCGCTGTATGCCCTGGTGCAGTTCCGGATTTTTACCGGCCGGCAGCATCAGATCCGGGTACACATGCAGTCGATCGGCCACCCGCTGCTGTGCGACCCGCTGTATGGCGACGGGCAACCGTTCCTCCTGTCGTCGGTCAAGCGCAAGTTCAATCTTTCCAAGAAGGAAGCAGAAGAGCGCCCCCTGCTGAGCCGGCTGGCCTTGCATGCCTACCGGCTTGTGGTGGAATCGCCGGGCGGCGAAGAAATATCGGTGGAAGCGCCGCTGCCCAAAGACCTGAATGCGGTGGTGCAGCAGCTGCGCAAATGGAGCTGATCCGAAGCTACTGAAATTGCGCAGCAAAAATGAAACAGCCGCTTTTCCGGATTGGCATTTGGGGAAAAGCGGCTGTTGTTTGAATACAAAAGAAAACCGGTCTGGCGGACGGGCTTATTGGGCTTCCCGGACGAAATACACCAGTGTTGGGAAGTGGTCAGAGTAGCCGTTTAGCCAGGTAGTTCCGGAGAAAGAGCGCAGCGGATAGCCCTTATACTGACCAAATTTAGTTTTCAGAAATTCGCGGTTAAACACCTCGGCTTTATAATATTTCCACTGCCGGGCCGGGTCGGCTTTCAGCCAGCCGTAAGACACCAGAATCTGGTCGAAAAGGTTCCAGCTGTCGTTGTAGCCCAGGGTGCCGATGCCGTTGTTGTAAAACGAGACAAAGGGATTATAGAGGCCGCCGGGCTGGGTTTTTTCTTGCTTGCCAACGGCACCGAGCACTTTGGTCACCGAGGGCGAAGTGGGGTCGTCGTTGAGGTCGCCCATGAGCAGCACGCGGTGGTGCGGGTTGCGGGCCATTGCCGAGTCGATGACCCGCTTGGCTACGCCGGCAGCAAAGGCACGGAGCGGCGCGCTGGCACCTTCGCCGCCACGCCGCGAAGGCCAGTGATTTACAAATACTTCAGTTGTATCGCCGGCCAGGACGCCGGTGACCCACAGCACGTCGCGCGTGGCACCGCTTTTGCTGTCGGAGCAGGGCACGTTGCGCAGGTCCACCTTCAGCCCCTGGGCAGACAACACCCGGAAATAGGAGGGATTGTACATCAGCGCTACGTTAATGCCGCGCGCGTCGGGTCCGTCGAAAATAATGCTTTTATAGCCGCGCGCTGCAATGGCCGGCTGCCGGGCCAGGTCGGCCAGCACCGCCTCGTTCTCAATCTCGGCGGTGCCGATGAGCGCCGGGCCGTCGGGGGTCATTTCAGTGCCCAGCTGCGCCAGCACGCTCGCGATATTGTGCAGCTTCTGGTTGTAGATAGCCGAGGTGTATTGATACGGACCGGAAGGCGTAAACTCTTCATCAAATTTCCGGGGGTTGTCCACTGTATCGAAGAGGTTTTCGAAGTTGTAGAAGGCCACGGCCATGACCTGATAGTTTTTCTTTTGAGCCTCGGTGGTGCCCTGGAAAACAAAGAAAGCGGCCAGCAGCAGGAAAGCGAATTTCTTCAAGAGAAGGAAGGAATAAAATGGGATACAAAATTCGGATACAGGCTTCTAATAAATTCCAAAAT
>JAEVZP010000135.1 GCA_023392185.1 Bacteroidota bacterium
GATACAGCCAGCCCAGCGCATAACCGAGGAAAAAGCGCTGCATCGGCATCAGGCCATTAATGGGCTTGTTAGCCTTATAAGCTTCCGTGGTTTTAAACGCATCGGCCCCAATGAGCAGCCCGCCAAGATCGGCCAGGTTTTCGCCCAGCGTCATCCGCCCGTTGATGCGGGTAGAATCCAGGGCTACGATGTTGTTGAACTGCGCTACCAACACGTTGGCGCGCTTGGTGAATTCTTCTTCATCCTTTTTCGTCCACCAGTTTTTGAGGTTGCCGTCGGCATCAAACTGCCGGCCTTCGTCGTCAAAACCGTGGGTGATTTCGTGGCCAATGGTGGAAGCCGCCGCGTAGCCATACACCAGCGCATCGTCCAGCTCCGCATCGCGTCGACCGGGAACGGTAAAGATGCCGGCGGGCAGCACAATCTCGTTGTTGGACGGATTGTAGTAGGCGTTGTAGGTCTGCGGGGTCATCTCCCACTCGCTGCGGTCCACCGGCTTGCCCAGCTTGGAAAGCGAATAGGTGTTCCACCAGTCGTGGGCGGCCATCATGTTTTCGGCATAAGACTTTTTGCCGATCTGCATCGCCGAGAAATCTTTCCACTTGTCGGGATATCCTACTTTCTTCGACATCCGCGCCAGCTTGTCGAGGGCTTTTTCCTTGGTTTCCGGCGTCATCCAGTCGAGCTTCTGAATGCGGATTTTATAGGCATCACGCACCTTTTCCACCATATCGCTGTAGCGCTTTTTGGCGGTCTCGTCGAAATATTCGGCGGCAAACAGCTGGCCTACGGCTTCGCCCATAGCGGTTTCCTGTGCATCGAGCACGCGCTTCCAGCGCGGCCGCTGGGATTCTGCGCCGCGAATGGCCTTGCCATAAAAGTCAAAGCGGGCGTCGCCAAGGTTGCTGCTCAGATACGGTGCAAAATCGCTCACCGTGTGGAAAGCCATATAATCCTGCAACGTAGCGACGGGCGTAGTGGCTACAATGCCGTCGAGCGCTTTGTAGAACTCGGGCTGACCCACAATAACGGTGTCGACATTGGGCGCGCCAATTCCGGAAATCGTGCTTTTCCAGTTGATGCGCGGACTCTCTTTTTGCAGGCCGGAGAGTGCCATTTTGTTGTAGTTGGCGTAGTTGTCGCGCAGGGCTTCTACCGAGCGCGAGGCCTTGGCCAGCCGGGTTTCCAGCGCCAGAATGGCCTTGGCTTTCGCGTCTGCATCCGCGCTATCCGGGCCGCCAATGGCGCGCAGCATCTGCGCAATATACTTTTCGTAGGCGTTGCGGATGCCTGCCGTCCGGGCGTCGGTTTTGAGGTAATAATCGCGGTTGGGCATACCGAGGCCGCCCTGCATCAGGTAATAAGCCATCCGGTCGCTGGCCATGGCATCCTGGCCGGCCCCTTCGCTAAAGAAAACACCAACGCCGATCCGGTGCAGGTCTGCCGCTACGGCCATCACATCGGCAGGTGTTGCAACAGTGTGAATTTTATTCAGCAGGGGGCGAAGCGGCTCCAGGCCGCTTTTCTCGATTGCCACCGTGTCGTTGGCACTGCGGTAGAAGTCGGCAATCTTGCGTTGGACGTCGCTCGGGTCATCGGTGCGGAGGGCTTCTTCGTTGATCGCTTTTTTGCGGGCATACAGGTCTTCCATAACCATCTGAGCAATGCCATAGTTGGTTTCGTCGCCGGGAATGGGTGTTCTTTTAATCCATCCACCGTTGGCATATTGAAAGAAATCGTCGCCGGGGCGCGTGGTGGTGTCCAGATTTTGGGTCAGAATATCCGGATTGGCTGTAGACCCTTTGGAATGGTTGGAAGCGGAGTTGGAAGTGCAGGCAGCGAGCAAGACGACCGGGAAAGACCAGCAAAGCAAGCTTCCGGGCAAAGAGGAGAAACGCATTCGGGGAAAAGGAAAAGGAGGAGGGGTTGTTTTAAAAACTGGCTGCAAAGTTGTGGGAGAATTGGAGTTTTTCCACTACCCTGCCTATAAGAGTTAGCCTCAATAATGCTCCGCCTTTTCTAAAACATGTCGGAAGGGGACGTGCTTTTCCGGAAAGCGGCCTTCTTTTCAGTATGCAGTCCCCGATTTGCATTTC
Organism: Bacteroidota bacterium; assembly: GCA_023392185.1. Lineage (GTDB taxonomy): Bacteria > Bacteroidota > Bacteroidia > Chitinophagales > Chitinophagaceae > UBA1952. The sequence goes on from JAEVZP010000135.1 coordinate 2,097, forward strand.
TTTAATAGTAAGTAAAGGTCACCCGCACTTTCTGTAAGTTTGCTTCATAGGTATCGTAAGTCTGAATCAGACCCTGGCTCCAGGTGATGTTTTGGAGCAGTTGCATGCCAGGTATCGTTTGGCTCATAGCGTGATGGACACATCTGAGGCGCGGCTCTCCCCACTGGGTGAGCGCAAACACGCTTAAGGGGTGTGCCGGCTGGCCGGCTTTGGTTGGATCGTAAGTATAATTTCCGGCAATAACCCGTGCGTTGTAGGCCAGGTCTTCTCCACTCACCGCTACAGCATTTCCGGAATTCCAGTTGACCGTGTGCGTGGCAGACACAGTAGGGCTGACGTTGAGCAGGGTCGTTGTCCAGGAGGTGAGTTGCTGATTCGCGTTATAAGAAAAAAGCGTTTGGAGCAGGACGCCTGCCTGCAACCCTGAGTTGGTATCAATCACATAAAGATATCGCCCGGTTATCTGCCCGTCCGGACTCAGGGTAAGCGAATCAGCCATATAGTCGGAAGTGAAAGCTTCGCTGAGGTAATTTCGCCGGATTGTGTAGGATGGATAGTATTTACTGACAGTGGTAGTCGCTAACACACCGTCGCCGAAAAGCTGCATCGTATCCACCCGGCCGGCCGGTTCATAAGTGAAGCGATACCGGGTAGTATGGCCGACCTGTGGGCCTTCGAGCGGTTCCGTAGTGATGGTTTTGATTTTGGCAGTGACCGGTGCAGGAC
>JAEVZP010000077.1 GCA_023392185.1 Bacteroidota bacterium
AGACAGAAGAGGCGCCGAAAAAAGGCGCTGCCCAGAAAGCGGCTCCAGCCAAGAAAGCAGCTCCGGCTAAAAAATCCAAATAAGGGAACGCCGGTCCGGAATTTTTTCCGGAAACCGCTTTCCCCAAAAAAAGCAGCGACCGGTTGGCGCTGCTTTTTTACATTTGCAGCCTGTCTTTTATTATTTTTCTTTTTTCACACCAACAAATCCTTCCAATCATGGGTCGTGGCGACAAGCGCACCAAGCGCGGTAAAATCACAATGGGCTCTTTCGGTAAAGTGCGCCCCGCACGTACTGTAAAGGCCAAGGCAGCTGCCAACACAGCACAGAAAGCTTCCTAAGCACCGCATTTCCGGAAATGATTTCCGGCTTAAAAAAAGAGAACAGCCCGGGCTGTTCTCTTTTTGTTTTGTGCATTCCCGGCGTTCCGGATATGAAAAAATTTTAAAAAAGTGTTCTCCGGAGTAATTTCGCGCCCGGTTCAAACAATTACCTATGCTTTCTACGCTTCAAAATAAAGAAAATAAAATTGCCGTCATCGGGCTGGGCTATGTAGGTCTTCCGATTGCACTCGCTTTTGCCCGCAAACTGAAGGTCATTGGTTTCGACATCAACGAGCAGCGGGTAGAAATGATGCGGCAGGGAATCGATCCGAGCAGCGAGCTGGAGAAGGAAGCGTTTGAAAACTGTGATATTGAATTTACCACCTCACTCGACACGCTGCGCGAAGCGCGTTTCTTTATTGTAGCCGTGCCGACGCCTGTGGATTCACACAATGTGCCCGATCTGACGCCGGTGCTCAAGGCTTCGGAAACGATTGGGAAGGTGATCAAGAAAGGGGATTGTGTGGTGTTTGAAAGCACGGTTTACCCCGGTTGCACCGAAGAAGACTGCCTGCCGGTGATTGAGCGCATCAGTGGCCTCCAAGCGGGGGAAGATTTTAGCTATGGCTATTCTCCGGAGCGCATCAACCCGGGCGACAAGGTGCACACGCTGGAAAACGTGGTGAAAGTGGTGAGCGGCAACAATCCGGAGATTCTGGAGCTGGTGGCCAATGTGTATGAAATGGTGATTGATGCGGGTGTGCACCGCGCCTCGAGCGTGCGGGTGGCCGAAGCTGCCAAGATTATTGAGAACACGCAGCGCGACCTCAACATCGCCCTGATGAACGAGTTGTCGATCATCTTCGACCGCATGGGCATCAACACGTATGAAGTGCTGGAAGCAGCCGGTACCAAATGGAACTTCCTGAAGTTTTTCCCGGGCCTGGTAGGCGGCCACTGCATTGGGGTGGATCCGTATTACCTTACCTACAAGTCTTCGAAGCTGGGCTACAGCAGCCGCGTGATTCTGGCGGGCCGGGTGATCAACGACGAGATGGCGGCCTGGGTGGCGAAGAAAACCGTACAGGCCATTATTAAAAACGGCGGCAATGTGGCGCAGTCCAAAGTGCTGGTGATGGGCGCGACGTTCAAGGAAAATGTAACCGATATCCGCAACTCTAAAGTGGCTGATGTGGTGCGCGAACTCCAGAACTACAGCGTGCAGGTAGATGTGGTGGACCCGTATGCCGACAGCGCCGAGCTGCAACACGAATATGGCTTCGGCCTGGTCCCAAATCCCGGAAATGATTACGACGCGGTGATTGTGGCCGTCAATCACAGGGACTACCTGGATCTGGACGATGCTTATTTTGCCGGCATCACGAAGCCCGGCGCGCCCGTGGCTGATCTGAAAGGTATCTACCGCAATAAGATCAGCAGCCGGGAATACTGGAGCCTGTAGCATGTTTCATGATTCAGCGTTGCACGTTTCGTTTTCGTGTTTCAAAAGGCTCGTTTCATAAGTCCTGAAACAGGATACTTTAGAAAAAGAAACATCCCTTTGGGCCCGTTATCCGTTATCCACTATCCACTATCCGCTAGAGAAATGCATCTTTTTCACCAAGGCAGTCTTTCCCAAAAATCTTTTCTCGTAACCGGTGGTGCGGGCTTTATCGGTTCGCATATCGTAGCCTACCTGTTGCACCACGGTGCGCGGAAGGTGCGCGTGCTGGATAATCTTTCTACCGGCCTGCAAAGCAATGTGGATTTATTTAGAGACCACCCGGCCTACGAGTTTCAGCTGGGCGACATCCGCAGTGCAGCCGATTGTGAAAAAGCGCTCCAAGGCATCGACCATGTGAGCCATCAGGCGGCGCTTGGCTCGGTGCCCCGCTCGGTAAAGGATCCGGTGACGAGCAACGATGTGAATGTGGGCGGCACGCTGATGGTGTTTGAAAAAGCGCGGCAGGCCGGCGTGCAGTCGCTCGTTTATGCATCTTCGAGCAGTGTGTATGGCGATGAGCCCAATCTGCCCAAACGAGAAGACCGGGTCGGCAATCCGCTGTCGCCGTATGCGGTTACCAAGAAAACGGCGGAGCTGTATGCCGATGTTTTCTACCAGCTGCACGGCATGAAGATTCTGGGTTTCCGGTATTTCAATGTTTTTGGCCCCCGGCAGGATCCTAACGGCCCTTATGCGGCGGTGATTCCCCTGTTTGTAGCCGGTATTCTGCAAAAAACGCCGGTCTACATCAATGGGGATGGCGAGCAAAACCGTGATTTTACGTATGTGGATAACGCGGTGCAGGCCAATATCCGGGGCATGCTCGCCGAAAACCCCGCTGCCTACGGAAAAGTTTACAACGTAGCCGTTGGCGAAAACTACACGGTCAATTATCTCTTTGAAGCCATCCGGGAATTGCTCGGCGAAGACCACCAACCCACCTACCGCGAGCCGCGCGCCGGCGACATCCGGGCTTCGCTGGCCGATATTTCGCTGGCGCAAAAGCTGCTGGGCTATCAACCGACCGACCGCTTTGGGGACGGACTGAAAAAAACCGTTGATTTTTTCCGGAAATAGAAAGGAACTGCTTCCCGCCCGGCGGGCCTTCCGCTGCTGCGAGAACCGCCCCGCCCGGCGGCCATCCCTCCAATGGATGTGGGAAGGGTCCGGAATGAAACGCCCGCCCCCTCAACGGCAGCGGCAAAAACACACCGGTATTTTCCGGATCACCTCTAAAAGCCTGTTCGGCAAAGGAAAGGGTTGCAAAATCATTGCGTTTCCCTCCCCGGTCTTTTATCCGGAGCGGCCATGCTACTGATTTTCTACACAGGCTATTACCCCAGCAACCGGCGGTAATAGCCATCCATATCCCCCACCAGGCGCTGATAGGAGAACCGCGACAAGACGGCCTTTTTCCCGGCCTCGCCCATCCGGCGGCGCAGGTCGGCATCCCCAACCAGTTTTAAGACCGCTTCTGTAAAAGCAGATGCGTCTCCTGTCGGCACCACAAATCCGGAGACTCCATCGGCGATGATATCGGCCACGCCGCCCACCTGGGTGCACACCACCGGCTTGCCGGCTGCCTGCGCTTCAATCATGGATACCGGCGTGCCTTCGTTGAAGGACGTCAGCACCACAATATCGGAGGCGGCAAACACGCGGTCCACCTCGCGCGACCACGAAATGCAAAGGGCCTGTGCGGGCGCTTGATTCTCGGGGAAATAAGCATAAGAAACCGGCGTTTTCCGGAAAGCGGCTTCCATGGCCGGGCGGGCATCGCCGTCGCCCACAATCAGGAAACGTATGTTTTGGCCGGGGGCAGCGGCGGCCACGCGCGCAGCCATCTCCACAAAGAGCGGATGGTTTTTGACGGGAACAATGCGCCCGACGATCGTAATGACCAGAGCTGCATCTTCCAACCCGTATTGTTTCCGGAAGTCGCTTCTTTTTTCCGGCCCGTCCTGCCCAAAAGCATCCAGGTCGAGGCCGAGGGGAATCACCGAAATCTTTTCGGTGGGGCAAATCCGGTAGGTGTCGGCCAGTTCGCTTTTCTGGATGTCAGATATAGCGATGATACCGGAAGACCGCCGGGCCAGATAACGCTCGGTCTGGAGGAAAAGGCAGGTTTTGACGGGACCAAAATAGCTGTGAAACACATGCCCGTGGAAGGTATGTACCACCACCGGCACGCCGCAGGCATGGGCCGCCAACCGCCCCAGCGCCCCGCTTTTGGCAGCATGGGTGTGCACGACATCGGGCCGAAAATCGGTGATAATCTTTTTAAGTTTTTGATAGGCCGCCCGGTCTTCAGAAAAGCGGATGGCCCGTTTCATCTCCCCAATCACCACCGGCTCGATGCCCAGCTTTTGGGTCAGGTGGTCGGCATCCTGCTCGTGATCGTCTTTGCCACCGATGACCAGTTTGGTTTCCCATTCCGGCGCCATATACCGGGTGAGGTAGGCAGCGTTGAGTGCCGGTCCGCCGATAATGAGGCGGTTGAGGATGCGAAGGATGCGGGGCATATGAAAAGAAAGCCGGACCTTGCGGGAGCCGAACGGGGCTGCAAGCTAAGAATTTTCGAAAGTTTCCCGGATAGGATAGGGCTTCGACAAGCTCAGCCTGACATCCATTTTCTGTCACCCTGAGCTTGTCGAAGGGCTGCTTGTCGAAGGGCTGCCTGCCGAAGGGCCGCCTGCCGAAGGGACGCCTGACAAGGCGTTTTTTTGGTTAGAAAGCCGAATGATTTCGCTCCAGTCCCCTGCGATCAAAGCTTCTTTTTTAGCTCGGCTCCAGCCTTTTAGCTGCTTTTCAAACCGAATGGCATCTTTGATCTCCTTATAGTCTGCGGCCCACACCAGCTCGACTGGCCGTCGGGAATAAGTATAATGTTGTGAAGAAGGGTCGTTGTTGTGTTCCCAAAGACGCCGCTCCAAATTATTGGTAACGCCGGCGTAATAGCTGCCGTCCATGCAGCGCAGCAGATAGACATAGTAACGTTTCATACAAATCTTACAAACAATAAAGCTACTATGGACACACCATTAGAAATCCTTCAAAAATTTCAAACCCTTTCGAGGACCAACATGCAATTTCTATATAGAAAATGATGACGCCCTCCTTGTCACCCTGAGCTTGTCGAAGGGCTGCTGTGCTTTGTTAACGGGCTTCGACAAGCTCAGCCTGACAACCATTTTTTACCACCAGCCGTGTCACCCTGAGCTCGTCGAAGGGCAGCCTGACATCCATTTTTTTACCACCAACCGTGTCACCCTGAGCTCGTCGAAGGGCAGCTTGTCGAAGGGCAGCCTGACAAACATTTTGCTATCAGATACCCATTTTTCAACCGCAACTGTGTCACCTTGATGGTCAGGCTTTTCCCTGCAGCAAACCGCCGCTTTGATTAGGAGACCACCGCCTACCTTTGCCTCTTCTATTTAAAAAACGTTTTTAATTCTCCTATGCAGCTTACCATTGTTGGAACCGGTTACGTCGGACTTGTTAGCGGGGTATGTTTTGCAGAGATGGGAAACGACGTGGTGTGTGTGGATGTGTCGGCAGAAAAAGTAGAACAGCTGCGGGCCGGCCAATCGCCGATTTACGAACCCGGCCTCGACCTGCTGCTGGAGCGCAACCTGAAAGAAGGG
>JAEVZP010000142.1 GCA_023392185.1 Bacteroidota bacterium
TCTTTCCTTCCTTACTTCCCCCAAAAAAACAAACGTCATGACTGCCACCTGCCCGCCGTCTCAAAATGCCCTGCGCACGATTGTAAACCCGGTGATTAGAGACACGGTTACGTTTCTGGAAACCGCTGCGGAAACGGGTGGGGAGCAAACCCGCGTGCAGGTGACGCTGATGCCCGGCGGTGGCACGCCGCTGCATTTCCATAAGGTTCTGACCGAAACATTTGAAGTTATTTCGGGAAATCTGGGGCTGGAAGTGGACGGCAAACCGGTGCAGCTCGGGGAAGGCAAGGCGGTAACGGTTTTTCCGGGAATGATTCACCGCTTTTTTAACGACGGTGCTGAACCGGTACTATTTCTCACCACCATTACGCCCGGAAGCCGGGGCTTTGAGCAATCGCTGCACATCCTCTACGGGCTGGCCGCCGACGGACGGACCAACAAAAAAGCAGTTCCACGCAGCCTCACGCACCTGGCTATCATTTCCGACATCAGCGATATGCACACCACCGGCTTCCTGGCGCTGCTCAATCCGCTGCTGCGCCGCCTGGCGCGAAAAGCCAAAAAATCCGGTGCTTATACGGCGCTGGTGCAACGGTATTGCGGCTTTTAAAAACATCCATTTCCATTTTTCTAACACCCCTTTTTCCTTCAAAATGATCCGAATCATTCCTAAAAAAGCGCGTCTGTGGCTGTGTGCCGCTGCGCTCACCGCACTGGCAACCGCCGGCGCCCAAGCCCAGAGCGTGGATTTCTTTAAATCCAATTACGCCGCCAATCCTTCCGCAGGCAGGTCTATTGCCCGCGGCTGGGACAATAATTTTTACTTTACCGGCAGCCATTTCACCGGCGGCTCTAACAACTCCGATTTGCTGTTGGTGAAAATCAAACCCAACGGCGACACGCTCTGGACACGCACTTTGCCGTCGCCCGACCGAAGCGAAAACGGCTTCTGTGTGCTGACGCCCTTATCCAACGAGGTGATGGTAGCCGGTATTTCGTTTGACACCGTATCGGGCCGCAGCGCACGCGCTTTTCTGATACAGTTTAACGACAGTGGCCGGCTGGTATGGCGCAAAGATTACCCAATCGCCGGAAAAACAACAGCCGTGGCCAACATGTTGCGCCTCAACAATGGCTTTGCCCTTTGCGGAACCATTGCAGACGATTCTACTGGCAACATTGATGCCTGGCTCCTGCGCACCGACCTGAATGGCAACAAGCTATGGGACCGCAGCTACGGCGGCGCTTTGTATGACGATGCCTGGCAGATAGAGCGCACGCCTAATGGTGGATTTATGCTGGCCGGTGGCAGCTACTCGTATCGCACCGGCACCCGCCACGACGATGCCTGGCTGGTGAAAACCGACGACTCCGGGCGGCAGATATGGAACAAACACTACGGCAATGCCGACACGGTAGACTGGATCTGGAGCCTCGCTCCGGTAGGCAACCCGGCGCAACCCACCGGCTATATTTTCACCGGTGTAAAAAACCGCAACCCTAGTAGATTCCGGTCTGAAATGTTTCTGGCACGGGTAGATACCGCCGGAAATGTGCTCTGGGACAAGCGCATGGTGGGCCCTTTTGATATGCGGGAAGGTCTGGCGATTGAGCCTACGTTTAATGGGACTTTTTACGTGCTGGGCAGTGAATTTGATGCTTCCGGAAACGGACAGCTCCTGGCCCTGAATATTGACTCCAACGGAAATATCCTCAACGAGCTGCGCTACACCAGCCTGAGTGGAGAATGGCTGATCCCCCGAAACATATTTATCAACAACCTTGGCGATGCCTATGTAACCGGTCAGCAGGTGCTGCCTGGTAATAACAGCAATGCCTTTGTGGCGCGGATCAAAAACATCAACAACATTCCTGCGGCGGTGGAAACGGTAGCGGCCCCTTCGGCCATTCGGGTGTATCCCAATCCGGCGACCAAAGTCTGCACCGTTATCAGCGAAGGTGAAGCGATGACCCGCCTTGTGGTGCGCGATCTTTCCGGACGGGTACTCCGCGAAATCTCCCGTCCGGCTCCACACGCACAAACGATTGCATTGGAAGACCTGCCGCGCGGCATGGTGGTCATTACCGTTTACACCAGCGGAATTGCACCGGTGAATTTGAAATTGTCTGTTGAGTAGCTTTAGGGAACCCTTTTAATATCAAAAACCCATGAAAGCCCTTAAAATTACCGGCATTGTTCTCGGTGCGATCCTCTTGCTGCTCGCCATTGGCGGGATTTATCTCAAAACGGCACTGCCAAATACCGGTGAAGCGCCGCAGTTGACAGTCCAAAAAACGCCGGAGCGCATTGCGCACGGAAAATATCTGGCGCATCACGTAGCGGTTTGTATGGACTGCCACAGCAAGCGCGACTGGAGCCTGTATTCTGGTCCGATGGCAGCGGCTGGACAAGGCGGCGGCGGCGAAGCGTTTATATCGGAAATGGGATTCCCCGGAAATTTTTACGCGCCGAATATTACGCCTTACCACCTAGCTGACTGGACCGACGGCGAGATTTTCCGGGCCGTCACAACCGGGGTGAATAAAGAAGGCAAAGCGCTTTTTCCGGTCATGGCTTACCACCGTTTTGGGCGCATGGATGCCGAGGATGTGAAAGACATGATCGCGTATATCCGCACGCTGCCGCCGGTGGAAAACACCCCGCCGCCTTCCGAGCCGGCATTCCCCGTGAGCCTGCTGATCAACACCATGCCTCAGAAAGCCGCTTTTGTAACACGACCCGCAAAGCACGATGCAATTGCCTACGGCGCGTATCTGGTGAATGTGGCCGGGTGCGTGGACTGCCACAGTCAGACTGAGAAAGGCGCTGTAATTCCCGGAACCGAGTTTGGCGGCGGTATGGCGTTTGAGCAGCCCGCCGGCACGCTGCGCTCGCCCAACATCACGTTTGACGCCGGGACCGGTATCGGCAGCTGGAGCAAAGAGACTTTTGTAAACCGTTTCCGGAATTACGCCGACAGCAATTACAAAGCTGCTGCTGTTGGGCCACAGGATTTCAACACGCCGATGCCGTGGACGATGTATGCCGGCATGACGCCCGAAGACCTCGGCGCGATCTATGATTACCTCCGCAGCCTGAAGCCGATTGCGCACCCCGTGCAGCGGTATGCCATGCGCACATCCAAGTAAATACCTCTTTTTCTTTCTAAAAAAAACCAATGAAAAACACCCCAATTGCAATAGCACTTTCCGTGCTGCTGTTGGCTACGGCCTGCAAAAAAGACGAGGCCACAACCCCGCCTCAAACCTACCAACTGGTAGCCGATTCTTCTACCGCCCGCTGGAAAGGCCTTCAGCGCACCGGCTATTTTAATGAAGGCAGCCTGCGCGTGGAAGGCAAAGACATTCGTGTAGAAAACGGCGTGGTAACCGGTGGCACGTTTCAGATGCCGCTGTCCAGTCTGGTAAATTTCAACCTGCCATTAGATAGCCTGAAACACCTGTTGATTCACCACCTGCAAAGCCCCGATTTCTTCAACATGGCCCTGCACCCGAATCTCACGTACGAGATTAAGCGCACGGAGAACTATTCCGGAAAAGACACCACAGCAGTGGCCGGTGCGAACTACACCGTTTACGGCAATCTCACGATGCTGGGCAAGCCGCTGGAAGTAACCTTTCCGGCGCGCATCACCCTGACGGACAAGCGGATGCAGGTGGCGGCAAAAGTGAGTGTGGACCGCACGCGCTGGGGCATGAACTATGCCGCCGACCCGGCCTTACCGGATGATAAATACATCCTGCCCAATATGCAGATTGAGCTGGCCCTCCAGGGCGAAAGAAAATAATACTACGCCGCGATTCAGACCGTGTTATACTAGTGGGAGCGGGCTGTCCGGCATCTGTGCCGGGCAGCTTTTTTGTTTAGAAGTATCGGGCTGTGTATTGGAACAACCGGTCCCAATTTCCGGAAAATTGTTTCCGGAAATTTTCTTTTTAAAAGCCCTTTTTTATGCATTGAAACGTCGTTTCCAACGCTGGTCTATCGCCCGCACCCAAAGCCAGTAGAAAGGCATTAGAACAGGATAGAAAACAAGGTAGAAAAAAACGTAGCCATGTCGCCGGCCCGCCACTTCGCCAATGACATTATCTATCCAACCAAACGAACCGATGAAAACAATCAGAGCCAGCAGCGGCACGATCCAGCTGCCCAAAATCACCGGCGGCGAGTACTTTTTGGGCGGATGCCGGCGGCGGTAGCGGCGCACCCACAGCAAGTGCAGACTGCCCAGCAACAGCAGCGCAAGCAAGGCGAGGCCCAGCGGGCTTATCATGATCAATGTCCTTGCCCAATGGCTCACCGGCGGCTGAAAAGAAAGTTGAAAATCATCGGCGGGCAGGGTCTCAAAAGTCCAGGTGGCGCTGCGACCGATAGCGCCTTCGCGGGGCGGCCCCAGTGTGGTTTGAATGTTTTTTAAAGGCCCTTCCTGCCGTAATTCTACCTCCAGATTCCGGAAAGATTTCCAGTATTTAGCCGGTGCAAGCACATACCGGAAGCTGTACTGCTGCACCCAATCGGAAAACCGGACAGAGGCCGCTGCGGTATAGGCCACCCGAACGGTGTGAACGCCGCTGTCCAGGGG
>JAEVZP010000230.1 GCA_023392185.1 Bacteroidota bacterium
ATATCACTCTTACGCCGCAGGCCATCCGGCGTTGGGCGGCCCTGTAACGTAATTTTGCGGCCTTAAAGAACAAAACCTATGGCCCGTTACGCAACTGATATTGAAGAATCGGAAGACCCGGAAGAGACAGACGAAGCGCCCCAACTGCGCGAGCGCCTGCGCCTGAAGGTGGACAAAGGGCAGGAGTTGTTGCGCATCGACAAGTTCCTCCACAACCGCATTGAAGGCGCTACCCGCAACAAGATTCAGCAGGCTGTGGATGACGGCATGGTGCTGGTGAACGGGCAGCCGGTCAAATCCAACTATAAAGTGCGGCCCGGCGACGACGTGTTGGTGTATGACACCCGCAAACCGGAAAGTGCTGAGGTAGTAGCCCAGGAAATGCCGCTCGATATTGTGTATGAAGATGATCACCTGCTGGTCGTCAACAAGCCCGCCGGTATGGTCGTGCATCCCGGCTGCGGCAACTATGAAGGCACCCTGATCAACGGCCTGGCTTTTTACCTGGGTGCCGAAGCGCTCGACAGCGAAGACCTGCCACGCGTAGGCCTCGTGCACCGGATTGATAAAGACACGAGCGGTCTGTTGCTCATTGCCAAAACACCCGATGCGATGGTGAAGCTGGCTGCGCAGTTTAAAGCCCATACCGTACACCGTCGCTATATAGCGCTTGTGTGGGGAGACCTGGCTGAAGACAGCGGAACGATCCATGTACCGGTGGGCCGCGATCTGCGTTTCCGGAAAATCATGGCTACTTTCCCGGAAGGCGATCATGGTAAAGAAGCCATCACGCATTACACCGTTCTGCGCCGCTTTCATTATGTAACGCTGGCAGAAATGCGCCTGGAAACGGGCCGGACCCATCAGATCCGCATTCACATGAAGTCGGTTGGCCACCCTTTATTTAACGACGCAACCTATGGCGGCGATCGTATTGTAAAAGGCACCGTCTTTACGAAGTACAAGCAGTTTGTCGAAAACTGTTTTGAGATTTTGCCCCGGCAGGCGCTGCACGCGCGCGAGCTGGGCTTCCGGCACCCCGCTACCGGCGAAGAGTTGTTTTTTGAAGCACCTCTGCCCGATGATTTCCGGCAGGTGCTGGAGCGCTGGGAAACCTATACAAGCGGCATGACGGCACAGCTGCGCAAAGGCCTGAGCGGATAAACAGGAATAAGCGAATCAAAAAAGCGCGTGCCTTGCGGGGCACGCGCTTTTTTCTTAAAACAAGTAGGGAAGACAGGGCTCGAACCTGCGACCCCCTGGTCCCAAACCAGGTGCGCTACCATCTGCGCTACTTCCCTGTTCCAACGCATCGCTGCGTTTGTTTTCCAGCTTTATAAAAAAGCCGAAAAGCGGTGAGGGGGGGATTCGAACCCCCGGTACAGTTTAACCCGTACGACAGTTTAGCAAACTATTGGTTTAAGCCACTCACCCACCTCACCGGGGAGATTTTCAATACCGGAAAAAGGACTGCATTCCGGGCTCTAAAAAGAACGTTTCCTTCGTCGAAGGGGTGCAAAGATAAGCGTCGTTTCGGGATTTCCAAATAGAGACCCACACAAATTTCTGACTTCCCCCAAACGGCGTTCCTTACGAAAAACAAGTGCCTTCCGAAGCACTCAAAAAGCCGGTCGGAATTTCGTTTTGGAGCAAGCAATTACTTCTCCGGATTGGATTGCACCAGCACTTTCAGCTCCTCAATCTGACTGCGGAAATCGGGATCGGTATCCAGCATATTTTCCACTGCCTGCAAAGCATGCAGCACCGTGCTGTGGTCATAGCCGCCAAAATGCACCCCAATGGCCTTCAGGGAATTTTCAGTGAACTGTTTGGACAGATACATCGACACCTGCCGGGCGCGAACCGTGTCGCGCTGCCGCGTCCGCGTGGAGATGCGCTCATACGGCAGTTCGAAAAAGCCGGCAACCGTCCGCTGGATGTGCTCCAGGGTCAGCTCCAGGGCGGGCATTTTCACAAAGTTTTTCATCACCCGGCGCGCCAGTTCCAGGTTGATGTCCATTTTGTTGAGCGTAGACTGGGCCAGCAGGGAGATCAGCGCCCCTTCCAGATCGCGGATATTGCTTTGAACATTCTGCGCGATAAAGGCCACCACCTCGGCCGGAATCTGCAACCCATCGCGCTTCATCATGCGCAGCAGGATATTTTTCCGGGTGTCAAAATCAGGCGCGTTCATCTCGGCGGTCAGGCCCGAGCGAAAACGCGACAACAGCCGCTCCTCCACGCCTTCGAGGTCTTTGGGCGGCGTGTCGGAAGTGAGGATAATCTGCTTGCCGCTCTGGTACAGGTGGTTGAAGATGCTGAAAAAGACTTTCTGCGTCTTCTGCGCCGGCACAAAGAAGTGAATATCATCCACAATGAGCACGTCTATCAATTGATAGAAATGCACGAAATCGTTGACGTTGCCGTTGCGGGAGTGTTCGGTGAACTGGTTGATAAACTTCTCCGCCGACACATACAGCACCGTTTTGGAAGGATGCACCACCCGCACCTGATTGCCGATCGCCTGCGACAGGTGGGTTTTGCCGCAACCGGTAGGCCCGAAGATAATCATCGGGTTGAAGGCCGTCTGACCGGGTTTTTGCGCGATCGCCATGCCGGCATTGCGTGCCAGGCGGTTAAAATCGCCCTCCACACAGGCTTCAAAAGTATAGCCGGAGTTGAGCTGCGGGTCAATCTGAATGCGCTTGAGCCCCGGAATGGCATAGGGGTTGGGGTTAAACGGATTTTTAATTTCACCGGTGTTGGCTACCGTATTGCCACGCGCCGAAGGCTTTTTGGTTTGGGAAGCTGCCATGTGCACGGCGCTCCCTTGCTGCTGACGTGTAGGCATCACCACCGGCACTTCATATTCGAGGCGGCCTTCCCGGCCCAATACTTTGCGAATGGTGCGGGTCAGCAGTTCGAGGTAATGGTCTTCCAGCCACTCATAAAAGAAAGCCGAAGGCACCTGCAACGTTAGCTCGGCGCCCTGCAACCGCACGGCCTTAATAGGCGCAAACCAGGTCTGGAAAGCACGGGCTTCGATAGCCGGGTGAATCAGGTCCAGACAACTCTGCCAGGCCGCCGCAGCCGCCGCCATCGCCGGTCCCGCAGTGCGGGTCGGTGTGGTTTCTTTGGGCTGCTTGCTGGAGGGCATGAGAGATGTAGACACGTTGTTAAATCTGAAGAAAATTACCGGGGCTGACAAAGCCTGCAAACCAGCAGAATACGCACCGGGAATGCAGGCATCAGAATCGAAAACCTCAAAACACCACCGGTCGGCATCAGCGACCAAAACGCTTTTGGGCTTTTAAGACAACCCCAAAGCGGGCTGACGCGGCACCCGACTTCCAACCGGAGGAACCGCGAATTTGTGCCCGGAAAACCTAAAAAAAAAATCCGCTCCCTCTTGTTTATTTCAGAATCGGTAAAGCAGCAGAGGCAACGCTTTTAGGCGCTGGCTTATCGTCGAAATAAATATCTATTCTGCCCAGCCGCAGGCCCGCCCAGCCCACCTGATGAATCAGCACTTCCTTGCCAGATTTGTTGGTTAGAACCGTGGGCTCGTCCAGAAAGGTATGGGTGTGCCCACCCAGAATCAGGTCGATCCCGTCGGTTTCTTTGGCCAGCACTTTATCGCTCACTTTCCGGGAATTGTATTCATAGCCGAGGTGCGACAGGCAAACCACCAGGTGGCAGCCTTCGTCTTTGCGTAGTTTATCTGCCATTTGCTGGGCGATGCGGGTTGGCTCCAGGTAATGCACCCCCTTGCAGGCATCATCAGCTACCAGCCCTTTGAGCTGAATGCCAAGCCCGAAAACGCCCACTTTTACCGGTCCTTTCCGGAAAACTTTATAGGGCTGGGTTTTGCCTTCCAGCGCGGTGCGCAAAAACTCATAGTTGCTGCACAAAATGGGGAAATTCGCGTTTGGAAGCTGAGCCGCAAAGCCTTCTACGCCCGCATCGAAATCATGGTTTCCCATGGTAGCGGCGTCGTAGCCCATCAGGCTCATCGCTTTGATTTCCGGCTCGCCTTTATAGAGATTAAAATAGGGGGTTCCCTGAAAAATATCACCGCAGTCAAACAGCAGGACATGGTCTTCTTCCCGCCGGATTTTATCAATCAAAGCCGCCCGCGCCGCTACCCCGCCCTGCCCGGCAAATTTTTCGCCTTCCACGTTCGGGAACGGTTCCAGCCGGCTGTGCACGTCGTTGGTGTGGAGAATCGTAAGTTTGGTTCCACCCGTTGCTGCCAAAGCGCTTAACGGAAAACCGCCCGCCAGCAGCAAGCCGGACGCTTGCAGCGAGCGGGTTAAAAAAGTTCTTCTACTCGGCATAGCGCACGCGGTTATCGAGGTAAGGATGATAAGATTTTCCGGAAATGGACGGGGACAAATGACCTATAATGGCATCGCGGATAAACACCGTGGTGTAGCGTTTCTTCAGTGGAATGAGAAAATCGCAGTTATCGCCGCCGCGGGCGTTGTAGTCGTTGAGCGAAAACTTATACAGCCGCGCCGGGTCTACTTTTTGGCCGCCAATCAGAATGTCGGTGGCCTCGCCGTCTTTGGTGATGGTGAAGGAAATGCCGGAAACGGGCCAGCCTTTGCGCTTGGCCATGGCGTTGCAGTATTCCTGCACTACTTTTCCGGGAATTTCCACAATACAAACGGTATTATCAAACGGCATCAGCTCGTAAATCTTGCCCAGCGTCACCGGCCCTTTGGGAATCATCGGGATGCGCAAACCGCCGTAGTTGGAGACCGCCGCCACCACTTTAGGATCTATTTTCCGGGCGGCTTCCAGCTGCGCGTCGGCCACGAGGTTGCCCATCGTACTTTCGGGTTGCGCCTTGGTCACCGGCCCGTCCAGCCGCGCTACGATTACCTGCATTTGGGTGTCCACCCCGGCTTTGTAGGGCGTCAGAAAATTGGTGAGTTTTTCCGACGTTCCAACGGTGGAGTCAATTTTATAAAAACGGCCCTGCGGTGCTTCGGCCACCAGGAGCTTTTTAGGCGCGGTGCAGGCGGCAAGGGTGGCGAAAGCGAGGCAAAAAAGGAGAGATCGCTTCATAAGCCCCAACAAGGTAAGACAGCTGCAGGCAGCATCCAAAACCGGGTTAAAAGCAGATAATTTCCGGAAAATTATTCTTTCCCGAACACCCCTGACTCAGCATAGTGATTTCATCTGTGGTTCGGCGAAGGCTCCCACTTTCGTGGCCTGGTTAATCATCTTCACACTTTCAATTAAGCCCACTGGCGA
>JAEVZP010000130.1 GCA_023392185.1 Bacteroidota bacterium
AAGGCTGGGCGACCGAAGACGAGTTGGAAGTCATCAACGATCGTGTGAAAGAAGAAGTAGCCGCCTCGGTTGAGTTTGCTGAAAACAGCCCATGGCCCGACGATAGCGAGGTGTATGGCGACATCTATGCGGAGGACGACTATCCGTATATCATGGACTAAAAAGCCTTTTGGGGCACTCCCGCCCCTTCTTATTCCCTTCATTACCCGGCCATCGGCCCACAGCACATTAGTCTTTACTTATATGGCAACTGCCCAGAAACCCAATCCCACGCCTTCTCCGCGTAAAGTACCGGTTATAAAGCCGGAAGTAACCGCCATAGATAAGCTTCAGTACCGCTACGAGCAAAATAAAAAGCGCGTCAATATGATCGTCGCGGCGGTGGCGCTGTTGATTCTCGGTGGCATCGGCTATCGTTTTTACACCAGCGGCCAAAACGAAAAAGCAGCCACTGCGGTTTCGTATGCACAACGCCATTTTGAAAACGATTCTACCAATCTGGCGCTCAACGGCGACGGGCAACATCCCGGCTTTCTGAAGGTGATAAAAAAATACAGCGGCACCAAGACGGCCAATCTGTGCCAGTATTATGCCGGTATCTGTTACCTGCGACTGGGCGATTTCCCCAATGCTATTAAGCACTTGCAGGCTTTTGACGGGGAAGGCACCTATGTGGCCCATGCGGCCCAGGGGGCTATCGGCGATGCTTATATGGAAACGGGCAAGTTGAAAGAAGCCATATCGGCCTATGAGAAAGCGGCTTCGGACGAAAAAGACATGGCGCTTTCGCCCCTGTATCTGCAGCGCGCCGGCATGGCCTACGAGATGGCCAATCAGCCGGAACAGGCGATCAAAGCCTATAAAAAAGTTCGCGACATCTACCCTATGAGCCCGCAGGCCCGCGATATGGACAAATACCTCGCCCGCCTGGGTTTTATCGACTGACAACGATTTTCTTTTTAGTAAAAGCCCGCTTTCCTTCCGGAAGCGGGCTTTGTTTTTGCAGGCATTTGGGATATGGATCTTTTGAAAAAATGCACACTGCTATCGCTGCTGTTTTCGCTCTGGGGTTGCGCACCGCTTCCGGCTCCTCCGGAAGAAGCGCGTTTCACCAGGGCAGTCATCACCCGAACGGAGATCTTGCCGCAGCTGCCTTCCGGCTCTGATTTTATCCACAATGGCGGGCAGGTATATATCATCAGTGATGATGCTCCCTATCTCTTTGTTTATGCGCTTCATTCCAACGAAACACAACTCCAAAAACGGTGGATTACGACCACCAACAGTCAGCTACACCGAATGCCCCGGGATCAGAAACACGATTACGAGGCGCTGGTACTTTTAAAGGGTGGGAAGGCTGAAGAGGCAATGATCTTATTTGGCTCCGGCAGTGTTTCGCCTACCCGGGAAGTCATATCGGTTACCTCCGGCCCGGGCAATGACTGGCAGACCTTCGATGCGGGTGCTTTTTACCGGCATATCCGAAACAAGGCAGGTCTTTCGGCAGCAACTTTCAATATAGAAGGTGCGGTTTGTGTAGGACAAGACAGCATTCTGCTCCTTAACCGGGGCAGTCAGCAAGGCTTTCAGTTTTCTTGGGAAGCTCTTTATCGGTATTTCCACAACCAAGGCCCTACACCGGAAGTAAGAATATTGGACCTGCCGCTGCCCCAAAAAGCGACTTATACCTTTTCGGGTGTTGCCAACAGCCCGTGGCACCCCTCCAGGACTCTTGTGTTTAGTGCCTCGCAGGAAGCAACCAACGACGCACAGTCCGACGGTGCCGTTCTGGGTTCAGCCATCGGCCTGCTGGAACAAAAGGCTTCCGGCTGGCGGGTAAAATCATTGTGGCCGGTGTACCAAAAGAGCGGCGGGAAAGCCCGCGAAAAAATTGAAGGCATTATGCCGGATCCGAAAGACACCGAACACAGCGGACGGAAATTCCTGGCTATCACCGATAACGACGACGGCCAAACCAAGCTGTTGTGGATTGAGCTGCAATAAGATTTTTAAGAGGCCGGCAGGACCTTCTATGCAAACAATCCTACCAACCCTCACGCGCATTTCTTATCTTCGCCCCGCTTTTTCTAACTTTTATTTTTATCCTTCCAAGCACCGCATGAACCTTCACGAATATCAGGCGAAAGAACTGCTCAAAAAATACAATGTACCCGTCCAGGAGGGCGTTGCCGTAGAAACTGCCGACGAAGCAGTAAAAGCCTACGAGCAAATGGCAACTGCCAACGGAACCAAATTTGCCGTTATCAAGGCGCAGATCCACGCCGGTGGTCGCGGAAAAGGCACCATGAAGGAAGCGACCGGGCAACACGGTGTACAGGTAGTGAAAAGCGCCGATCAGGCCCAGGAAGTCGCTCAAAATATCCTTGGCAATACCCTCGTTACCATCCAGACCGGCGAAGCCGGCAAGAAGGTAAACAAGATCCTGGTGGCCAAGGATATGTACACCGACGGACCGAGCGAGCGCAAGGAATTTTATCTGTCGATTCTCCTCGACCGCACCAAAAAGCAAAACGTCATCATGTACTCTACCGAGGGCGGTATGGACATCGAGGAAGTAGCACACAGCACGCCGGAGAAAATCTATAAAGAATGGGTAGCACCGGGCATGAAACTGCAACCCTTCCAGACGCGCAATATTGCCTTCAACCTGGGTCTCAGCGGCGACGCGTTTAAGAACATGGTGAAATTCGTTACCAGCCTGTACGACGCCTATGTAGGTCTTGACTGCGCGATGCTCGAAATCAACCCGCTGTTCAAAAGCGCCGACGATAAGATCTATGCAGTAGACTGCAAGATGAACATCGACGACAACGCTTTGGGTCGCCATAAAGACGTGGAAGCACTCCGCGACAAAAGCGAAGAAGACCCAACGGAAGTAGAGGCGAGCGAAAGCAACCTTAATTACGTGAAACTCGACGGCAACGTGGGCTGTATGGTAAACGGTGCCGGCCTTGCCATGGCGACTATGGACATGATCAAGCTGGCGGGTGGCGAGCCGGCCAACTTCCTCGACGTAGGCGGCACGGCCAATGCGCAGACTGTAGAAGCCGGTTTCCGCATCATCATGAAAGACCCGGCCGTAAAAGCCATTCTGATCAACATCTTTGGCGGCATCGTGCGCTGCGACCGCGTAGCCGAAGGCGTCATCCAGGCCTATAAAAACATGGGCGACATCAATATTCCGATTATCGTTCGCCTGCAAGGCACCAACGCCGAAGTCGCCAAAGAACTGATCGATAAGAGCGGCCTTAAAGTACAGAGCGCCATCCTGCTGAGCGAAGCAGCCGATCTGGTACAGAAAGCTTTGAGCGCCTAAGTCGTTTTGCCATTCACAAAAAAGCCCCCGGAAACCGGGGGCTTTTTTGTGGATTTTTCGGAACCCTTTCTCCAGCCTGGCCTTATTCCTGATTTCCGGAAAAAGGCTCTGATTTTCCGGAAATCCGGCCTCCTCCTTCTTCAAAATCAGGCCTTCGTACCCGCTAAAGCCGCTCTTTAGATCCGGATTCTGTGAAAACCGGTGCGCTTTTTTCTTACGGATATCAACAGATCTCCGCAGATTGTTTCAAAACCAACAAAGCGCTTCCGTAAAAGCACGCCTGAAACGGAAAAACGCCGCTCTCCGGAAGATTACCGGGAGCGGCGTTTTGAGCAAAAAGGGTTCTTTTTCCGGAATTAATGCAGCACTTCCACCTTCATCACCTTTTTCTCGCCGGAAGGCTGATGCGTATATTTCACCAGATACAAGCCGGAAGGCCAGTTTTGGGTATTGACTTTCAGCTCATTTCCGGAAACTTGTTTGGAAAGAAGCACTTTGCCGGTCAGGTCGGCAATCTCTACCTGTCCCTGCAGCGCAGCATCTTGTAACGAAACGATCAGTTGATTGCCCGCAGGGTTCGGGAAGCAGCCCAGTTCGGGGGTATTGCCTGAAAAGTCTTTCACACCAAGCGGATCCCCTACGGTGAATTGTTGCTCGAAACCACAGCCGAAGTCGCCGGTGTAATACTGCGGCAGCGAAATGGGGAAACGGGTGGCGGCATTGATCACCGAGAAAGTACCGGTGCCCTGCGCCGTATTGGCCCAGAAACGCAGTCCGTCACAGTTGGCGTCGGAGACGACCAGCCGGTAGCAGCCGGAAGCCAGCTCCAAAGTATCGCGGTACAGCGTATTGGCGGCCTGTCCCTGCCGGGAATGCACCAACACGCCGGCATCGTTAAACAGTTCCCATTTGTTTTCCATTGCCCGATTGTTGGTCTTGAGCTGCATCACAAGTTTCTCGGTCCAGTGGGGTGCAGCGTCAAAGAGAACACGCAATACATTATTGGTCGGGTCTTCATCAGCAGCGTTGTTTGCTTCCACAATCCGGGCGCTGAAGGTCAGGTTGGTTCCGGAAGCGTTGCGCACCCCCCGGTCCATCGGCAGCTCAATATCGGCGGTGCCCAGCGGTGCAATCGCGCCGGTCCAGGTATATTCCGAAGGGGTATAGCCCGGCTTTTCCAGCCCGTAGCTGATTTTAAGGGAAGAAATGGGATTGGCACCATTGTTCTGCACCCGGATCACGGGCTTGTTGCAGGTCGTGTTGTTGCGGGAGAAACGCGGGTCGCGGTTAGGCGCCACCACATCAATGATGCCGGCGTCGGTTTGTTTGTTGAAGCCGCCGTAGGAGATCATCGTTCCGGTCATCATATAATCTCCGTTAAGGCCGTTGCCGCCCGGCGCCGAAGTGTAGGGATCGAAGTCAACATCGATGGCCCGGCTCACCCCGCCGGAAAGGCCCGGGATGGTATGCGAAAGCACCCCAACCTGATTGCCCGGACACCAGTTGGCCCGGTCGTAGATCCAGGTGCCGCCCTGCGGGAACACCACATTGCTGCCGCAGTCATCACGCCAGATGAGCTGGGTTTGCACCAGCGCACCATTGGACTTCACATAGTAGTTTTTCGGACAAAACTCGGCACAGTTCTGTGCGCCGTCCATGCCATGCCCGGTGATGGTCATTTTCAGATCGCTGCTCACTGTTCCGGCAGGCGCGGTATAATTTTTCGCTTTTACAAAGCTGTCGATCGGGCTGCCGGCTTTTCCATACCAGTAGTCGCCGTGCCACAGCGTTTTGATGCCTTTGACCGAACGGGCGGGCGTCCCTTCTATAAAATCGAAGCGGACATCGGCGGTAAAGCCACCGGAATAGCCGTAATAAAACAGCCGCACTGCGGCGTTGTTTTGAAGCAACGGATAATAGTCGGTTACGTCGAAAATGTATTTATGTTTCCAGTTGGCCGGTGTAGAAGGGTTGGCGTCCTGTGCGTAGGGCGTGATGAGGCGGCCCAGCTCTACCGTATCGCCGCCGGGCGTCATCAGCACGCATTGCAGGGTATAATCCCAGGCAGCGCAATATTGCTCATTTGGTGGACAGGCATATTTCCCAAGCTCGAGTGTCATGTAGACATTCCGGTAGCTCGTAGCACCGTTCGGGAAAGTCAGCGTGGTATCATAATTACCGTAGAAGCCCGATTTGGCCAGTCGCAGGGTCGAAAAAGCCTGTATTTTGGTGGTATCGCCCGGTGTAGCCAGGGCAACGCTTCCGGTTAGTAAAAAAGCGCAGGTATAAATAAGTTTTTTCATAAGCTAAATATTTCCAAAGGTACGCCTGAAAGGGCCATTTCGCAGAAGGCGGCGGTCCGTTAGAGCGGATTTCCAGCGCACTCCGGTCAGGGATTCTTTTGAAAGGCCAGCGAAAGATGTCCCATGCTGCTCAGGACAGTCCGTACGGGGTTATTTTTCCGGAAATGGGAACAGTTTCGCACGCTGGAAAAACGCTTTTTAAAGCAGCTTTCCGGTAAGCAGAAACGCGGCCACCGAAAAATAAATAATCAAACCGGTAACGTCTACCATAGTGGCTACGAAAGGTGCGGAGGAGGTAGCCGGGTCGAGCTTCAATTTCTTTAAAACAAAAGGAATCATAGAGCCGGAAAGCGTTCCCCACAGCACAATCAAAACAAGGGAGATCGCTACGGTCAGGCCAATAGTCAACCAGAACACACCATAATCATAGAAGCCGGCTTTTTGCCAGATCAGAATCCGTAAGAGACCGATTGTGCCCAGTGTTACGCCCAGAAGGACTCCGGAAACAATTTCCTTGCGCATCACATACCACCAGTCTTTGAGGTTCAGCTCTTTAAGGGCCATGGCGCGGATGATGAGCGTAGCGGCCTGCGAGCCACTGTTGCCCCCGCTGGAGATGATCAGAGGCACAAAAAGAGCCAGCACCACAGCTTTTTCAATCTCCGCATCGAAATAACCCATGGCCGAGGCGGTAAACATTTCGCCGATAAATAACACAATGAGCCAGCCGGCCCGCTTGCGCACCATTTCCCAGATGGGCGTTTTGGTGTAAGGCAAATCCAGCGCTTCCAGCCCCCCGAATTTCTGGATGTCTTCGGTATCCCTTTGCTCCATCACATCGATGATATCATCCACCGTAACGATACCCACCAGCACCCCGTTTTCGGAAACTACCGGCAGGGCCGACCGGTCATAGCGCTCAAAATAGTCCACGGCGTCTTCTTTGTTTTGAGTAGTGACCAGATAGATAAAATGGCCACCCAGGAGCGAAGCAATGCTTTGCGATTCATCGGCCAGCAGGATTTCACCGATGCGGATATCGTCGATAAGCTTAAAGTCGTCATCAACTACATAGACATAGTTGAGCGTTTCGGCCTTCTTCCCCACCCGCTTGATGTGGCGCAGCGTCTGCTCTACGGTCCAGTGCTTTTTAACCTGAATATAATAGGGTGTCATCAGCCGGCCCACCGACTCTTCCTCATAACCGATCAGCGAAAGGGCAATTTTGCGCTCCGCTTCGGGCAGCAGATTCACGGCCTCCTTGATCACCGTGTCCGGGAAGTTGGTAAATACCTGGGTACGGTCGTCGGGCGGCATGCTGCGCAACACTTCCGCCACGGCCTCGCTGCCCAGGCTTTTGAGGACGTTTTCCTGGGCAGTCGGGTCGAGATACGAAAAAACCTTTCCTTTCAGTTCACCGGGCAACAGCAAAAAGCTGATCGGCTGTTCGCGTTCTTCGAGTGCGCCGATGGCGTCGGCAATATCGTGCGGGTGCTTATCGGAAAGGTCGATTCTTTTTTGTACCATCAGATTCAGGAGGGTTTCCGGTTTTTTGGGGGAACGGAGGGCAAAGGTCGGCGCAAGGTGGGTGGAAAAAGGCGTGCCGCTGCATATTCCTGCCGGATTAAAAAGCGAAAGCTTTATGCGGCCTTTGCTGGAATTTTTTTCCGGAAAAACAGGGTCATCCACGTCCCGAGAACAAATGGAAACGTAAAAGGGCCGCCTACGGAACGGAACCAAGCCGTTTTAACGAAAAGGAGGTGCAGAAACACCGTTATGGCAACTCCCAGAAAAGTCCACAAAGCCGCCTGCCGGGTAGGACCTGCAAACACAATAGCGGTCAGGACCGCATTGAAACCAAAAATACCCATTTGTATTTCGGTGCCTTCCGCACCCGTCCAGAAAGCAACGCCGGCACCCATCAAAGAAGCCACCAACGCGTACCCGGCAGCCAGGGGATTGCTGATGCCAACCCCGATAAAGAATAAAAGACCCGCCCAAAGGCTGTCCTGAAAAATAACCTCCCCAAAACCATTGGTAGCGGCGAAAAGATAGGGATACGCCGGAGCGGTAAATACTTTTTGAACGAAATGAGCGGGCGGCAGCAAAGCTGTTTGCTGAATGAAAAATACCAGCGCCCAGGTAAGGAGAATAAACGGCAAGGTGTACGCCGGAAGCGCCCGCCGGAGAAAAAAGCCTTGCAACAGGGCGGCCGCAACGCTTCCAAGCAACAGGAGTGCCCACAGCAATATTGTGCTGGTAAACAAAAACACCAGTGCCACACCTACCAGCGCCGCGCTAAAACCATACAGTCCGGAGCTGATTTCTTTTTCCGGAAAACGGAGCGTCAGCGCCGTCAGGGCGCCAATCGAGGAAGCTACAAAAGCAGCAACGCCAAAAATCCAGTTACCAGTGCAAAGTCCAATCAAGAACAGGACGCCGGTCCACCGGTTTTCCTGCAACATGATTTGCCCCACGCCGGTGAGGGTTGCGTTCAGCAGCCGTTGGGGTGAAAAGGAGCGCTTCATATCGTTCATTCTGCGAAGGCGGTGAAGGTAACGCCGGGCTTCGGGGACGGCTACAGACAATGTCTTACCCAGGCCTTAGCTTTGACGCACGCTGTGAGCTGTCTTTCCCAGCCGCCGCCAATACCGGTGCCGTTTTCCTTTCCATGAAGTCCAATGAACCCACTTTCCGTCAGGAGCTGCTTGATCTGATCCGTACGCAGGGGTTGCTTTTATTTCAGTGGTTTATGCCGGCTCCTGCCGATCCCCTTTGGCTGCGGATCCTGAAAACCATTCTGAAGTTGCCCGTGCTGGCTTTTGTGTTGCTGCTTTCGCCAGTCCTGCTGCTGATTGTGACGATCATCTTTGTTGTTATTATTTGATGTGGCGGTATTTTCCGGTTTGGTTTTGGTGGATGACCGGTTTGGTAGGTGTGCATCAGCTCCTTCAAAAAGGATGGGGCGTTTCCCTCCCGGTTGTGGACGATTATCTGGATCCGTTGCTGGCCATGCCGGTCCTCCTGCAACTATTGCTGCTCGAAAGGCAGATTTTGTTCCGGAAAGGACCGGCATACCGGTTTCCGGGCGTATGGATTATCGGCTACACCGTGCTGATTGCGGTGCTCGCCGAAGGTATTTTCCCGCTTTTGCAACCCCGCTTCATTGCCGATCCGGTAGATGTCCTTTTGTATGGAATCGGGGCAGCGTGGTTTTATGACTATGCCAATACACCAGCGGAGAATCCTGCCCAGGACCGGTCCTGTTCGAAGCAAAACGCAGGAGGCTTGTAAGGTCAGTCGGGAATCAGAAGAGGAATTTTCCGGAAATTGTGGTTTTCGGGAAGTTATATTGCTGACCTGACCGGCAGCTGCAGGCTTCGCCCTCCACCTGTCAGGTCTCAAATAAAAAGGACGCTTTTCCGGAAAAAAGCGTCCTTTTTTATAAAATCAATTTTAAGACTAAGCCAGCTGTCCGTAGGCTTCCTGACGCAGTGTTTTCACGCGTTCGTCGTTCATGTAGTCGTCAAAAGTGCTTTCGCGGTCAATTGCGCCGTTCGGCGTCAGTTCAATCACGCGGTCGGCGACGGTTTGGGCCAGCTCGTGGTCGCGCGTGGTGAATAGAATAGTGCCTTTAAAATCGCTCAGGCCGTTGTTCAGCGCCGTGATGCTTTCCAGGTCAAGGTGGTTGGTCGGTTCGTCGAGCAGGAGCACGTTGCCTTTGAGCATCATCATCCGGCTCATCATGCAGCGCATTTTTTCGCCGCCGCTGAGCACGTTGCAGGCTTTCAGCGTTTCTTCGCCGCTAAACAGCATCCGGCCCAGAAAGCCCCGGATAATGGTTTCGTCTTTTTCTTCTGAATATTCGCGCAGCCAGTCAATCAGGTTGTCGCTCTTGCCGTCAAAATACTCGGTGTTGTCGTTGGGCAGGTAGGTTGGCGTAATCGTTACACCCCACTTGAAAGTTCCCTCAAAATCGGTGTCTTCGCCCATCAGAATCTTGTAGAACGCCGTTGTAGCCAGGCCGTTTTCCGCCAGAATCGCCACTTTCTGTCCGCGCTTCAGGTCAAAATTGATGTTCTTAAAATACACCTCGCCGCCAACGGTTTTCGTCAGGTTTTTGACTTCCAGAATCTGGTCGCCGGCTTCGCGCACCTGGTTGTTGAACAGGATCGCCGGGTATTTGCGGCTCGAAGCGGTCATGTCTTCCAGCTTAATCTTGTCGAGGGCTTTCTTCCGGCTTGTCGCCTGCTTGGATTTCGAAGCGTTGGCCGAGAAGCGGGCAATAAATTCTTTCAGCTCAGCAATCTTGTCTTCGGCCTTTTTGTTGGCGTCGGTGCGTTGCTTCAGGAGCAGCTGGCTGGACTGATACCAGAACGAATAGTTACCCGCAAAGAGGGATACTTTTTTGAAATCAATATCGGCTACGTGCGTACAAACCGCATCGAGGAAGTGGCGGTCGTGGGAAACAACGAGAACGATTTTGTCGTAATCAGCGAGGAAGTTTTCCAGCCACGCGATGGTTTCGAGGTCGAGGTCGTTGGTCGGTTCGTCCAGCAGCAGAATGTCGGGATTTCCGAACAAGGCCTGCGCCAGGAGCACCCGTACTTTCTGGTTGCCGTCAATGTCTTTAACGAGTTTGTGGTGGACATCTTCCTTCACGCCCAGCGACGACAAGAGCGAAGCCGCGTCGCTTTCGGCGGTGTAGCCGCCCATCTCGCCGTATTCGGCTTCCAGTTCGCCGGCGCGCATGTAATCGTCTTCGGTGGCGTCGGGGTCGGCGTAAATCGCGTCTTTTGTGGCGGCCAGTTCCATCAGTTTGGTGTTGCCGCGCATCACCGTGTCGAGGACGGTAAACTCGTCAAACTCGTAGTGGTTTTGCTTCAGTACGCTCATGCGCTGGCCTTTGGAGATTTCCACCCGGCCGGTTGTGGGTTCAATTTCGCCGGAAATAATCTTCAGAAACGTTGATTTTCCGGCCCCGTTGGCCCCGATAATGCCGTAGCAGTTGCCTTCCGTAAACTTGATGTTTACGTCTTCAAATAAAACCCGCTTGCCGTAGCGCAAGGAGAGATTTATAACATTAATCATAGTAAATGGAGAACGCTTTAAGGCCGTTTAAGTTGGCTTTAAAGCGGCGCGAAGGTACGGAATATAAAAGAGGAATCAGGAATGCGCCGGTGGGGTTTAAATGGAACGACGTAAGAACACGGTTGCACGGTATAGCTGGATGTGTTTATTAACTACCATCACTAAAATCCTGCAAAAGGAGATTGCGGGTCAAGCCCGCAATGACGGGTGCTGTGAGTGCAATTGGCAGGGTACAAGTGCGCCACATAACCGGGAGCGCTCACTTTCTGTCATGGCGGGCTTGACCCGCCATCTCCATAAAACATAAAACAGGGCTTGCAAGTCAGGCCTGCAATGACGCGTACTGAGGTACGGTTCTAGAGCACAAGTGCGCCGAGTAACCGGGAGCGGTTGTGTTCCGTCATGGCGGGCTTGACCCGCCATCTCCATAAAACGTAAAACAGGGATTGCGGGTCAAGCCCGCAATGACGTGCGCTGTGGGTGCGCTCTATAGTACTAAGAAAAGTTCTTATTCTATTCTTACGCTCAGCGTACGTTTTCCGTCATGGCGGGCCCAGACCCGCCATCCCCGCAACAGGGAGAATGTAGTAAGACAGCTTCACGTCTCCTGTGATACGGTTTCGAAAGAATTGTTTCCAGAAAGGAACCACTCCCTTGCTAGATCCAGCAATTCTGGATTGGCCTTTCGGATTAACTCCAGCTTCCAGGCTCTTTTCCAGTTCTTGAGCTGTTTTTCCCGGCGGATCGCGTCTCTAATGTCGGTATGCGGCTCTTGCCAAATTAATTCTGTGCAATGGTATTGAGCTGTGAAGCCGTCTTTGCTGATGCCACCTTTATGCTCAGCAACACGCCGTAGAATGTTATTGGTTACACCTAAATAAAGAACGCTGCGCGACGGATTACTCATGATGTACACCCAGCCGCCCTTCCCTGCCTGATACCCATTCATAGTAAGAATCTGTTTGAACTCTTCAAAGTTAAAAAGAATGGTCAGCGTTCGCCTGCCCTCAAAAGGTGAGCGAACCATCCTTACGACGCAGAAAATGGAGATTGCGGGTCAAGCCCGCAATGACGTGTGCTAGGAGGGTACTCTGAGGTACCAGGAACAGTCCAGATTCCTACTCAGATGACATGCACAGCATTACATATGTATACATTATGCGGGGCGTACGTTATCCGTCATGGCGGGCTTGACCCGCCATGACGGATAGTGGAGATTGCGGGTCAAGCCCGCAATGACGTGTGCTGAGAGTGCACGTAGAGATGCAAAGCGCGCGCTGTAGGTGATCCGGAGCGGACGTTATCCGATTCGTACGTTATCCGTCATGGCGGCCTTGAGCCGCCATCTCCATTTTCCGGAAAAAACCGTTATTGCGTTGCGGGACTGGCGCGCAACGCAATAACGGATAGCTAAAAACCGCGCTTACTGGATCTTCCACCTCAACCCCACATACGCATTCGCACCCATCGCCGGGCCCCAGATG
>JAEVZP010000111.1 GCA_023392185.1 Bacteroidota bacterium
GTGCTGGCCAAGGGCGGCGATTATACTCCGGAAACAATTGTTGGCGCACCCTTTGTAACCCGGAATGGTGGTGAAGTAGCAATAATCCCTTTTGTAGAAGGTTATTCTACAACTGGTTTATTGAAAAAAATCAGAAGTTTGTAGAAGGTTTTTGGCAAATTTTTACCAAAAAGTTTTGCAAAATACGTTTTTCCGGAATTTCTTTTGTTGAGTGCATTAAGTGCAATATCTTTCCCCTGTAAAAGGCAGGTTAATTGGTCTTTTCACGTGCTCAGAATAATCTACACAAAACATGCACAGAGAGCTTTATTAATCGCATTTAAAATCCTTTTTTATTCTTTTTTATGAGAAAAGCTGATATGGTCAATAGCATCGCCGACAAAACCGGTATTCCGAAAGTGGATATTCTGGTGACGCTGGAAGCCTTTTTTAAAGAAGTCAAAGAGTCGCTGAAGGAAGGAGAGCCTGTGTATGTGCGGGGCTTTGGTTCCTTTATCCTGAAGAAAAGAGCCGCCAAAGTAGGCCGCAATATCAAAAAGAATACGGCTGTACAGATCCCGGCACATTTTATTCCTTCTTTCAAACCTGCCAAAGAATTTATAGGGGCTGTTCGGGGCGCAAGCGAAACACTGATGTCCCAAGAGTTCAAAGAAGCGGAGGCAGAATAAGCGGAAGATGTTTTCCTTTTTTTAGGAAACTACGTTTGAAGGAAAGCACGTACCTTCGCGACCTTCGTGCGTACCGTTCATTTCATCAGTATCGGTGTAGCAGTGCTGGTTGCAGCCCTGTTATATGTTGTGGCGCCTACCGTTCCACCCGCCAGCGCGCGCCCGGAATCCAAAGATGCCCCTCACGAGGGCGGCGAAGCGCATGCCGAAGCCGCAACAATGGAAGAAGTCATGGCGCTGGCCCGCCAAAAAGTAGGGGAGCATGCCTTGACCGAAATCAAGACAGTGGAAGACAGCCTGGCAAGTGCGGCGGTCGATTCGGTACAGCTGGCTCCCGGTTTTGGGCGACTGGCCCGCCTGTGGGCCCGTCATCGGCAAGGTTCGGCAGCCGGCCATTACTTAGGACTGGAAGCCGGGTTGGAAAAATCACCGGAAAAGCTCACCTTTGCAGGCCGGTTTTTTCTGAGCCTGGTAGCCAACCAGCCGGACGACTCGCCGTCGGTGCGGATGTGGAATGCTCAGCAAGCCGTTGCGCTCTTCGAAAAAGCAAACAGCCTTGCGCCTTCTGAAAGCGCTAAAATTGATCTGGCGAGCGCCTATATCGAAGGCACCGGCGAGACGATGCAGGGTGTGCAACTGCTGCTCGGCGTAGTGCGCGAAAACCCGAACAACGTTCCGGCATTGATTCTGCTGGGGCAGCTGGCCATTCAGTCGGGGCAGTGGGACAAAGCGATTGAGCGCTTCAACCACGTGCTCGAGCAGGAACCACGCAATACGGAAGCACTCTACTTTATTGCAGAGGCCTACAAAGGAAAAGGCGACCGTGCCAAAGCAGTAGAATACTTCGAACGTGCTAAAAAGGTCGTCAACAATCCGGAGTTTAGCCGTGATGTAGACGCTTACCTCCAAACTTTTTAAAAACGAACCAACCCTTTTTTTCTCCAAACCCTTTATTTGTATTATGCCCTGCGGTAAAAAAAGAAAGCGTCATAAGATCGCCACTCACAAGCGTAAAAAGCGCCTGCGTAAGAATCGCCATAAAAAGAAGTAAGTCCCGCTTTGTCGGGAGGCTTTTCCTTTCCTGATAAACGCCGTGGCGCACTCATGTGTTCCGGGATTTTAGCAGAAAAGGAAAAGCACTTTCTTTTGAAAGGTAGTGCCAGGGTACAGGCCGACGGGCCGCGATCCTGTAGCGTGAAACTATAGCGTTTAGCCTGAACGCCTATGGTATTCTGTCGGTTTGTGCTGCCCGTTTCTTTTGATCATTGACTTAGCCGCTTCCGGGTCGACCTTGAAGTGTGGCTCTTTTTAACGAAGGGATTGTTTTGTGTGAACTTGTTCCGGATGCTTAATTCGCTGTAATACAATTTATTCACGACCTGGAAAATGAAAAGGGCGCCATCCGGCTCCATGACAAAAGAACTTATCATCAACAACACCCATGAAAATGGCGTGGAAATAGCCCTGCTCGAAGACAAAAAACTCGTCGAGCTTCACTATGAGCAGGGACAGGACGGCTTTTCGGTCGGCGACCTCTACCTCGGAAAGGTCAAAAAGCTGATGCCTGGCCTCAATGCTGCATTTGTAGATGTCGGCTTTGAGAAAGATGCTTTCCTGCACTACACCGATTTATCTCCTTACTTCAGCTCGCTGCTGCGTTTTACGCAAGGCGCTATTTCCGGAAATCCACCCTGGGGAAAAGACCTCGGCCGGTTTGAAAACCAGCCCGAGATTCCGAAGTCCGGCAAAATCACCGAAGTGATGCAGGGCAAGCCCGAGGTGATCGTTCAAATCCTGAAAGAGCCTATTTCTACCAAAGGCCCCCGACTCAGTTGCGAAATCTCGCTTCCGGGCCGCTTCCTGGTCATGACGCCTTTCAACGACACCATCTCGGTGTCGCGCAAAATCCACAGTTCTGAAGAGCGCCGCCGCCTGCAGCGCATCGCCGAAGCGATCAAGCCCAGAAATTTCGGTATCATCATCCGCACAGCTGCCGAAGGTAAAAACACCGCCGAACTACACGGCGATATTCTCGACCTCGTCGCCTCCTGGACTACCCTGCAGGAAAATCTCGCCGGAGCCAGGGCACCCAAAAAGGTTTTGGGCGAGCGCGATAAAACCACTTCTATCCTGCGCGATCTGCTCAACGATTCCTTTGAAAAAATCGTTGTCAATGATAAGGCCCTGCTCGCTGAAGTGCAGCAATACATCTCGCGCATTGCGCCGGAAAAAGCCGATATCGTTTCGCTCTACGAAAACGCCCAACCGGTTTTTGATACCTACAATATTACCAAGCAGGTCAAAGCGGCTTTCGGCAAAACCGTGAGCCTGCCTTCCGGGGCCTACCTGATCATTGAGCATACCGAGGCCATGCACGTCATCGACGTCAACTCGGGCACCCGCACCGCCGAAGCCAATCAGGAAGCCAACGCACTGCAAACCAACCTGGAATGTGTTGGAGAAATTGCCCGTCAATTGCGCCTGCGCGACCTCGGCGGGATCCTCTCGATCGATTTTATCGACATGCGCCTGCCGGAAAACCGCAAGAAGGTGCAGGATGCCATGGAAGCGGCAATGAAAACCGACCGCGCACGCCACACGATCCTGCCGCTTTCCAAATTTGGGGTAATGCAGATTACCCGGCAGCGGCTGCGTCCGGAAATTACCATTTCTACCACCGAGCAATGCCCCTGCTGCAAAGGAACCGGCAAAACAGGCCCTTCTATCCTGCTGGCCGATGATATGGAGCGCGATCTGAAATACCTGGTCAGCCAGGGCCACCGGGCGCTGCACCTGCACGTGAATCCGATCGTGGCGGCTTATCTGACCAAAGGATTGATGAACAATATTTCCAAGAAATGGAAAAAAACCTTTGAGCTCAAAACGCTCAAGATCGTGGAAGACAACGATGCCGGCATTCTTCAGTATCGCTTTTTTGATGCGAAGACCGAGGAGGTGATTAAGCTGTAGTAAAGCATCCTTTTTCAAACAAAGCACCCGTCTCGTTTTCTAAACCAGACGGGTGCTTTGTTTGAAGATACTTTTGCCTGAATTTCCGGAAAATTACACCGGCTCCCGCACCCACCGCTCGCGGTTGTGGTGCACGGCTACGCAGGACAAATGATAACGCCGCTTCAGCCAGGCGGCGATATGCTCAGAGGCATACACACTGCGGTGCTGGCCGCCCGTGCATCCAAAGCTGATGCTCAGGTTTTCGAAGCCACGCTGCAGGTAGTCTTCTATGGTGATAGCGAGGGTATCTTCTACCTTTTCCAGAAATTCCGGCATCCGGGTGTGTTCTGCCAAAAAGCGCTGCACGGCTTCGTCCAGCCCGCTCAGGTGCTTGTATTGGGGAAAACGACCCGGATTGAGGATGCCGCGACAGTCGAAAACAAAGCCGCCGCCATTGCCGCTTTCGTCTGCCGGAATGCCTTGTTTGTAGCTAAAGGATTGCACCGTCACTTTTAGGGCCGGATTTTCCCCAAATTCCGGAGCCGCGTAGCGGCTGATCACATCTTCCTGGGTAAGGCGCTCCAGCATCTTGCGCAGTTCGGGATAGGCCGGTATCTGCGGATTGTTGTCGAGGAAATGATGCAGGTTGCGCAGGGCCGGCGCAATGCTGGAAAGGAAATGCGGCTTGCGCTCCAGCATCCCCCGGAACCCATAAGCGCCCAGCACCTGCAACAGGCGCAGGAGCACAAACTGTCCATAACCGCGCCGGAAATGCAACTCGTCGATGCGCACCCCAATTTCCTTCACCGATTCCAGATAACTGTTGAGCAGCTCTTCTTTCCAGCTGTCGGGCAGCGCCGCTTTGGCCTGCCACAGCAGTGAAGCGAGGTCATACTGGGGCGGCCCCTGCATCGCACCCTGATAATCGATAAAAGCAATTTCGCCTTTGGGCAGTACCATGATGTTGCGGCTCTGAAAATCGCGGTACATCAGCATCTGCGGCTGATAGCGGCCCAGCTCGCGTGCCAGCCCTTCCATCTCTTCCGTAAGGGCCTGCCGGTCATACGGAATGCGTTGCAGGTCCACAAAATAGTATTTGAAATACAGCAGATCGCCCAGAATGGCCCGCTCGTCAAAGGCGGCTGTAGCACAGCATTGCTTAAAGTCAGTTTCGCGGCCGGCGAGCCATTGCAGCCGCGCCAGTTCATGGAGAGCCTTGCGGTAGAGCGCTTTCACTTCCGGAGTAAGGCCTTCGTGCTGCAATTTTTCGAACAGGCTTTCCCCGCCGAGGTCTTCCTGCAGGTAGGCTTTGCGTTCGCGACTGCGGGCATACACTGCCGGCACGCGGATCTCATGCTTGTGCAGCAGGTCGGTAAAGTAGAAAAAAGAATTATTCTCCGAAGTGTTGTCGCTCAGCGTACCGATGGCCGTTTTGGAACCGGCTGCCAGGCGGTAATAGCGGCGGTCGGAGCCCGACTGGGCAATGCGGGTAATGCTTTGGGCCTCTTCTGAAAAATGATCTTTAAAAAGCGCTTCTAAAACGTCTGATCCGGTCGTCATGATAAGGTCTTTTCCGAAGGTTGCTTCGGCGTGTCTATAAATAATAAGGTGTTTTTTGCCCGGGGCAGGTCTTGCCAGCCGGCAGCATCGGTCTCGATGGCCACGGCACAACAGGTGGGCATCTCTGAAAGCGGCAACTGCGGCACCAACTGATGTGCAAACTCGGAAATACCGGGATTGTGTGCCACCATAAATACCGTTCGGTAAGTGTCATCCACGCCAAAAAGCACGCTTTCGAGTGTGTCGGGCGAGGCGTGGTACATTTTGTCTTCCCATTGCACGGCCATCTTGCTGAGTCCGAGGCTCTGCAAAACGCCATGAGTGGTTTCGGCAGCGCGACGGGCAGTAGAAGAAAGCACTTTTGCAGGGGCCAGACGCAGGTCTTCGCGCAACCGCCGGCCCAGCTCCGGGGCGTCGCGCAGCCCACGCTCGTTGAGCGGGCGATCATAGTCGCGGAGAGTGGGATTGCCCCAGTCCGACTTGGCGTGGCGAATCAAAACAAGGGTACGTTTCATGGGTTTTCCGGAGAATAGGTTTTAAGAAAAAGGTCCTGCCTGTCATAAACGGCGTAGGTGTTGAACTTGATCCAGTCGCCGAGGTTGATATAGCGGCTGCCGCCGGGCAGCGGATGATCGATGGCCAGGTGGCGGTGTCCGAAAATAAAGTAATCAATGTGTTTCTGCGCCAGCGTTTCCTGGCAAAACTGCACCAGCCATTCTTTCTCCGGACCCCGGAAAACATCTTCCTCTCCTTCGGTGTGTTTCGGGCCGCGCCGGGAAGCCCAGGTAGCCAGGCCCACACCGGTATCCGGATGGATACGCCGGTACAGCCATTGGGTGGCCGGGTTGGTCAGCACTTTTTTGAGCAGCTTGTAGCCGTGGTCGCCGGGGCCGAGGCCGTCGCCATGCCCGATAAAGAATTTTTTTCCCCCAATCGTCCGCTCAATCGGGGCGTGGTGCACCGGAATGCCCAGCTCGTCTTCAAAATAGCCGCGCATCCACAGATCGTGGTTGCCGGTAAACGCTTCGATTTTCAGGCCGCCGTCGGCCAGCTCGGCCAGCTTGCCCAAAAAGCGGGTAAAGCCTTTGGGAACGACGTTCCTGTATTCAAACCAGACGTCGAAAATGTCGCCGGCCAGAAAAAGCTGCGCCGCATCGGTTTCGATTTCGGAGAGCCAGCGGACAATGCGTTTCTCGCGGACCCGGCTTTCTTGCGGATTGGGAATGCCGAGGTGAAAATCGGACGCGAAATACACTTTTTTTCCGGCAGGCAGTTCCATCACAACAATAAAAACAGGGTGCAAAGATAACGCTGCCCCGGCGGGCAGGAGGCGCTTTTGTGCAGGCGATGCGCTTCCGGAAATACGGCCCGTCCTGCCTGTATACTTTTTGACTCAAAAACATCGTTTCCTATCTTTCCGGAAGCTTTCTCTTCTTTTTCCCTATGCGCTTGTTTGTATTGCTCCTGTGTGGTGTCCTGGCCTCCGGGCTGCCCGCCACCGCCCAGATGACGGGCAAAGACCTCGATGGCGTGACCATAAAATCCAAAAAGCTGACGGCACGCGCCATTCTGGACAGCATCTATGCCAATGCCCGGCACAACTATGCCGAGCCGGTGGCGGTTTCCGGAACTTTTACCGCTTCCTATACACGGGACACCGACACCGCCTTTTTTGCACAGGTGCCGGTGTATCTTCAAAAGAAAGAAGATTTTACGTATAGCTGGCTGCTGTGGGACACCACCGACCGGGGCATTTTGCAGGACCAGATTCAATCCAAGGCGCAGTGGGACCGTGTTTTTACCATTCCGGATGGCCCTTTTCCCAGTCGCAGCAATGTGATGGATTTTATCCATCGGCTCTACAATATCAACGACACCAAAAGAGTCTTGTATGCTTCGGACGGCAGCGAAGAAGATCCGCATTTCTACCTCCTGTTTCGGCCCAAGGGAAAGATTCACCTGCCGCTGGTCATCCGGCCTTTTATCTCTTCGCTGTCGCCGGATTCCCTGTTTTCCTATTCCCTGCTGAAAATCCGGCGTAAGGGCTGGGTGGTCACTGCGCACGAAAGCGCCTTGCTCCTGGCCGACCCGGCGCAGTTGCAGGAGCTGATCGCAACCCGCTCCTATACCCGTGCGCTCGAACTGATTGCAGCCGCAAAGGCGCAGCCAAGCCTGCGGCGCAATGTGCACCGCAAAGAATGGTTGCCCGGTCCTGATGGCCGCTACCGCATTCACCGCAGCGTTGATAGCGACAACCTGTTTAATGTTTCCCTTGCCTTATTCAAGCGGTTTCCCGATCCGGAAGGCTATCTTGGTACCAGCGAAGTAATCTATGCATACGAAAAGCCGATTCCGGAAAAAACACAGATCCTGACCCTTATGCAACTGCTTCGCGACCGCAATCAATATCCTAAATGACCTTACCCCTTCCTTTTCCGACGGCTCCGCGCCGGTTTTTTAAAATGACTCGCCGGCTTTTGATACTGGGCGGTTTGCTCTGTGCCGTCTTCTCCGCCGACGCTCAAATGGTAGGCAAAGACCTCGACGCGGCCACGGTGCGTGCCCGTCGCCTCAGCCTCGAAAACCTGCTCGACAGCGTGATCAAACATGCTCCCGGGAGCTACGCCGAGCCCCATTACCTGGCCGTGACCCAAAAAGTATCGCTGGCGCATGAGGGCGACACAGTTTTCAAAAGCCGTGTACCGGCCTATCTGGTCAAGAAAAGCTCTTTTACCTATGGACTCCGGCGCGATACCACCGAAGCAGTCGTGGTAGAAGACCGGCTGCCCGAGGGCGGACACGAACGCATCCTGAACCTAACGGCTTTTCCGGAAGGCACCAATCTGCTTCAACTGCTAAAGAGTGCTGCGGATGAAAGCGTGACCCAAAAAGGCTTTTATGCCACAAGCGGCTGGGGCGATTCGCTGCGCTACCACGTGATTGTGCCGCGCCGCTTTAAACGCGAACTGCTGATGCGGATGTTTACAACGCAGATGGACGACGACACCATTCTTTCTTTTGAAAGCTATACCGTGCGCCGCAAAGGCTGGGTGCTCGAAGAGAAGACCTGGAAGGCCACCGCGGCGCCGCGCGAACTGGTGAAGATTTTCCGGAAAACAAAGTCTTACCGGCAGGCCGACTCGCTGATGGAAGCCGCCCGCGCCAAAGAAGAGGTGCCGCAGGCCTATTCTATCAAAAGGTGGACGGAAGGGCCGGACGGCCGCTATATTTTCTCCGATTATGTGCTGCGCGACAACCTGATGTTTTTCAGTTCTACCCGCAACACCAAAGACCTCCTGCGCAATTATGTGTATCGCTATGAAACGCACCGCGAAGCGATCCGGGAGCCGCAAGACCCGGAGCGACTCCAAAGCTTTTCCACACGGCAGTTTTTCAGCAATGGAGAAAAAGCGGCGCGTGCGCTAATGGCTACTTTTTCCGACCGACATTGAGAATAAGGCAAAATCATACTTGACCGGATCCTGTGGACAGAAGCGGCGCAGGTTTGCGGTTAGTTCCAGAGCCGCCTTCCAGTCGTCCTGCGGGCGGGACAGCAAGCCCAGCGCGCGGGCCGTCCGGCCGCTGTGCACATCGAGCGGGGCAATGAGGTGGGCCGGGCGGACGGTCTCCCACAGGCCAAAATCAACGCCTGCATCGTCTTTGCGCACCATCCAGCGCAGAAACATATTGAGGCGCTTGCAGGCCGATTTGCGTTCCGGTGATGGCACATGCTTTTGGGTGCGCAGCGGGGCATGTTCAAAATCAAAAAACGCTTTCCGGAAAGCAATCAGGCCGTTTTCGACCGGCTCGGCAGCCAGACCGTTTTTATGGATGAAAAGGGATTCCAGTGAGTCGTGGCTTTCATAATGATGGCGCAGGACCTGAATAAAATGCAACAGGTCGGTGGTGTTGAAGGTGCGGTGCACAAAGCCTTCAAAACGCTTCAGGTCGACCGGCTGGTGATGGCGGATAAAATCGTAGGGCGCGTGGTCCATCAGCGCCATCAGCCGGTCGAGGTTGCGGAGAATCATTTTGCGGTGGCCCCAGGCAAGCGTCGCGGCCAGGAGCCCGGAAATCTCAATGTCCTGTTTGCCGGAAAAGCGGTGTGGAATCGAGATCGGGTCGTGGGGAATGAAATCGGGCGTATTGTGACGGGCAACGGCTGCTTCGAGCAGGTCATAGAGTTGCGCATCCGGCCCGGAAAGAATTGACATGTATTGTCTTTCAACAACAAAGGAACAGAGAAGGTTTTCTATCGCACACCGGTTCGCCGTCTTCGCTCCTCTACAAGCAAAGGAAAGGAGCCGCCCGGCCGGGCGACTCCTTTTCTTTAGAAAGCCTGCTTCCGGAAATTTCCGGTTTCCCGGCTAGATTTTACCCACCATGTGGCCCGGCACCACCCATTCGTCAAACTGCGCTTCGGTCATGTGTTCAAAGTCGAGGTTTTTCAGTTTGTATTCCAGGGCAGCCTGTTTCAGGGTAATGCCCCGCTTATGAGCGTCCTGGGCAATGGCCGCTGCGTTGTAGTAGCCGATCTTGGTGTTCAGCGCCGTTACCAGCATCAGGGAGTTCTGCACATGCTCTTTGATGTTTTTCAGAATCGGCTCCAGACCTACCGCGCACTTGTCGTTGAACGACACGCAGCCTTCGCCGATGAGGCGGGCCGAGTGCAGGAAGTTGTAAATCATCATCGGCTTGTACACGTTCAGCTCAAACTGTCCGTTCATACCGCCGATGTTGATGGCCACATCATTGCCCATCACCTGGCAGGCAATCATGGTGAGCGCTTCCGACTGCGTCGGGTTCACCTTGCCGGGCATGATGGAAGAGCCCGGCTCGTTGTCGGGGATGTGGATTTCACCGATGCCGGCGCGCGGACCAGAAGCCAGCATCCGGATGTCGTTGCCGATTTTCATCAGCGCAGCGGCTACGGTTTTGAGCGCGCCATGCGTTTCCACAATCGCGTCGTGGGCAGCGAGGGCTTCAAATTTGTTTTCGGCTGTGACGAACGGCAGGCCGGTCAGCTCTGCGATTTTCGCCGCTACTTTTTCGGCGTAGCCGTCGGGTGTGTTGAGTCCGGTACCCACCGCCGTGCCGCCCAGGGCCAGCTCGCTCAGGTGCGGCAACGTCGCTTTGATGGCGCGCAGGCCGTGGTCGAGCTGCGACACATAGCCGGAAATTTCCTGGCCCAGCGTCAGCGGCGTAGCGTCCATGAAATGGGTGCGGCCGATTTTGACAATCTGCATATATTCCTCGGCCTTGGCTTTCAGCGTGTCGCGGAGTTTTTCGATGCCGGGAATGGTGGTGTGGACGAGCACTTCGTAGGCGGCAATGTGCATCGCCGTGGGAAAAGTGTCGTTGCTGGATTGGCTTTTATTGACGTCGTCGTTGGGGTTCAGCACCTTTTTCTCGTCGGTGAGTTGGCCGCCGGAAAGCACATGGCCGCGGTAGGCAATCACCTCGTTGACGTTCATGTTGCTTTGCGTTCCGGAGCCGGTTTGCCACACCACAAGCGGAAACTGGTCGGCGAGACCGCCGTCCAGAATTTCATCCGCCACTTTGGAAATCAGCTCGGCTTTTTCCTTTGAAAGCACGCCGAGATCTTCGTTGGTGAGGGCGGCGGCTTTTTTGAGGTAAGCAAATGCCCGGATAATTTCGCGGGGCATCTTGTCGGTGTCGCGCGCGATTTTGAAGTTATCAATGGAGCGCTGCGTCTGGGCGCCGTAGTAGGCGTCGGCCGGAACCTGCACGGTTCCCATTGTGTCTTTTTCGGTACGGAAGTTCATAGGAGGCGAAGGTAGGACGCCGCGCGCGTTGGACAGCTTCGCCGCTGGAAGGCGTTGGCTCTGAGTTGTAGGAAGAAATTTCCGGAAAGTATCTTCCAGGGTTAGGGAAATAATATCAGGTCAGTAAGATTTTTGAAACTCAATAAGCATTTCAGGAAAACCGGCTCCCTCTTGCTCCAAAACGTTCCGGCTTATTTTCCCTCGAAAGTTTGCGCTTGCAGTAACGGCTTTACCTTGCTCCCTATGAAAACCGCCATAATCACCGGAATTACCCACGGCATTGGCCGCGCCATCGCTGAAAAACTCCTTCGCGAAGGCTTTTATGTGATTGGTTGTGCCCGCAATGTCGCCGACCTCGCCGCCATGGAAGCCGAATGGAATGTTTCCGGAAAAATCCTTCAAACCCACGTCGTGGATGTCGCCGATCCGGCCCGGGTAAAAGCTTTTGCCGAAGCTGTTCTGGCCACGAATAAGTTTCCGGAAATCCTCGTCAACAACGCCGGTATTTTCATCCCCGGAAGCCTTGCAGACGAAGCCGAAGGCCATTTGGAAAGGACGATGCAGGTGAACCTTTACAGCGCCTACCACCTCACCCGCGCCTTGCTGCCCGCTATGAAGGGCGAAGGTCGCGGCCATATCTTCAACATGTGCAGCGTCGCGTCGTTGCAGGCCTACCCGGCGGGCGGCTCCTACAGCATCAGCAAGTACGCGCTGCTCGGCTTTTCCGACAACCTGCGCGAAGAACTGAAACCTACCGGCATTCGCGTCACGGCGATTTGCCCCGGCGCTACCTGGAGCCGGTCGTGGGAAGGCGCGGACGTAGATGCCGGCAAGATTATTCAGGCCAGCGATATTGCGGAATTGCTTTGGAGTGCCTACTCTGTTTCGCCCGCAGCCTGTCCGGAGCGCATCGTGATCCGGCCGCAGGGCGGAGATTTGTAGGCACGGCTGCTTTGCCTACTCTTATTTTGTCACCCCGCCGCAGGGCGGGGTCTCACATTATCTGATGCGTTCTCATTCCGACATTATAGACGACTGCTGACGCTGCCCAACCTGTCGATTTTCCGGAAAGACGCTTCACCTGCCCGCTTTTTAACGGCCGCCACGCGTCTGCAAAACTTAAATTTGCGTTTGCCATGCCCGCCGCCCGCTTTCTTTTTGTTTTTGTCCTGATCAGTCTGCTCGCTTTTGGCGCGCGCGCCCAGGTGGCCTTCCGGGTGGAAGTGCTTTTCGAAGAAGTAGGCGTAGACAAAGCGTTTCAGGTGCAATACAACCTCGAAAATGCCGGCAGCCTCGCGGATATAGAACTCTTGCCGACACCGCCCTTTACCGTTGTGGGCAACTATGCCGATGCGACCCGCACCAGCACGCAGTATATCAACGGCAAATCGCGCACTACCCGCACTTATACCCGTACTTATACCCTGCGCGCTTCGCAAACCGGCTTTTTCCGGTTGCCCGCTGCCGTTGCCCGCACCGCAGACGGCAAGACCTACCGCTCCGATCCGAAGATGATTGAGGTGGTCCGGGACGATCCGCGTCAAAATCAGCCGACGGAGCCCTTCGACCCGTTTGCCGATCCTTTTGGCAGCGGAGATCCTTTTGCCGGCCCCGATCCGTTTGGTCCGGATCCTTTCGGGCCTGGCTCGCCCTTTGATCGCATCGCCGATGTGTTCCGGCAGCAGCGCCGGTTTCCAACGGTGGCCGAGCTGCCCAAACTTTCTTTTCTGCAGATCGCGCCCCGAAAAACCACAGCCTACGAAGGCGAGCCGATTATGGTGGAGTACCTCCTGGTTTCCGGTATTCCGGTGAGCGGCAACCTGAATAAAATGCCTGCCCCGGATGGCTTTTGGGTGGAAGAGATTGGCGGCGAAAAAGAAGAGCGCGGCACCCGCGTGGTAGGCGACAAAGTATTTGAAACCCTGCTCATCAAAAGAGTAGCGCTGATTCCGCAGCGCACCGGCACGCTCACCATAGAGCCGGCCGAGATGCAGGCCGTCGGAACCGTTGATGACGGCTATGGCAACGGCGAACAACACACCTGGGAGATTCGCTCTGCGCCTGTTACGCTCCGGATCCTGCCGCTCCCGCAGGCCGGAAAACCGGCTTCTTTCAGCGGTGCGGTAGGCCGGTTTAAAATAGAAGCCTCGCTGGAGCCGCCCACGATGCCGCGCAACGGCACGGCCACACTGCGGGTGGTTGTTTCCGGAGAAGGCAATCTTTCCCAGCTGGATGCGCCTGCCCCGACACTGCCCGGTAGCCTGCAAACCGAAGCACCGACGGCTCAAAACAGCCTGCAAACCGACGGCCAGCGGCTCACGGGCAGCCGCACCTTTAGCTATGCTATCACAGCTTCTGAGGAAGGAAGCTTCACGATTCCACCGGTTCGCTTTTCTTTTTTCAATCCCACTGCCGGACGCTATGAAGAAATTGCCACCGAGCCGCTCCTGCTGAGCGTAACCGAGGCCGAGGCAGTGGCCGTTGCTGCTGCTGCTTCCGAAGACAGCCGTTCGCGCTGGATCGGCGCTGCCTTTGTGTTTGTCGCCATGTTCATTGCCGGCATCCTGTACAGACGGTGGCAGCAGTCCCGGCAACCGGTGGCTGCCGGAGCGCCGCCGGAAACTCCGGTGCCGCCCGCACCGCCCGCGCCACCCGCGCCACCTGTTCCGGTTGCTGCTCCGGTTGTGCCCTTAGTTCCGGAACCCTTTACCGTCCGCGAAGCACTCGCAGCGGTGGATGCACTGTTGCTGGAAAAAACCGGCCAACCGGCCTCCGGGCTTTCGGCACCGGCGCTCGAAGCCCTTGGAATGGAGGGGGTAGCGGCACAACAGGTGGGCCTTTTCCGGAAAAAAGCTCAAGCCGCCCTCTACGGCGGGCTGCCGGCTGCCGAGGCCGATCTGGTGGCCGAAGGCCGCGCGCTGCTTTCCCGTCTTTCATCCTGGAAACCTCTTCCCAACCGGTAAGCGCCTATGCGATTGTATGCCGTTAAAACACCGCGCATCCTGCCTTTGCTGCAACCGAAAGGGCTCATCTGGAAAGCAGGTGCCGCGCTGCCTCAAGACGCGTTGTATCTCACCTTCGACGACGGACCGCACCCGAAGGTGACCCCACAGGTGTTGGACTTGCTGCGTCAGTACAAGGCGAAGGCTACCTTTTTTTGCGTGGGCGAAAACGCAGCCCGTTTTCCCCAACTGGTAGCCCGGATTCTGGCGGAAGGCCATACAATCGGCAACCACACCCACAACCACCTGAATGGCTGGAAAACGCCTACGCGCACCTATGTGGGCAATGCGCTGGCAGCTGCCGGCAATCTGGCTACCGGTTGGTTCCGCCCGCCTTATGGTCGCATCCGCGCCGCGCAGGCTCATTACCTGCAAAAACACGGCTTCCGGGTGGTGATGTGGGATGTGCTTTCCTGCGACTTCGACCCACAGTATGGCGCCCGCGACTGTGCCCGCTTTGTCATCCGGCACGCCCGGCCGGGCAGCATCGTGGTGTTTCACGACAGTCCCAAGGCGGCCGCCCGCTGCATGCCGGCCCTCGAAATGGTGCTGCGCTACTACAGCCGCCGTGGCTGGCCGCTGCCGGCTTTTCCGGAATTTTCCCGTCCCAACACTGCTTTACATGACTTTGATTGATACCCACGCCCATCTTTACGACGAAAAATTTACCGCCGATCAGGATGCAGCGCTGCAACGGGCCCGGGAGGCCGGCGTGCAGCACATCCTTCTCCCCAACTGCGATCTTCAAACCGTGCAGCCCATGCTCGATTTATGCCACAGGCATCCGGCGCAATGCTTTCCGATGATCGGGCTCCATCCGTGCTATGTAAAAGAAGATTTTGAGTCGGAGTTGGCTGCTTTAAAAGCTTTTATGCTTACTCATCGCTTCTGGGCGATCGGCGAAATCGGACTGGATTTCTACTGGGATAAAACCTTTGCAGCACAGCAGGAAGACGCCTTCCGGACGCAGATTGGCTGGGCGTTGGAAAAAAATCTGCCGATTGTGGTGCACAGCCGCGAAAGCACAACGGCCTGCCTTAATATGATAGCGCAAACCGGTGGCGGAAAAGTGCCCGGCGTGCTGCATTGTTTTAGCGGAACGGTGGCCGAGGCGGAGCGCACAGCTGCTCTGGGCTTGTATCTCGGGATTGGTGGCGTTGTAACCTATAAAAAATCCAATCTTCCCGAAGTGGTGCGGGCCGTAGGCCTCGAACGCCTGGTGCTCGAAACCGACGCGCCCTATCTGGCACCGGTGCCTTTCCGGGGCAAGCGCAATGAAAGCAGCTATGTGCCGCACATCGCACAGGCCGTGGCTGATGCCCTGGACCTGCCGGTTGAAGAAG
The DNA here is from genome assembly GCA_023392185.1 of Bacteroidota bacterium. Classification (GTDB taxonomy): domain Bacteria; phylum Bacteroidota; class Bacteroidia; order Chitinophagales; family Chitinophagaceae; genus UBA1952. Next base: position 15,312 of record JAEVZP010000111.1, read on the forward strand.
TCGCGCGCATCACGACAGGGAACGCCCGGAAACTGTTTGGTATATAAAGGCCCTGCAAGCCGCCGCTGAAGGACCGTTTAAAGTCCGGATTTCCGGAAATGGCGTGGGCAGAAGGCTGTGCTTTTTCCGGAAATGGCGCGGTAAAGGGCGGCCATAAGGGCACGCCTCTACAGGGCTACCTGGAGTCGATCCGGAAAGATCAGAGCGGAGGGCTGTTTCGGACAGCGTCTTTTGTCATCCCGGAACGGGATCCCGCGTGATCCAAATAACCCCCGTTCCAAGGTGTCAAAAGAGTTGCAAATGCACACATCCGCTCCTGATCCCTGCTCTTTCCATCCAAAAAAGCGCGTTATTTTCCGGAAAATAACGCGCTTTAAGTTTATTTACAGGAGCTTTAGAAGCTGCCGCCCCGGCCAAACATCTCATCGTCTTTATCGCGGCGGGTGGGGTCTTCCATCGGGTATTCCTTGCGCATGGGGAAATAATCCATCTCATCCACATTGAGGATGCGGCGCAGGTTGGGATGGCCTACAAAATTTACCCCAAAATAATCGTAGGTTTCGCGCTCCATCCAGTTGGCCCCCGGAAACAGCTGCGTAGCCGTAAACACATCCGGCTTTTCGATTGGCACAAAAGTCTTCATGCGCAGCCGGTGGTTGGCCGGCAGGTTGTGCAGGTGATACACCACACACAGCTCTTCGCCGGGCCGGGAAGGGTAGTGCACCGCAGCGATATCGGTGAGGAAACGGAAGCCGTGATCGTCGTAGAGGTGCTGCAGCAGCTTCAGGCTGTCGGTGCTTTTAACGATAACCGAGAGCATGCCATAACTTTCTTCAAATCCCTGCAGGCTGTCGCCAAAAGAAGCCTGAAGCGCCTGACGCAGCAAGGCATTGGGCGTGGGTGGCAAAGCCGCTTCGGGTGTTGGGTTTTCCGGATTGGTTTCGGAAGTAATCATGAAAAATGTTTCGTTTCGCTTTTGGGGCAGGTTCCGGGCCGAACCCTTGGGTTCGGCCCTACAGGATCCTCTTTTGTCTTGATACGGATTGTTTACTACTCGATACCGTAGCTTTCGAGCAAGGCCTGGTATTGGTCGGAAGAGCGGCGGCGCAGGCTTTCCTTGCCGATGAGATCCTGAATGCGCATCACCCCTTCGAGAATGCCTTCCGGACGGGGCGGGCAGCCGGGCACATAGACATCTACCGGAATAATCTGGTCGATGCCCTGCAATACGGAGTAAGAATCAAAAATGCCACCGGAGCAGGCGCAGGCACCTACGGCCATTACCCAACGCGGCTCGGCCATTTGCAGGTACACCTGCTTCACGACAGGGGCCATCTTTTTGGCGATAGTGCCCATCACCATCAGGAGGTCGCACTGCCGGGGTGTAAAGCCCATACGCTCCGAGCCGAAGCGGGCAAGGTCATAGTTGGCGCCCATCGTAGCCATAAACTCAATGCCGCAGCAGGAGGTGGCGAAAGGAAGGGGCCAGATCGAATTTTTCCGCGCCAGGCCCACCACCTCGCTCAACTTGGTGGCCATAAAGCCTTCCCCCATCACGCCTTGCGGCATAGCGGGCACTTTTGGATGCGGATTATGTGTTACAGGACGAGCCATGATATTTTAATTTGCTGGTTTGCAAATGTGCTGATTTGCTAATAAATAAAACGAAAGCAGCTGTGGAGAATGACAAACGCATTCGCCATTTTGGAAAATCTGCTTTGAAAATAACGTCAAATACGCTACAGGGTTGATTTCAGGAAGCGAATTAGCATATTGGTCCATCCGCACATTCACTTAGTCTTCCCACTTGAGCGCGCCTTTTTTGAGGATATAAATAAATCCGCAAAAAAAGAAGGCCACAAACATGAGCACGGCCAGGAAGCCATCGGTGCCGAGTGCCCGGAAATTCACTGCATAGGGGTAGAAGAAAATTACTTCCACGTCGAACAGGACAAACAGGATAGCAACGAGAAAGTACTTCACCGCGAGCGGCTGCCGGGCGTTGCCCACAGAAGGAATGCCGCTTTCAAAGTTGACGAGCTTGTCCCGGGTACGGCGCTTGGGCCCCAGCATGGCAGAGGCTGCCAGCGTAAGCACTACAAAACCAAGACCTACCAGCAGCTGCAAAGCGATCGGCAGGTAACTGATCGGCGAACTGGTCGCCTGAAAAAGCGTCGGAAACATAAACTTACAAAGCAAGGACGGTGCAAAAGTAGGCTTTCAGGAGTCATGTTTCATGTGTCATGTTTTATGTTTCATGCTTTTATAGGGTTTATGCGGTTTAGGAAGTTGATAGCAGCCCGGGGGTGTCTTTCATCCCGGTACCTGCTACTGGATACTTACTACTTGATACTTTTGCCTTTCGTCTTTCGTCTCCACACCTATGAACCTTCAGGACCCTTCGCAGATTTTAAACTTTATCGACGGCGCTTTTGTGCCGCCGATTTCCGGAAAATTCCTGTCCAATAGCAACCCCGCAACCGGCGAGGCTTACAGCGAGACGCCCGACAGCACGAGCGCTGATGTAGAAACAGCCGTAGCGGCGGCGAAGGCCGCTTTTCCCAAATGGAGCACCACACCCACCGAAGAACGCTTCCGGATCTTAAACCGCGTGGCGGAGCTGATCGAGGAAAACCTCGACGCCCTGGCCCTGGCCGAAACGAACGACAACGGCAAGCCGCTGTGGCTTTCCAAAAAAGTGGATATTCCCCGCGCTGCGTCCAATTTCCGGTTTTTCGCGACGGGCATTATGCACCTGTCCACCGAAAGCCACCATATGGAGGACAAGGCGATTAACTACACGCTGCGCCAGCCAATTGGCGTGGTGGGTTGTATTTCGCCGTGGAATCTGCCCCTGTATCTTTTTACCTGGAAGATAGCGCCTGCGCTGGCTGCCGGTAATTGTGTTGTAGCAAAGCCGAGCGAGGTGACGCCGATGACTGCTTATCTCTTATGTCAGCTCTGCAAAGAAGCTGGTCTGCCCGACGGGGTGTTGAATATCCTGCACGGCACCGGCCCGGATTGCGGCAGCGCCATCGTTGCGCACCCGGAAATAAAAGCCATTTCGTTTACCGGCTCTACCCGCGCCGGAGCCGATATTGCCCGCACGGCCGCGCCGATGTTCAAGAAAATAAGTCTGGAGCTGGGCGGCAAAAACCCGAATATCATTTTCGCCGACTGCGACTGGGAAAAAACCCTGCGCACCACCGTGCAGTCGTCGTTTGCCAATCAGGGGCAGATCTGCCTCTGCGGCTCCCGCATTCTGGTGGAAGCAAGCATCTACGAAAAGTTCAGGGAAGATTTCCTCGCCCGCGTAGCCAAGCTGAAAGTCGGCGATCCGCTCGACGACACCTCCAAACAAGGGGCGGTGGTGAGTCAGGTGCACTATGAAAAGGTGTTGCGCATGATTGGAGAAGCCAGGGCCGAAGGGGGAAAAATCCTGGCAGGCGGACACCCGGTGCAGGTAGAAGGCCGCTGCGCCAACGGATTGTTTATTGCGCCGACGGTGATCGAAGGCCTCGGACCGGATTGCCCCACCAATCGCGACGAGATTTTTGGGCCGGTCGTCACACTGCAATCGTTTAAAACAGAAGAAGAAGCTTTGGCGCTGGCCAACGCATCCGACTATGGGCTTTCCGCCACGATCTGGACCCAAAATCTTTCACGGGCCCACCGCATGGCAGCGGGCGTACATTCCGGAATTATCTGGGTGAATACCTGGCTCCTGCGCGACCTGCGGACGCCTTTTGGCGGTTTTAAAAACAGCGGCGTGGGACGCGAAGGCGGTTGGGAAGCCCTGCGGTTTTTCACCGAGCCAAAGAATGTGTGTATTGAGCTGTAAAGGGCATCTGTTTTCCGGAAATCCTGGCTTTTCAAGACGGCTTTTTCCGGAAAATGGGAGCAGTGCTGAACATGTCCTAAAACAAAAGAGACGCCCAATCCGGGCGTCTCTTTTGTTTTACAGCTTCTCTTTTGTCTTTTGTCTCCTTAGCCCTGCAAGGCAGCGGCACCGCTTACAATCTCGGTCAGCTCGGTGGTAATGGCTGCCTGACGGGCGCGGTTATAGGAGATTTTCAGATTTTTGAGCAGCTCGTTGGCGTTTTCGCTCGCTTTGTCCATGGCCGTCATGCGCGCACCGTGCTCGGAAGCCGTAGCGTCGAGAACGGCTTTGAACACCTGCGTGTTCAGGATTTTCGGCATTAGTTCTGCAATCAGCACTTCTTTGGAAGGCTCATAGATAAAGTCGGAATTCCGCATCTCTCCGGCATTTTCGGCTTTGGGGATCGGCAGGTAGGCCTCGGTTACAAAGCGCTGGGTAGCGGCGTTTTTAAACTGGCTGTATACCAGCTCCACCCGGTCATATTCGCCGCGCAGAAAAGCTTCCTGGGCATATTGCGACACTTCTTTCACGCTATCAAAGGATTGGTTGGAAAGCAGCGACCAAAAGCGATCGATCATCGGCGCATTGGCGCGCTGGAAAGCTTCGTAAGCTTTTTTGCCGATCGGCAGGATGGTAACATTTCCGGCGGCCTGCTGGGCGGCGTATCGGGTGCGGATCACCTCGCGGGTCAGCTTGATGATGTTGGCGTTGTAGGCGCCGGCCAGGCCGCGGTCAGAGGTAATCGGGATCAGCAGGATGCGCTCCGGGACGCGTTCCTCGGCCAGCGGCAGCGCCGTGTCGCCGCTTTGGCTGCTCACGATGTTGGAAAGCATTTCCTGGAGCTTTTGCGCATAAGGCCGCATTTGCTGGATGGCGTCCTGGGCACGGCGCAGCTTGGCAGCGCTCACCATTTTCATGGCCTTAGTAATCTGCTGGGTGGACTGCACCGATTTGATGCGGTTCCGGACTTCTTTAAGCTGACCCGACATAGGGGAAATTTCTTTTAAAAGAGGGTAAAAGGCGGCGCGAAAGTACGAAAGGAAAGCCGGATTGCCGAAAACGAAGGGCCGGAGGCGCGATTTTCCCATGTATCGGCGCGGGCCGTAGCGAGGGGTGCCGGTCTGGTACCAATTTCCGGAAAGCAAACAACACCCGTCCGGTTTTTGAAACCGGACGGGTGTTGGCGCGGGCGTGCGGGATAGCAGGCCCTTCGACAATTGTTTTTTACCGGAACGCCTCGTGGGCGATGTCCTGCATATCGATGCCGTTGTGGCTTTCGTCGTAGATGCACTGCCCGTCTTTAATAATCAATACCTGCGGACTTTCGTGGTGCACGCCGAATGCTTCCGCCACCTGGTTGGAGAGGGCGCGGTTGTTGATCAGGTCTAAGTAATAGAAGTCGATGCCTTCCGGGGCCTGGGCGCGCTCGAGCCGGCCTTTGGCCATAGACGAAATGCTGCACCGGATGCTGTGTTTAAAGATCACAACCGGCTTTTGGGCACTTTCGGTTTTGATGGTTTCGAGTTGCGCGGGTTCGGTAAGGATTTTCCAGTTCATAAGGAACAAAACCGGCAAAAGCAGTGCCAGAAAAGAATGCATTGCTCTTCTCCGGCCGGTGGCGTGCATCAGAAGTTCGGGTGCGACCCAGCTTGCCCCAAAAGCGCTGCCACCGCAACTCCCTACCGGCTTTGATTCCCGGGAAAATTAAAAAAGAGACTTATTGCATGGGTAACTTAAAGCATTTAGGCTAATGTTGAATATCTAATTAAACATATTCACAAACTTTAACGTGCTCATATTGTAGAAGATAGGGTTACTTTTGTGGGCTTTTGTATTTAAATAATGTTGCCGCTTCAGCAGTGGCATTTCCCGAAAACGGGCATTCCAAAGAATTGGCTCTCTAATTATCTGGCCGGACCGATCTGGCAGGCTTTCTTTAGGACCGACCTGTGGTTTAATGCGCTGCTGAGCAGGCACTTCGTTTTTCCGGAATTGCTGTACGCGGAACCGCCCATTTGCAGCTCCCTTTCTTTTTCGCCTATGTATTTTAAAACTACATTTTTCAAAAAAGCCGGTACGCTGGCAGCCTTAGCCGGGCTGCTGTTGCCGGCGCTCTCCAGCCACGCACAAAAAGGTGTGTACGCGCCTTTTATTGATAGCACTTCGGTTACCAGCAGCAGTAAGACTTATGACACGCTTCTGGCACCGGGTGCAAGTGGCACTGTTACAGCCGGCAAGCACACCTACCGGTTTGGATCGGCCGTTCAAGCCGGCACGCCGGGCGGTGCTTTTCAAAAGCGGACTCTGAAAGCTTTTAGTGCAGACGGAAAGCGCTATGCCTTTACTGCCAATACGGCAACGGTGAAGGTGCGCCGGTCGCGGAACTATGGCATTGGTTCCTATATCAATCTGTATAATATTCCAGGCGCCGCGGTTCCGCTGGAACGCGATCTGGCTTATTACGAGGGTACTTATACCGCACCGGCCGGCAGCAACAACGGAACTGTCAACAGTCTGCACCCGTATGTAGCCACAATGGACAGCCTTTTTACTGCCAACGATGTAACGGTTGGAACGGATAACCTGTTCTCAAACGTGGTAAGTGAAGGCAACTTCAACAATATCGAGCGGTTGGATGTATATTTTGCCGGTAACACGGGTATCACATTGCCCAACCCAGCCCTGCAGGGCTTCGGCATTTTTGAGCGGGGCCTGGCCGGAGAGCATGAGCCGGCAGTGCTTGCTATTATCACAGGAATTGACGGGAATGGCTTGCCGACGTCCTATGCCCCAAAGCTGATTTTTCTGAAGGCAACTGATTATGATCCGGCCGGGCAGCCTACTGCTAACTACGTGCGGCAGAATAATATCGGCTACACCATTTTGCGTCGCGATAAAGTTACGGAAAACCTGAAAGCATCTACCCGGATTGCTACCGCCCAGGGCATTGGCGGTACCCTGCTGACTTTCGCGGATTTCGGGATTGCTGCAAATGCTAGAGTGTATGGCTACTCCATTATGGCGGCCGATTTTTACACCGCGCAAGGGACTACCGATGCGGCCCGCAACACGGCGCTTACCAATGGCACGGCGGCCAGCAGGGCAGTAAATTTCAACGATAGTACGACTGCAAATGGCGGTTCGGGTTCTTTCCCGCACAATACCGCATCGGACCGCAGTGGCGGCGGCATCGACCTCGCCGGCATCACCGGCCTGGTGCAGGTCGTGAAAATTTCCGGAACGGTTTACAATGACCCGAACGGCATCACGGACGGAAAAGTAGACGGCACCGCTTTGGGCAATCCCGGTGGAACAACGCTCTACGCCCTTTTGGTGGACAGCATTACCAATAATTTGGTCGCCTCAGTGCAGGTAGATGCCAACGGCAATTTTTCCTTTGACAACACCGCGCTTGGCAGGCTGTGGGTGCGCCTGAGCACCACTGCGGGAACCGTAGGCAGCCCTGCACCGGCCACAAGCCTGCCCACCGGCTGGGCCAACGCGGGCGGCGATCGCGGAACGCAAAACGCGGCCGGAACCGGAATCATCAGCAACCTCGCCGACGGCAATATTCCCGTTTTGCTGGAAAGGGGCGATGTCACCGGTCTGAAGTTTGCGATTGAGCAACGGCCTACGGCTGGAACCAACACCGTAGATGGCGGTGCAAACCCGGGCGGCACTGCACAGGCTGCCATAAATGGAGCTGCTTTCACCAGTTCCGACCCATCGCCCGGCGCAGTCACCAGCATCCTGATTACTGCTTTTCCAACAGGTGCAACCAGTATTAAAATTAACGGCGTCACGTATGGTACCGGGACCGGTAGCACTGCTTTCCCGGCAGGTGGCGTCACCACCGCTACGAACGCAACCGGCCAACCAACAACGCCTATTTCGGTCGATCCGGCCTTTGACGGCGCAGGAAAGGTAGTTATTCAATTTAAAGCGGTGGACGCAGCCGGTATCGCCAGTACCGACCCCGGCACCGCCACTGTCCGTTTTGCCGGCGCTATTTCCGGAACGGTGTTCAATGATCCCAATGGCCTGAATAATAGTAAAATAGACGGAACCGGCGTAACAGGTCTTACAGGACTGAATGCACTATTGGTGAATACCAACAATAGTGTTGTAGCAGCAACATCGGTTAGTACGACCAATGGAACCTACACCTTTTCAGGCGTTTACGAAGGCAACTACTCCATTCTGATTACCACGGCTACGGCCAACCCGGGCAATCCGGCTCCGACGGTGATGCTCCCGGCGGGCTGGGTATCGGTTGGGGAAGTAAACTGTGTAAACACAGCAGGTTGTACCGGTGCTGACGGCAATCCGAATGGCATTCTCCCGATCAACAGTTTTACGGGCACTATCACACAGGCCAACTTCGGCATTGAGCAGCGGCCCACCGCCGGAAGCGGAACTTTTGACGCCGGTGCCAACCCGGGCGGCACCGCATCCGTAACCGTAACCCCATCGGCATTTACCAGCACCGCCAATAGCACCGACCCTTCGCCTGCGCCCAACGGTGTTACGAACCTTGAGATCACGAAGTTCCCCACCGGTGCTACTTCTATTACGATTGCCGGAACCAATTATGTTCCTGGCAACTTCCCCAATAACGGCTTAGTAATAACCGCCGATTCAACCGGTAAGCCTACGCAAACCATTTCGGTAGATCCGGCCTTTACTGGTGCCGGAACGGTTGCCATTGAATTTAAAGCCTTTGACGCTGCCGGTATCGCCAGTGCCAACGCCGGCACGGCAACGGTCCGTTTTGCCGCTTCGATTTCCGGAACGGTCTTCAACGATGTCAACGGCCTGAGTGATACCCTGGTCAACGGTACCGGCACCAACGCCGGTGGTCTCAAGGCCGTGCTGGTAAACAATACCAATAACACCGTGGTGGCCGGCACGCCTGTTGCCGCCAACGGTACCTACACGCTCTCCGGCGTTTACAGTGATACCTACAAACTACTGATCACCAGCAATCCATACACCGTAGGCAGCGCGGCTCCGGCGGTAGCTCTGCCGGCGGGCTGGGTGGTAACCGGGGAGCAGAACTGTGGCACGACCGCCGGCTGCAACGGAGCCGACGGCACGGCAGATGGCATCCTGACGATCACCAACTTTGCCGACGCCATCGCGCAGGCCAACTTCGGTATTGAGCAGCCGCCCACCGCCGGTTCCGGCTTTTTCAGCGCCGCCGATACCAGTAGTGCTACGCCTGCAGCCATTACCGTAGCCGATACGGCCTTTGCCAATATCACGGCGAGCACCGACCCGGCACCGGGCGCGGTAACGGGAATCCGTATTGTGGCCTTCCCGGCCAATGCCAGTGAGCTGACCGTAAACGGAGCGAGCTACACCAGCGCCACCTTCCCCGGTACCGGGATCGTGGTGCCGACCGATGCCAGCGGCCAGCCTGCCCAGACCATCCGGGTGACGCCCGGCTTCAGGGGCGCGGATACGGTTAAAATCCGGTTTGTGGCCCGCGATGCAGCCGAAAAAGAAAGCGCCGACACCGGCAATGTGGATGTTATCTTCTTTACCTATATATCCGGCCGTTTCTACAACGACGCCAATGGCATGAGCGATAATATCGTGAACGCAACCGGCACCAATAAAGACATCCCAGCCGGCCTGTATGCGGTGCTGGTCAATAACCTGACCAACCGGGTCGTCGATTTCCGGAGTGTGAATGCCAACAGTACCGGTACGGCCAGTTATGATTTCGATCTGGTGTATGGCGGTTTTTATTCTGTAGTGATTACCACCAATACCCCGTCTAAGGGCCAGCCGGCCCCCGCAGCGGCTTTGCCTGCCGACTGGTATGTGGTAGGAACGAAAAACTGTGGTCTTGGAACCAGTTGCAACGGTAGTGATGGCACAACCGGTACGTTGGACCTGGGCCTGGTTGGAGTGCCGGTTTTCGGAGCCAATTTCGGCATCGATCGCCGCCCGACGGCTGTTGCTGTAAATGATAGTTTAAGCCGGCAACCCCTGCCAAACGATGTGCTGTCGCTCACCGGCAACCCGGGTGAAGCGCCGGCCCTGACGGCGACGGATCCGGAAGAAGGCGCTTTCGACGGCAGCACTAACAACCGCACGCTGGTGATCAACACCCTGCCGGTCGACGGGCAGTTGACTTATGGGGGAACTGCTATCACCACGTCTGATTTTGTTATCAGCAACTTTGATCAGACCCTGCTCCAACTGGAACTGACCGGCCGGAGCTATTCCGGGGTTTCCTTTACCTATAGCTACCGCGACGCCGCCGGTGTGGCGTCTGCGCCGGTTTCCTACCAGCTCGGCTGGGGGGATCCGCTTCCCGTCAAACTGCTGGCTTTCGAAGGACGGGCCACCGAAAGCGGTGCCCGCCTGCGCTGGGAAACCGGCAGCGAAGCCGGAACCAAAGGTTTCTATGTGGTGCGCAGCACCGATGCCGTTAACTGGACACAGATTGGCTTTGTAGAAGCCCGGAGTGAAGGCGGTGTATCCAACGAAGGTTTTGAATATACCTACGAGGATGCCCGGCCCGGCAGGGGGGTATATTACTACCAGCTGGTGATGGCCGATGTGGACGGCCAGACGGCCAGGAGCCAGACGGTTCGCCTCACCTTCGGCGAGCAGGGCAGGGCGTTGAGCGTTTATCCCAACCCGGCACAGCAAACCGTGTTTGTAGGCGGCAGCGGGGTAGAGGCGATCGCGCTCACCGACCTGCAGGGCCGCACCCTGCCGGTAACGGTCACCCAGCCTTCGGCCGGGCTGTGGCAGGTAGAAACCGGCGCACTGGCGAGCGGCTTCTATATGCTGAGCATCCGTCAGAACGGCGAAACCCACGCCGTGCGGATTCAGGTCCGGCAGCCATAAGGCGCTCTGCGATCCTGGTGTAAACAAGAAAAATCCGCCCCGGTAAATTACCGGGGCGGATTTTTCTTATGTACGATGACTCAAACAGCTTTGAAATTCCGGAAAGAAGAAAGCATTTTCCGGGTGGTGTGTTTGGCTGAATGACGGTTCTTTTAAGATGCTGGAGATTGCCTTCTGCGAGCTCAGGCTGACAGTCCGGAATGACGGAAAAAGAGCGCTTCCAGATGCTTAGAGCCTATCCTAAAAATAAAAGGTTGTGAACACGCATGCTGGATTCGGGCAGAATCTTTGTCATCCTTGAATGGATCTCTTCAGATTTTTCTT
>JAEVZP010000152.1 GCA_023392185.1 Bacteroidota bacterium
TACTGGCACAAGGCAAAACCTCTGTCGAGATTGCCGCAGAGCTTTTTATCTCAGCGCGCACAGCCGAAACCCACCGCCGCAATATCCGCCGGAAGCTCAAAGCCCGCAATACACAGGACCTGGACCGTTTCGCCCGGTCTTTTGACCTCGTGTAGTGTGTGCGGCGGTGCCTTGCCGGGTTAACCGCTAGTTTTGGAAAGAGCCGATCAGCTCACTCAGGTCCAGATGCGGGTGCGCTTGTTGCAGGCGTAAGGCACGGGTGCGCATCTGTTCCAGAAAAGCCTGATGAGCCGCCGTTTCCGGAAAACGTGGCCGATGGTTGCGGGCCGTGTGCAAAACGGTCATTTCCTGGAGCAGCGGCACATCGGCAGGCGCAATCCAGTGTTCCACAAACTGCTCCCACACATAGCTCGTGGCAGCATGGTTGGGATGGATCAGATCGATGTCATAAAAACGGTAGTCGCGCAACACATCCACAACCAGTTCGTAAGCCGGAAAATACAGGCACTTTTGCGGAAAAAGCTCGCACAGGGTGTGCACCGCATCGAGCAGTCGGCCCTTGGAACGGTTGTTGGCAATAGCACCATCGCGGGCATGGCGCACCGGCGAGACGGTAAAGACCACGCGGACACCGGGCCGGGCGGTGAACAGCTTTTCCAACACCGTCTGCCAGGTGGTTATGATCGCTTCGGTTGAAAGCAGTTTTTTCTCAAAATGGTTTCCGGGAGCGCGGTGGTTATTGGCCACCGGCATCCCGCTTTCCTGTAGCACGTACTGAAACGAGGTGCCCAGCGTGATGAGAATCCACCCGGCTTCCGCCAGGAGGTCTGCGGCTTCGGTGGTTGCCGCGTTCATAGCCGCCAGGGCCGACTGCGGATCGGGATGGGAAAAACGGCTGTGGTGCTGCCAGCTGTTCCAAAGACCGTGCAACGCAAAGAGATCGGCTGCCGCCCACCGGCGGCGGCGCAGCACGTTCTCAAGCGCCTGTGCCGTGCTGACCGGGTTGAACAAAATGCCTTGCGGATTGGCAGCAACCGAAAAGCCGCTTTGAGCCAGCCGGCTGCTGATGTGCTCAGTGAAGCAGGAGCCCAGCAGCAGGATTTTGTCCTGATGGCGGATGCGCACCGGCGGCTGCGGAATGGTGATGGGCAGCAGGAAATTCATGGAACACAAAGGTCGCCCTTAGGAACTTGCCCGGAGATAAGGCTGTATAGAGGCTGCCAGAGCCCTTTAGCGGGCCTTCATTTCCGGAACGGAAAACAGAAACCCGGCTCCCCCGGAAGGAAATTTCCGGAAATGAAACAAAAATATCGCGTCTTCCTGGCGGCTGCCTGCTTTATTCGGCTGCTACTTTCCACTTGGTTTGGTAGGTCTTCTGGTATTCCGGAAACGGAATGGGCGTCGCGCCGGTATTGTGTCCTTCATGGAGATAAGTGAGGATCGTCTCGATCGTCGGCACGTCGAGATAGCCTGGAATGGCCATAGGGTTCTGGAAGCCGGGATCCATGATTACCGTGCTCGGATAGCTCATCTGGCCGCGCAGCAACTCCACAGCCAGCCGGTTGGTCTTGGTCCCTGATTCGCGCTCCCACACTTTGCCTACAAAGCGGATGGGCTGATCGGTCTCGGCGTCGAGCTTTACCGGGTAGAAATTTTTGTTGATATAAGCCGCCACTTCCGGATTGGAAAACGTCTTGCGGTCCATCACTTTGCACCAGCCGCACCAGTCGGTATAGATATCCATAAAAACGCGGCGCGGCTCTTTTTGCATCGCCACCTGCACCTCGTCGAAGCTCATCCAGCGGATACCGCCTTTTTCTTCACCGCCTGCAAAGGCATGAGTACAGGCAATCAAAACAAAGAGAAGAATTGCAGTGATTTTTTTCATAACAGAGAATGCTCAGACGCGCGAAGCGCCTGCCGGTTTATTTCAAAGATAGTTCCTTGTTGACATCCGTCAGAAAGCTTTTTTAGCAGCGGTAGCAGGGGCTTTTCCGGAAGTTTTCGGGTGTTGGCGGTTTTTAAAAAGCAAAAAAGCGTATCTTACAGGGGATGCGCCCTTTTCTTTTTTTCTGCTTTTTGCTTTTCGGTACGCTCGCTGCCGATGCACGGTCGGGAGTGTTCAACAGTTTTGAGGAAGCGCTCCGGTCGCCTGCAGAAGTGCGGGTGCTGCGGGTGCCGCTGCGCGGCCTCGACTCGCTGCCCGATGTCTTCGACCGGTTTCCCAATCTTGAAGAACTGAACGCCGCCAAAAACCAGCTTACCTCGCTGCCGCCCACCCTCTGGAGCTGCACGCGCCTGCAAAAGCTCAATCTGGAGCAAAACAAGCTTACGGAGGCGCCGGAGGAAATAGGCCGGCTGACGCGCCTGCAATACCTGTCGTTGTCGCGCAACCGCCTCACATCGCTGCCCGAAACAATCGGGCAGCTGGTGCAACTCAAGGAGTTGTATCTATCTCAAAACGAAATAGCCGCCTTGCCGGAAAGCATAGGCAATCTCCAAAATCTGGTACTTTTGCTTCTCAATTCCAATCAGTTGCGTACCCTGCCGGCCTCTTTCGTGAAACTGCCGAAGCTGGAAATTGCCGACTTCTCACGCAATGCGCTGGAAACCTTACCGGAAGACTGGAGCGGTCTTAAAAACCTGGAATTGCTTTACCTGGGCTACAACAACCTAAAGGAACTGCCCTGGTCGTTTGGCAGGCTGCAACGGCTTCAGGAGCTCGACGTGGTTCGGGCGGGTATCCTGCGGATGCCCAATTCCCTGGCTGATATTCAGCGGCTGGAGCGCGTGTATATCGACGAACACACCATGCCTTTCTTTCAAAACCCACGCTTCCAAAACCGGCAGCAGATTCTGATTGGCAACAGCACGATGCAACCCCGGCAGTACGGCAACTAACTGATCATGTCAGGCAACTATAGCTTTATGGCAACAAGCGCAGAAATATTCACCTGATCCGGTAAAGGACAGCAGCCGCCCGGTAGCGGATGATGAAGAGGAAGTACAGGTGAATCTGCGGGTAGGATTTGCCATGCCATAAAAAGCCGGAAAACATCCGGAATTTCCGGAAATGTTCGGAACAAAAGACACCCGTCCGGTTTTAAAAACGGGACGGGTGTCTTTTCGTGTGAGCCCCTTCGGCAAGCTCAGGGTGACAACAGCCCGACCCGAAAGGGCACGCCCAAATGCTTCTTTAAAAAGCCCCTGAAACCTTTTTGGGAAACAGCTGCCGCCAAAACACAAACAATACAAAGCTGCACAACAGGTCTATCGGAAACAACGCATCGGTGAACGCATTGCGCCAGCTTTCGTCTTTAAGGGTAAACCGCAAAATAAGATTCAGCGCCGTGAGCAGGATATAACCGTTCGCCGCCCATTTCCGGCCGCGCGTCAGCTGAATCCAGCAGACGGTGTAGGCCAGCAGCCAAACGACCTGCAACCAGATTTTATCGCTCAGCGGCTCGGTCCGGAATTCCCACACACGCCACAACAGCCACCCGACATGGAAAACCGCAATAATGGGCAGCGCAACCGGCATGTTCCGGGGAAATAAATTTCTCAATGGCTCAATTTGAAAATGGCTCAATGGACGCTTATGGTTGTCCTTAATTTTTGGGAACAGGCAAACAACGCCGAAGGCTCCAACAGCATCCAACGCCCGAAGGGCTCCAACGCCATCGGCTCCAACGGCGCAGCCTTACCCTTTGCTCAGCGCGTCCAGCACATCAAACTGCGTGATAATGTAGTACTCGCCGCTGTCGTCGCGGGTGAGCACCGCACCGAGGTCTTTACCCAGCGTGCTGCCAAGGCGGTCAATGGGCATATCCATCGGCACCACGGGAAGGGGCGCTTCCAGCACGTCGGCCACGGTTTTCTCCGGAAGGTCGGCGTGTTGCAGCATCTTTTTAAACAAGCCCGCCTGTGTAATAGCGCCCACCATTTCGCCGTCTTCCAACACGGGCAGTTGCTCGACGTCGTATTTTTTCATCACTTCCATCGCCTCGCTTACTTTTTGGTCTTTGGCGAGCGTCAGCAAGCGACGACGGCCCAGTCCGCCAATCAAATCTTGCACGGTGTTCACGTCCAGAAAGCCCCTTTGCAGCATCCATTCGTCGTTGTACACCTTGCCGACGTAGCGCGAGCCGTGGTCGTGGAAAATCACGACGACCAAATCGGTTGGTTTCAGGTCGGCTTTCATCTGCAACAGTCCGGCAATCACCGAGCCGGCGCTGTAGCCCACAAAAATGCCTTCTTCTTTCGCGATGCGCCGGGCCATTACCGCGCCGTCTTTATCGGTTACTTTTTCGAACCGGTCAATCACGTCGCGCACGTAATTCTGCGGCAGGAAATCTTCACCAAACCCTTCCGAAATATAGGAATACACCTCGCCCATATCCAGCTCGCCCGTCTCGTGCCATTTTTTCAGCAATGAGCCGTAGGAGTCAATGGCCCACATCTGAATGGCCGGATTTTTCTCTTTCAGGTACTGCCCGATGCCGGTAATGGTGCCGCCGGTGCCGGAAGCCACCACCACATGGGTCACTTTTCCGTCGGTTTGCTCCCAGATTTCCGGACCGGTGCTTTCGTAATGCGCCAGGCGGTTGGCGAGGTTGTCGTATTGGTTCACGTACCAGCTGTTGGGCACTTCCTTTGCCAGCCGTTTAGACACGCTGTAATACGAGCGCGGGTCTTCCGGCTCTACGTCGGTCGGACACACAATCACCTCGGCACCCATCGCCCGCAGGATGTCGAATTTCTCTTTGGATTGCTTATCAGTAGAGGTAAAAATGCACTTATAACCTTTGATAATCGCTGCAATCGCCAGCCCCATGCCGGTATTTCCGGAAGTGCCTTCGATGATGGTTCCGCCCGGTTTAATCTTGCCTTCCGCTTCGGCCACTTCGAGCATTTTCAGGGCCATGCGGTCTTTAATGGAATTTCCGGGATTGCCGTATTCCACCTTGGCATACACGGGGCAGGGCAGTGAAGCGGTTACGCGGTTGAGGCGCACCAGCGGCGTATCGCCAATGGTTTGCAGGATATTATCAAAAACTTTTTTCTCGCGGTTCATAATCGGGGTGCAAAGGTACTTCAATGTGCCATGTATCATGTTTTATTTCCAGAATTTGCTGTTTGGTTCTTGCCGCTTGGACTTTGGTTCCTGGCATTCGGGATTTCCGGAAACTCTACCCATGAAACGTCAACACATGAAACATGATTAGGGCGTGCCCCTCCGCTAACGCTCCGGGTCGGGCTTTCGGCTCTACTTCGTGCCGCCTCTATCCCTCACGCGAAAAGACACCCGTCAGGTTTCAAAAACGGGACGGGTGTCTTTTGTTCCGGAAAATGTGCGATAAATTCTTCCCCAATTGGCGTATCTTTAAAAAATTGAAACCTTTGTGCAATGGAAGCTACTTCGCTTGACCAAAAAATTCGTTTGCTGCCCGAATCGCTTCAGGCGCAGGTTGCGGATTTTATTGATTTTCTGCTTCAAAAAAACGTTGGTCAACAGCCCGGAAAAAAATCCGGGTTTGGAAGCGGTAAGACTCTTTTTACCCTCATGCCGGATTTTGACGAGCCGCTAAAGGATTTTGAAGAGCAATCTTTAGCAATCCACTTAACTTAGCGCGGAAACAATTGCCGTCTCAAGCGTTTAAATGAGCCATAATAATCAGAATGCACATAGAAAGTATCGCAATTGAAAATTTCAGGGCTTTTAAAAAAACATCTGTAAAAGAGCTGCCTAAAATGGCAGTACTTCTTGGGGCAAATGGTTCCGGGAAAAGTACTTTCTTTGATGTATTTGGATTCCTGAGCGACTCTTTAAAAGACAACGTAACAATAGCACTTAATAAGCGGGGTGGCTTTCAGGAGGTTCTTTCACGTGGTGCTGATGCAAAGAAGGATCGGATCAAATTTGAGATTAAATTTCGTAACATTTCTGAGCTTGAGGAAAAGCCGCCTATAATTACTTATTCACTTGAAATCGGTTTTGAAAAAGGCAAAGCCTACATAGAAAAGGAAATACTAAAGTATAGAAGGGGTCAACGCACTGGAAAACCATGGCACTTTCTTGATTTTAAACGAGGTGAAGGATACGCTATTACGAATGAAGACGCGTATAGGAAAGCGGGTGCAGAAGAAAAGCGCATTTTCCAACGTGTAACCAGTCCTGACATTCTTGCCATTAAGGGGCTAGGACAATTTGAGGAATTCAAGGCCATAAGCGCTTTTCGCACCTTACTGGAAAAATGGTATGTTTCCAACTTTAAGGTGGAATATGGACGTATAATAGGCGATACCGGCATCGCTAATCATCTATCTGTTACGGGTGATAATCTGGCGCAAGTCACAAAATATATGTATGACTACCACCGCGAGGTTTTTGATGAGATACTCTTAAAATTACCACACCGGATTCCTGGTATTAACCAAGTAGAAGCTAAAGAAACAGAAGACGGGAGAATCATCCTTCGGTTTCAGGATGAAAATTTTAAGGACCCTTTTGTAGCTAGGTATGTGTCTGATGGCACCATTAAAATGTTTGCTTACATGATCTTGTTGCATGAACCAGAGCCGCACCCTTTACTGTGTATTGAAGAGCCGGAAAACTTCCTGCACCCAGAATTGCTTTTGCAACTCAGTGAAGAAATAAGAGAATATTCTGAACGAGGAGGTCAGGTTTTTGTTTCTACCCACTCACCTGATTTCGTAAATGGCTTGGATATAGGTGAGTTGTTTTTTATTGAAAAAGATAAGGGCTATAGCATTATCAAAGCGGCGATAAAAGATCCGGTTGTAAAAGATCTATCCAGAGAAAATCAACTCGGCTGGCTTTGGAGAAGCAATTTTATCAAAGGTGCAAATATCTCGCAATGACTGAACTATCTCTGCATGTTTTTACAGAAGAGGAGTCTATGCGCATTTTGTTGGATATTATTTTGCCCAAGATGCTGCCTGTGGAAATTCGCTTCAGAATTTATCCTCATCAAGGAAAACAACATCTTGAAAAATCACTGCCTAAAACGATTCCAACGATTAGCGCTATCCCAAATGCACGTATTCTCATTATTCAGGATCAGGACAGTAATGATTGTACCGCTTTGAAAGCAAGACTGATTCGTATTGTTCATGATAAATGCAAAGCACCTTATTTTGTGAGGATCGCCTGCAAAACCATGGAAAATTGGTTTCTGGGTGACTTGCCGGCCTTGGAACGTACGTTTCCCCGATTCAGAGCAACTCATTATTCTAGCAACGCCGACTTTAGGCGAGTAGACGGAATCGTAAACGCATCCGATAGAATGCTAAGAATTATTCCGGAGTTTCAGGGTAGAAGCAGACTTCCAAAGGTTGAAACAGCGCAAAAAGTTGCACCTCACTTAAGCTTTACGGATAACACTTCAACAAGCTTCTATCAACTTTTATCTGCAATAAGAAAGCTAGCTGGTATTGAACCAGGTCACCAACTTAAACTCATTTAAGTTTCTATCCCGAATCACTATGGCCCTGACCCAACTTCAAAACTACGCCGAAGGTACCTGGCACACCGCGTCCAAAACCGGCGAAACCCTTCACAACGCCATCACCGGCGAAGCCATCTACACCGCTTCCTCCGACGGGCTCGACTTTGCCGCCATGATGGACTATGCCCGCAAAGTAGGCGGCCCGGCCCTGCGCAAACTCACTTTTACCGAGCGCGGCCGGATGCTCAAAGCGCTGGCCTTCTATCTCACCGAACGCAAGGAATATTTCTACGAAATCTCGGCCCTCACAGGGGCCACCCGCGCCGACTCGTGGGTGGATATTGAAGGCGGCATCGGCAACCTGTTTTCCTACGCCTCGCTGCGCCGCCAATTCGCCAACGAACGCTTTTACGTGGACGGACAGCAGGCCAAGATTTCCAAAGGAGGCACGTTTGTGGGTCAGCACATCATGGTGCCGCGCCAGGGCGTAGCCATCCACATCAACGCCTTCAACTTTCCGGTTTGGGGCATGCTGGAGAAAATCGCGGTGAACCTGCTCGCAGGCGTTCCGGCCATCGTGAAACCGGCCACACTTACCTCGTTCCTCACTGAAGCGGTCTTTAAAGCCATTATTGAAAGCGGCATTTTTCCGGAAGGCTCGCTGCAACTCATCTGCGGCTCGGCGCGCGGCATTACCGACCACGTCATCAACGGCGACATCGTCACCTTTACCGGCTCGGCAGCCACGGGACTCATGCTGAAAAGCTCACCCCGGATTTTAAGCGAAGCGGTTCCCTTTAACCTCGAAGCCGACTCACTCAACTGCTGCGTCCTCGGCCCCGACGTAACACCCGACATGCCGGAATGGGACCTTTTTATTAAAGAAGTCGTGCGCGAGATGACTACTAAAGCCGGCCAGAAATGTACCGCCATCCGCCGCATTATGGTGCCGGCCGACAAGGTGGAAGACGTACAAATTGCCCTCGGCAAGCGCCTCAAAGGCACGACCGTGGGCGACCCGCGCGTGGAAGGCGTGCGCATGGGCCCATTGGCTGGTCAAAGCCAGCGCGAAGAAGTAAAAGCCCGCGTCGCCGAACTTTCAGAAACTCAGGAAATCGTAATCGGCAGCCTGACGGATTTTGAAGTCATTGGTGCGGATAAAGAGAAAGGCGCGTTTATGGCTCCGCTGGTGTTCCTCAACAAGGCTCCTTTCCAAAATACCGGCGTCCACGACATTGAAGCCTTTGGCCCGGTGAGCACCATTATCCCTTACAACGACCTCGACGAAGCCATTGAGCTGGCCAAAATGGGCCGTGGCTCGCTGGTGTGCTCGATCGTCACCGCCGACGACACCGTAGCCCGCGATTTTGTGCTGGAAGCGGCGGTGATGCACGGCCGCATTCTGGTGCTCAACCGCGACTGCGCCAAGGAAAGCACCGGCCACGGCTCGCCCCTGCCGATGCTCATTCACGGCGGTCCGGGACGCGCGGGCGGCGGCGAAGAAATGGGCGGTATGCGCGGTGTGCTCCACTACCTGCAACGCACGGCGGTGCAAGGCTCGCCAACGACGCTCACGGCGATTACCAACGTCTATCAGCAGGGCGGGAAGCAAACCGAAACCGAGATTCATCCGTTCCGGAAACACTTCGAAGACCTTCAAATCGGCGACACGCTGATCACTGCAAAGCACACCGTGACCGAGGCCGACATCACCAATTTTGCCAACGTCTCCGGTGACCATTTTTATGCGCACGTAGACGCTACTTCGCTGGAAGGAACCATCTTTGAGCAGCGCGTAGCGCACGGTTACTACATTCTTTCCAAGGCGGCAGGGTTGTTTGTAGAAGCCAAGAAAGGTCCGGTATTGCTCAACTACGGTATCGACGAATGCCGGTTTACCAAACCCGTATATCCCGGCTCCACGATTGGCGTGAAGCTCACCGTTAAGGAAAAAACCGATACCGAAAAGCGCGAGGAAACCGATGTAGCCAAAGGCATTGTGCGCTGGCTGGTGGACGTTTACGACGAAACCGGCGAAACCGTTGCCATTGCCACGATTCTGACCATGGTGAAAAAGCGGGCTCAGGATTGATTTCATTCAACTGCGCTTATGCACCTTGCGAAATACAACCTGAAGGCTATTACTCAAGGCCGCCGCTATGCTTTTGTGAGCGAAGACCCGAGAGGTATCATCCCAAAGCTTATAGAATTTCAGGATACCCGCGAACCTGGATTATTCAATCTGGCTTTTGGTGACAAAGACCCGCAAACTGGTGAAATAAACGACCTCAGCGTTTCTGATAATGGTGATACTGAAAAGGTCTTAGCGACGGTAGTGTCTGCTGTGTATGCC
>JAEVZP010000173.1 GCA_023392185.1 Bacteroidota bacterium
CAGGATACCGGACTCAAAGCGGGTGTATTTGGCCGCCTTGTCGAAGTTGCGCTCTACACCCTGAAAAAAGCTGTAGTGCTGCTCGGAATTGTTCTGTGCCATTATGGTTTTTTTGGCAATGAAAAAAGGAAAATAAGTAAAAAAGACGTCGGAATTATTTTGCTTCCCGTTCCAGTCGGGAGAGCTTCCGGTCGAGCCGGATGAGGTATAAAAAAATTCCTGCAAAGATAACCGCTAATACGGCAACTACGACCCATATTTTGCCGCTCGAGCGCATCAGGTCGGCCATTTCCGGGGCGCTTTCCTGGGCCCGCGCCAGCGGGGCAAAAAAGACAGCCAGGGCCAGCAGTAGCAGGCGTGGGAAAATCATTTTTTTATCCATTGCGGAAACTTTGTTTTTCTTCAATTCGGGCCTGAAGCTTTGAGAGGCGAAAACGCAGCTGGGTCATCCAGAGCCCCAGCAGAAACCAGCCCAATACTGCCGGGTAAAATACCATACGCATCCGCGAGTCGAGGTCATAGTTGGAGAAAGCCGGATTACCACCGTTGCCGGGGTGCAGCGAGTCAACCATCCGGGGGATGATAAACAAAAGCGGAAAAATCATCGCATAGGCAAACACATTGTAGACCGATGCTATTTTAGCGCGTTTTTCTTCATCGGCAATGCCGCCGCGCAACACGAGGTAAGCAAAATAAGAAAGCATACACACTGCCGTGCCCAGTTGCTTCGGGTCGTTGCTCCAAGCCTCACCCCAAGTAAACTGTGCCCACACCATGCCGGTAACCATGCCCAGGATCGAGTACAGGACGCCCACTTTCAGCCAGCTTACTGAGCGCAGGTCATCGTCGGCATTACCGGTGCGCAGATATTTAACGGCATAGAAGAAAGAGCCGGTGAAAAGGCCCAGCATGCCAAACCACATCGGCACGTGAAAATACAGGTTGCGGATCGACTCGTTGAGGATGAAACGCGCCGGCACCCGGCCCAGCATCCCGTCGAAAAGGGTATACGTCAGCAGGATTACGCAAAGCGTTTTCCACCAGTTTTTACGGCTGAAAATTTTCATGAGGCACTCCCGGAGGCCGCAAAGGTAATACGCCCTTGTGGGAGAAAAAGGAAGAAGCACGCGCACAACACACGAAGCGCTTCTTTTGGGAATTCTTTTGCGAAGAGAAGCGCTTTTTTTCCGGAAAAATAACCATTCTCCCGCCCCTCCAGGGCTACGGACGGCTCGGCCAACACAGGCCAGCCCCCCATGGCCTGCGGCTCTAGAGCATGAAGCGCGCCCACCCACGAAAAGCCTAGAGCCGGTCTCCCAAATGCTTTTTAAGCACGTTTGTTGTCACCCTGAGCTTGTCGAAGGGTTAGGAATGGAGGGCTTCGACAAGCTCAGCCTGACACCAATTCGACAATTGTCATTCTGAGCCTGTCGAAGAACAGCCCCACACCGATTCGAATTAGGAGACCGCTTCTAATCTTCCTTGCTGCCATCATCGGCCATCCGCACCATCTTGGGATGAAAAGTCGCCACAACATCCACCAGATCCGTTTGCGCCGCCATCACCTTGTGAATGTCTTTGTATGCCATCGGTGCTTCGTCCAGCCCGGCACCAATCAGCGTGATGCCATTGTCGGCAAGCACTTTTTTCAGGTCGCTGCGCGACAGGTTTTTAATGGCCTGCGACCGGCTCATCTGCCGTCCTGCGCCATGCGAAGCAGAGTTAATGGCGTCTGCTGCACCCTTGCCGCGCACCAGAAAACCGGGCGTGGCCATAGAGCCGGGGATAATGCCCATGACGCCTTTGCCCGCAGGCGTCGCCCCCTTGCGGTGAACGAGCACGTCCTGCCCGTTCAAAGTTTCTTTCCAGGCAAAATTGTGGTGGTTTTCTACCCGCGCCAGCACCTGCCCGCCAATGGCTTTTACGAGCTTTTGGTGGATGATTTCGTGGCAGGCCGAAGCATAATCGCCTGCCAGATTCATGGCCAGCCAATATTCCTGTCCGGCTTCGCTGTTGAGATCTAAATAGGCGAGGTTAGCTGCTTCCTTCGGGAGGCGGCACAGGTCTTTGGCCACCCGCGTATAGTGCCCGGCAATCGTTGCACCGAGGCCGCGCGAACCGCTGTGGGTAAGCAAAGCGAGGTAGCGGCCCGCAGGCACGCTTAGCGCCGCATCATTTTCCGGAAAATCAATAATCCCCCATTCGGCAAAGTGGTTGCCGCCGCCCGAGGTGCCGAGTTGCGAAGCTGCTTTGTCGTAGAGGCCGCGCAGGAGCGGCAGGGTATTGAAAAGCGGATTGCCCATTACGGCGTGGTCGGTTTGTTCCCGGCCTTTAAAGCCGTTGCCTGCGCCGAATTTGGTATGGGCGATCAGCCCGCGTTTGTAGTGTGATTGGTTTTCCAGGAAATGATTTTCCGGAACATCGAACACTGTCAGGGCCATGCGGCAGCCAATATCCACGCCTACGCCGTAGGGAATCACCGCGTTGCTGGTAGCCAGCACGCCCCCAATCGGCAGGCCGTAGCCCTGGTGGGCATCCGGCATCAGCGCGCCGCCCACGGTAACGGGCAGCTTCATGGCTACGTCCATCTGCGTCCGCGCGCCGGCTTCGATGTGCTCGGTGCCATAGATTTTGTAATCGTCTGTTTTGTCGGCCAGGGGAATTACTTCTTCTTCCGGTGGGGCGGGGATGGGTTGCAGCGCTTGCGCCAAAGGTTTCAGAATGGGATCGTCCAGAAAGCTTTCCGGGTATAGCAACACTTTCCGGAAAAGCGCTGCCAATTCGCTTTTCGGCTCATTGGGGTAGTGGTGGAGCAGGCTGAGGGCCACACCCATCGCTTTGCCTTCTTTGTAGCCCATGCCTTTCAGGTCTTTGCCGGTAAGCGTCTTTTTCATAAAAAGGAGGGATTCAAAAAATGTTCCGCTCTCCCGGAAGGTTTGGAAAGTTGCGTTGGTTTGGAAAAACTTCCCGTTCTGGAATGGCAGATACGCCACAACCAAAGCCAGGCTCCTGGCACCGGGAAGGCAACAGGGCTTTCGAAAAAAAATTCCTAAATCCTAATCCCTTTCCTCAAGCCTGCCGCTTCGGCCCAAAGGCCAGGTCGCCGGCGTCGCCCAGCCCGGGCACGATATAGCTTTTGGCCGTCAGCTCCTCGTCTACATCGCCTGCCCAGATGGTCACCTGGGGGTATTTGCGCAGGACCCGCTCGATGCCTTCGGCTGCTGCAATGGCCACTACGATGTGAATGCTTGAAGGCATGCCGTTTTCCAGCAGCGAGTCGATGGCCAGCACCAGCGAAGCGCCCGTGGCCAGCATGGGGTCGGCAATAATCAGGGGGCGGCCGTCGAGGTCGGGGCAGGTAGTGTAGTGGCTGTAGATTTCGAAGCTGCCGTCGGGGTGGTGCTTGCGGTAAGACGCCACAAAGGCACTGTCGGCCCCGTCGAAGCATTGCAGCAACCCCTGATGCAGGGGCATGCCGGCGCGCAGGATGGTGGCCACCACCGGTTGGGCCTTCAGGGCATAACAGCCGGCGATGCCCAGCGGCGTTTGCACTTCGGCGCGATGGTGGGGCAGCGTCTTGCTGATTTCATAGCCGGCAATAAAACCAATACGCTCCAGGTTGTGGCGGAAACGCAGCCGGTCGGTCTGGATATGGACGTCGCGCAGTTCGCGCATCCACACGCCGATGGCGCCGGGTTTGCTGCTGAGATTTTTTACCATGAGGGAGGAAAGTTAATACCGAAAGTGGAAAAACGGGCTTCCTTAAATTCCCGTTAATCTCTCCGGTGGTTTCCGCAACCCGTACACAGGTAGCTATTTTTGTAGCTTTGTGACGCTTTTCGGGCTGGTGCCCGGAGGTCTCTAATTTTCCTTTTTTCGTTGAATCCAAATCATCAACAGCCGGTTCCCGACCCGGAACGACTGCCCCGGCATGTGGCGGTTATTATGGACGGCAACGGCCGCTGGGCCAAAGAGCGGGGCAAAGACCGGGTGCATGGCCACTACGAGGGGGTGCTGAGCGTGCGTGAAATCCTCAATACCTGTGGCGAGCTGGGCATTCCCTATCTCACCCTCTATGCCTTCTCCACCGAAAACTGGAACCGGCCGCAGGCCGAAGTAGCTGCCCTGATGGAGCTGCTGGTCAATACCCTGCGCAAAGAAGTGGAGGAATTGCGCCACAAGGGCGTGCGCCTGAAAGTGATTGGTGACATGGCTTCGATGCCCGAAGTGTGTCAGCGCGAGCTGGCCGAGGCAATTGAACTCACCAAAGACAACGATCGCCTCACCCTGGTGTTGGCGCTCAGCTATTCGGGCCGGCAGGAGATTGCCCGTGCGGCCCGCGCCTTGGCGCAGGCAGCGGTTGCCGGGACCGTCAACCCCGACCTGATTTCCGAATCCGACTTTGAAAGCCACCTTTTTACGGCTGGTTTTCCGGAACCGGAGTTGATGATCCGCACTTCGGGCGAGCACCGGATCTCCAATTTTCTGTTGTATCAGCTGGCCTATGCCGAGCTGTATTTTACGCCCGTACACTGGCCGGATTTCCGGAAAGAACACTTCCTGGAGGCGCTGGCCAACTTTCAAAAACGCGAACGCCGCTTTGGCAAAACAAGCGAGCAAATCCAGTCTATCTAAAAGCAAGAATGCGATTTAAGGTTTCCCTATTGTCTGCCGGGCTGCTGAGCCTGGCGCTGCTCAACGCCCCGGCCACCGGCTATGCACAACTGGGCGGCGGCGTCGGCGGAAACACCGGCGACGCCGGCGCTCCCCGCATCCTCGAATACACCATCGGCGGCATCAATGTAACCGGGGTTCAGTATCTCGACGCCGACCTGTTGCAGGCTGTCACCGGCCTCTCGGTGGGCGGCAAGGTGAAGCTGCCCAACGATCCCTCCATTGCCCGCGCCATCCGCAACCTCTGGAAGCAGGACCTGTTCAGCGATGTGCAGATCCTCATCGACCGCTATGCCGGCGACCGCATCTTCCTGACCATTCAGGTGGAAGAGCGGCCCCGCCTGTCCAAAAAATCTTTTGCCCACATCAAAAAGTCGGAGGGCGAAGAGCTGGATAAAAAGATCGGGCTGGTGCGCTCCAAGGTGGTGACCGAAGGCGTGAAGCAGGATGCTGTGGCGCGCATCGAAAAATATTACGCCGACAAAGGCTATGGCAATGTGCGCGTGCGCGTGATCGAACGGCCTGACCCGGAGGT
Organism: Bacteroidota bacterium; assembly: GCA_023392185.1. Classification (GTDB taxonomy): domain Bacteria; phylum Bacteroidota; class Bacteroidia; order Chitinophagales; family Chitinophagaceae; genus UBA1952. Next base: position 5,210 of record JAEVZP010000173.1, read on the forward strand.
GAAAAACAGCGTGATCGTCACTTTTGATATTGATAAAGGGTCTAAGACGCGCATCAATCAGATCAATATTTCCGGAAATGAGCAGGTGTCGGATGCCCGGCTCAAACGGGCCTTCCGCAACACGCATGAGATGGCCCGCATCACCCTGCATCCCGCCGACGAAACCAGTGTCTATCATTCCGAAACGCGCTCTTTCAAAGACTATGTGGCGGACTTCGGCTTTATGTCGCCCTCTAAAACGCTCGAAGCGCTCGACCCGTATTTCCGCTATCAGTTCTGGCGGGCTTCCAAATACAACCCCGAAAAATTTGCCGAAGACCGGGACGGTATTCTCGAAGTTTACAACTCGCTGGGCTACCGCGACGCGAGCATCGTGGACGATACTACCTACCTGCTGCCCAACGGCAACATGAACATCGAGCTTAAAGTGGCCGAAGGCAAGCGCTATTATTTTGGCGATATTACCTGGAAAGGAAACACCAAATACACCAGCGAACAGCTCGACCAGTTTCTGGGCATCAAGAAAGGGGAAGTATATAGCCAGGAACTGCTGGACCGCCGCATCGGCCGCATTCCGTCTATGGACGGCAGCGAAGACGTCACCTCGGCCTATATGGACGATGGCTACCTCTTCTTCCAGGTAGAGCCGGTAGAGAAAAGCATTGTCGGCGACACGATCAACTACGAAATCCGTATTACCGAAGGCACACAGGCCACGATTAAAAACGTGGTGATTACCGGAAACGACCGTACCAACGAGCACGTCATCCGCCGGGAAATCCGCACCCTGCCGGGCAGTAAGTTCTCCCGGACCGATATCATTCGCTCGCAGCGCGAAATCTCGGCCCTCGGCTTTTTCGATCCGGAGAAAACCGTTCCGATTCCAAAGCCCAACCCCGAAGACGGAACGGTGGATATTGAGTATCAGGTAGCCGAAAAATCGAGCGATCAGCTCCAGCTGTCGCTGGGCTTTGGCGGCGGCATCAAGCTCTACGGCAACGTGGGCATTCAGTTCAACAACTTCTCCCTGCGCAATGTGTTCCGGCCCCGGCTCTGGGATCCGCTGCCGGTGGGCGACGGTCAAAAGCTTTCGCTGAATTTCCAGTCGAACGGGGTGCTTTACAACTCGCTGAACTTCTCGTTTACCGAGCCGTGGCTGGGCGGCAAAAAGCCCAATGCGCTGACCACCAGCCTCATCTACTCGCGTTTCTCGGGCTACACCCCGCAGCCGGATTCCTCTTACCTTCAGGTATTTGGCGGAGGCGTCACCCTCGCGCGTCGCCTCAAGTGGCCGGATGACAACTTTGTGATGACCACCGGCGTGAACTACCAGCGCTACAAGCTCAAGAGCTACAACCTGCTCGAAGGATTCAACAACGGGATTGCCAACAACCTGTTTTTCCGGATCGGCCTTTCGCGCTACAGCGTAGATCAGCCCCTGTATCCGCGCAGCGGCTCCGACATCAACTTCACGTTCCAGTTTACGCCGCCCTACAGCCTGTTTTCCGACCGCGACCCGTCGCAGCTGTCTTCGCAGGAGAAGTTTAAGTTTGTGGAATACCACCGCTACCGGCTCAACGCCAACTGGTATCAGCGCGTGGTGGGCAACCTCGTACTGAAGCTGGGCGCCAAATACGGCTTCCTGGGCTACTACAATCCGGAAATCGGCTACTCGCCTTTCGAACGCTTCCAGGTGGGCGGCGATGGCCTTACGGGTCAAAGCTTCTTTATCGGTCGCGATATCATTGCCCATCGCGGCTATGAGGTGTATGCCAACAACGCCACGATCTTCAACAAATACCAGATCGAGCTGCGCTACCCGTTCTCCCTCTCGCCCACGAGCACCATCTACGGCCTGGCTTTCTTCGACATGGCCAACGGCTGGAACACGTTTAAGGACTACAATCCCTTCCAGCTGCGTCGCTCGGCGGGTGTGGGCATCCGGTTGTATCTGCCGATGTTTGGTCTGCTGGGCCTCGACTACGGCATTGGCTTTGACCGCTACGACCCCGCCAATGGCGTGCAGAGCCTGAAGGACATGGGCAAGATTAACTTCATGTTGGGCTTCGAGCCGGAATAGGGATTAAGCCCCTGCCTTGCGTTCTGGTCTTAACCCCCAAATCACAAAAAGAAAACACACTGCTTATGAAACGCTTTCTGCTTGCTGCCGCACTGCTGGTCTCCACCACTTTTGCCGCTTCTGCCCAGCGCTACTGTATTATCGATTCCAAATACATTCTCGACCGGGTGCCGGAATACAAATCCGCACAGGATCAGCTCGACCGGCTTTCTAAAAACTGGCAGACCGAGGTAGACAATCGCATGTCGGAGGTAGACCGGATGTATAAGAGCTATACCGCCGAGCGCGCCATGCTCAACGAAGAGATGCGCAAAAAGCGGGAAGATGAAATCGTAGCAAAGGAAAAGGCGGCCAAAGAACTTCAGAAACAACGCTTCGGCTTTGAAGGCGACTTGTTTAAACAACGCCAAACCCTGGTGAAGCCCATTCAGGATCGCGTCTATACGGCGGTGCAAAAAGTAGCTTCGCAAAAAGGCTACGATATGGTGCTTGATAAGGCCGGCGGCGTAACCCTCTTCTATGCCGATCCAAAGCTCGACCGCTCCGACGACGTGCTGAAACAACTGGGTGTTAATAAATAACAGCCCTCCAAACCAACCTAACCAACTCTCTGTTTTTTTAAAGTAATGAAGAAAATCGTATTGACCCTGGCCGGCGCAATCGCCCTTTCTGCCACGGCCCTCGCGCAGTCGCCCAAACTGGGTTACATCAACTCCGCTGAACTGCTACAGATCATGCCCGACGTGACTAAAGCCGACAACGACCTGAAGGTATTTGCCAAAACCTATCAGGATCAGCTCGAGACCATGGGCAAGGAGTATGAAAAGAAAATCAAGGACTACCAGGCCGGTCAGGCAACGATGAGCGAAGCCGTCAAAGAGGTAAAGGCCAAGGAAATCCAGGACCTCGAAACGCGCATGCAGAGCACCAACCAAAGCGCTACCGAGAAAGTGCAGAAAAAGAAAGAAGACCTGTACAAGCCGATCCTCGACAAGGCCGACAAAGCCATCCGCGCGGTTGCTACCGAGAAAGGCTATGATTATATTTTCGACGCTTCTGCCGGCGGCTTGCTGTTTGCAAAAGAATCTGAGAATATCCTCGAAGCCGTAAAAACAAAACTGGGCATCAAAGGCGGTACTGCCACAGCTACTGCACCCGCGAAACCCTAATTACATTCCGGAAATCTTCCGGGTTTCCCTCTAAAAAAACCCCCTTCAGACAACCTGAAGGGGGTTTTTTTAGTGTATGAAACAGACGTACATATTAGTCGTCGAGGCGCTCCGGACGCATCTGCGGAAACAAGAGCACATCCTGAATGGATACCTGACCGGTGAGCAGCATCGCCAGGCGCTCAATGCCAATGCCGATACCGGCCGTTGGCGGCATGCCATATTCCAGGGCGCGCAAAAAGTCGTGGTCGATATACATCGCTTCTTCATCGCCCCGCTCCATGAGACGCACCTGCTCTTCAAAACGCTCGCGCTGGTCGATCGGGTCGTTCAACTCGGAGTAGGCGTTGGCGATTTCCTTGCCGGCTACAATCAGCTCAAAGCGCTCTACTAGGCCGGCCTTTTCGCGGTGTTTTTTGGTGAGCGGGCTCATCTCCACCGGATAATCGGTGATAAACGTGGGCTGGATGTAATGCGCCTCGCACAGGTCGCCGAAGATGGTGTCAATCAGCTTGCCTTTGCCCATCGTCGCGTCCACTTCCAGTTTCAGGTCTTTGCAGGTCTGGAACAACTGCGCTTCATCCATTCCGGAAACGTCGATGCCGGTGTGGGTCTTGATGGCATCAAAAATGGGCACGCGGGCATAAGGCGCTTTAAAATCAATTTCTTTGCCGCCTACTTCCGTAACCGTGGTGCCGTTGGTGGCCAGCGCCGTTTGTTCCAAAAGCTGTTCGGTCGTTTCCATCATCCACAAATAATCTTTGTAGGCGGTGTAAAACTCCAGAATCGTAAACTCCGGGTTGTGGGTCCGGTCCATGCCTTCGTTCCGGAAATTCCGGGAAAATTCATACACCCAGTCGAAGCCGCCCACAATCAGTCGCTTCAGGTAGAGCTCGTTGGCAATGCGCAGGTACAAGGGAATGTCCAGCGCGTTGTGGTGCGTGGCGAAAGGCCGGGCAATGGCACCGCCGGGAATGGGTTGCAGCACCGGCGTATCCACTTCCAAAGCGCCGCGCTCGTCCAGAAACCGACGGATAGCCGCCTTCATTTTGGTGATTTTGGTGAACGTGTCGCGCACACCGGGATTCACGATCAAATCGGCATAGCGCTGCCGGTACCGGAATTCCGGGTCGGTGACCGCGTCATACACCTCGCCGTCTTTTTCTTTTACGATCGGCAGGGGGCGCAGGGCTTTGCCCAGGAGTTTGAAGTCTTCTACATGAACCGAGGTTTCGCCGGTTTTGGTTTTAAAAACAAAGCCTTTTACGCCCACAAAATCGCCAATATCAAGCAGCTTTTTAATCACCGAATTATACAGCGTTTTGTCTTCGCCGGGGCAGAGGTCGTCGCGGCGCAGGTAGATCTGCATGCGGCCCGAGGCGTCCTGCAGGACTGCAAAAGCAGCTTTGCCCATGTCGCGGATGCTCATGATGCGGCCCGCCAGGGAAACTTCCTTGAATGCTTCGTTGTCTTCTTCGCCTTTATAAGCAGCCAGGATATCGGCGGCTTTATGGGTAATGTCGAAAGTAGGGGCCGGGTAGGGGTCAATGCCAAGGCGTTGCAGCTCGGCCAGTTTCTCCCGGCGAACGATTTCCTGTTCGCTAAGCGTTGATTGCATGGGCGCAAAAATAGGACGGCGAAGGGCACCGTTGTGCAAGGGGGCTTCGAAGCAGGCATCAGAAATAAAATTTCCGGAAATTTTGCCACAAACAGGGCAAAACAGGTTCTTCCCTGAACCCAAAAACTACGTATTTCCGGGTAAAAAAGATGGTTTTATTGCTGAATCCTTTTAAATAACAAATGCTGCTGCTATTTTCGCGGCCATTCAAATTCCTGATTATGAAAAAAACACTTCTTCTGGTTGTAGGGCTGGCTTGCACGATAGTCGCCTGTAACAAAGACAAAGACAACAATTCCGGAAACGGAGGTGGAAATGGCGGCGGTAACGCATCCCTGGTAGGAAACTGGCATTTAGATAAAGAAGTTTCTTGGGAAACCGAGGACGGCGTAACCGAAACTTATATTTACACCCGGGATTCTATGGATGCCTGCGAAAAGGATGATTATATGAGCTTCCGTGCAGATGGTACCGGCACCTTTAACAAAGGAACACTCCAGTGCCAGTTTGATAGCTCCGTTAATCAAAATTTTACGTATTCGCTTTCTGCTGATAAAAAATACCTCTACATAAGTGAAGGAACGGACCGTGACACGAATCAAATTAAAGATATCACTGCCACATCTTTTACCCTGCATGATTTTGAGACAGATGAGGACGGCGATACCTATCGTTGGGAGGCCACTTTTAAAAAGCTTCCCTAGTACGCCCGCTGGATAGTTAAAAGCCCTGATGCCCTCAGGGCTTTTTCTTTGGATGGATTTCCGGAAATTTGCCAAGTTTTCATTTCAAAGAGGCCCGCTTCCGTCTGTCCCTTCGCCGTATTTTTGGCTTTCTAAAAATCATCATGGCCCTTAAGCAACACTCCGATGCGCGCCTGCGCTATGACCAGCAAGTAGAAAACAGCCGTCAATACGTGTTGCCTTTTGTGGAAAAAACAAAGGCAATCGGGCCGGGAAGCATGGTGCTCGAGGTGGGCTGCGGCGAAGGCGGCGTGCTTTTGCCTTTTATACAGAAAGGAGCCGTGTGCGTGGGGGTGGATCTGGATCCGCCCCGCATCGAACTGGCCTGGCAATTTCTGGAAGAAGAAAACGCGGCCGGCAAAGCCACTTTTCTGCTTCAAAACATTTATGATGCCGACTTTGTAGCCAGATACGGCGGGGCTTTCGACCTCATTATTCTCAAGGATGTCATCGAACATGTGCCCAATCAGGAAGCTTTTATTCCACACCTGAAAACCTTGCTGCGGCCCGGCGGCCAAATCTTTTTCGGCTTCCCGCCCTGGATGATGCCTTTTGGCGGACACCAGCAAATCTGCAAAAGCAAGTGGGCCAGCAAGTTGCCGTGGTATCACCTTTTGCCGCGCCCGCTCTACGGCGCTGCGCTCAAGGCTATGGGCGAAAGCGACAACACCATCCGGGAGTTGATGGAAATCAAAGACACGCAAATCACGATTGAGCGCTTTGAAGAAATCGTTCGGAAGTCGGGTTTACAGATTAAAAACCAACAGCATTATCTGATCAATCCGATTTACCGGTATAAGTTCGGCCTCCAGCCGCGCAAGCAGTTGCCGCTGATTTCCACACTGCCCTATCTGCGCGATTTTGTAACCACCTGTGTGTATTACACAGTCGGATAGCAATAGAGAAATCCCCCCCCCAATTTCCGGGATTTCTTCAATGAAAAAGCGCTTTTAAAGACGCTTCCGCCGACGCGCCCGACGGGCCAGCCAGGAAAAAAATACCGGAACGAGGAACAGCAGAATGCTGAGAACGGACACCACCGTGTCGCCCCAAACGACCGGGTGATAGCCCGGCGGCACCGCAATTCCGGAAACATGGCGGCATTCCAGATCGCCCTCGAGCCAGATCGAAAACTGGGAGCACGGATAGAAGTGGGTGTAAAGCGAAAGCAACAGCTTGGTTCCCAGCAGCCCGATGACCAGGTAGGCGCATCGCTCCAGAAACGGAAAACGCTCCATGAGTTTCACAAAGCCCTGTGCCACAAAGCGCATGGCCAGAATGCCGATAAAAACGCCCAGCCAGATCAGGATGAGGTTGCGCGTATAAGCATTGGCAGCAATGACATTGTCAATCGAAAAGGCCAGATCCATCATCTCTACAAGCACAATTGTGGACCAGAGCGGGCCCAGCGCACCTACGGTTTTGGTGTAAAGCCTGCTTCTTTTGCGCGGCGTGGCCGCCAGTTCTTCTGCGGGTTTTTTCTTCAGAAAATATTGCAGGGAGATAAAAAGCAGATACGCGCCGCCCACCGGCTTGGCCCACCAGATGTGAATCAGCCAGGCCGCCGCAATGAGGCACAAGCCCCGGAACACATATGCACCGAGGATGCCATAGCGCAAGGCTTTTTTACGGTCTTCTTTCGGCAGGTCGAGCACCATGGTAGCCAGCACCGCCGCATTGTCGACTGAAAGCAGGCTTTCGATCAGAATGAGGTTGAGCACCACCAGCAGGCTGGGCAGCGGATGGGCCTGTATCTGGGCCAGGTATTCGCCTATGGATTCAAACATGGAAGGTCAAAGCTACAGGCTGCACATGGGATGCACTGCGTGCTGTGAGATAAAAGGAGTGATTTTGTATGGGGTGCAATTGGAATTCCGGGAAAAGAAACGCGGCAGACAATAGAACGCGGAGGTAAGGGATGATTACGGACGCATACATATTTTTCCTAAAAAAACTAACTCCTTCTTCTTCACGGACGCAGCAGCCGCACGGTTTCTTTCAGGCCTGCTACGCGCAGCATATACACCCCTGCCGGCAGGGCCTGTGCCGGAACTAAAAGCACTTCGCTCCGGGTTTTTCCGGTGAGGATTTTTTTGCCCCCAACATCAGTCAGTTCCCAGTTGCCTTGCGGCGGCAGGCCGCTCACCTGCCAGGTGTCGTTGGCCGGATTGGGAGATACCGAAATGCCGGCAGCATCATCCGGGTGCGCTACCGACAAGGCGGGATTCCGGGAAACCACGCCGCGCCGCTTGATCAGATGCTCCTCCGGGTCGACGCGGATCCCGGTCACCGAGTCGGCCATGGGGAAGGAAAACACTTCGGTGGGTTGGGTGGGCATCACGCGGCGGCGTTGCGGCCCGGCGGGAGTATTAAACTGAATCTCGACCGGCATCTGGAAGAAAGGCACCGACGCCGGCACCGAGGTGGTCTGGCGCAGTTCCACGAGCGCCGTTCCATTCCGGTAGTTCCAGGAAGCCGCATAGACCGGGAAGCCCTGACCTGCAATCCACTGCCGGAAAAAACTGTCGAGCGGCTGTCCATACACGTTTTCGAAGACCGCCTGCAGGTCGGAAGTAGTGGCATTCCGGAACTGATATGTCTGAAGGTATTGGCGGCAGGCCTTGAAAAACAGGCTATCGGCCGGCGCGATATAACGCAACATATGGGCGGCCATAGCGCCCTTGTCATACACCAGGCGGCTGTCGAAAACCGCAAAAATATCATTGGTGTCGGCTACCAGCACGCTGCCGCCGGGCCGCGAAATAACACTGCTGATTTTGTTGGTTCGGGCTGCTTGTGCGGCCGCGGGACCGTCGGCATTTTCCAGAAAAAGCAATTCGCAAAAGGAAGCAAAGCCTTCTGAAAGCCAGATGTCGCGCCAGTTTTGTTGCGAAGCGCTGTTTCCCCACCACTGATGGCCCAGCTCGTGCATCGTTACCTCACGGCCTACATTATAGCCGAGCGTGGTCATGGTTTGGTGTTCCATACCGCCGCCCAGGGGCGCAATACAGTTGCCGTATTTTTCCTTGTAGAAGGGATATTTCCCGAAATGCTCCGAAAACAGATTAAGGGTATAACCCAGCGAATCGAGCGCGTTGAGGGATTCGGTATCCATGCCGGCGAGGTCATAGATAAAGTTCTGGACGCGCATGGTGTCGCCGTCGGCAAACTGCATCGTGTAGGAACGCTCGGTATAAGGCGCAACCGCAGCGCTGATCAGGTAATAGACAATAGGGTACCGGTGACGCCACTCATAGCGCGTCTCCGTAGGCGAAACGGTCACTACGTTTTGCAGCACGCCATTGCTGCCTGCCATGGTTCCGGCGGGCACCGTGATATGGAAATCGGTAGAGTCGATTTTATCCCGGATGTCCATCTTACAGGGCCACCACTCGGCAGCATAATACATATCGGCCAGCGTATAGGTTACGTTGGTGCCGGACGGCAGGCTGAAATGGTTGAGCCCGCTGATAAAGAGTCCGGTACCGCTTGGCGGCTGCCCGTGATAAAACACCTGCGCGGTCAGCGTCTGGCCTTGCATAAGCGGTGCAGGCAGACTTACTTTCCGGAGGTTTTTGCCACTCGTCGCTACCGGCAGCTTTTGTCCATTCACTAAAACCGAGTCGATGGTCATGGTGGTATCCAGCTCAAAGGCATAGACCGGCAGAGCAGGCGCGGTCACCCGGGCGCGGGTGGTGGCATTTCCGCTGACGGCGGTAGACAAGTTGGTCATCCGTAGGTCGAGTGCTACGTGGTGCACATCATACCATTCTTCTTCAACGGCCGCCAGAGTCGTTTTGGGGTCGCTTTCAAAAGCCCTGATTTTCTTTTCTGCACAAGAAGACGTCTTCTGTGCATGCAATGGGGGTGCAGCAAGCAAGAAGGCAGCACAAAGCGCGTAGCGGGAAAGTAGCAGCATAGTATTTCTAAAACAGGCATCTAAATTACAGCCAACAGATTCAAAAAAACGGCTGCTTTTCAGGAATCCTACTGCTGTGTTCTGGTTTTAGACGGCATAGCGAAGCGCCCTTTTCCGGAAAAGGCTGGCTCTTGACAGCAGGATTGCTACCGCACCACCAGCTGACGCAGCGCGCTGACGGAAAGCAACCGCATGGGAAACAGCAACAGCCCGCACACCAGCCCGAGGAGGGCTAGCCGGAAGGGCCATTCAAAGGGTAAAAGCGTACTTCCATACCCGGCCGCGACGGCCAGCAGGGCATAAAGCAAAAGCCCGCCGGCCCATTTGCCATTGAAAGAAAGTCCGGAAGACCGGCTGCCCCAAAAAACATAGCCGAGCGAAACCACCCACTGCGTGATAAAGGTGGCCCAGGCACCGCCAATGCTTTTATAATGGGTGATGAGCAGCAGGTTGGCGGCCAGGCTCACCACACAGGCCACAGCCGCAATGCGGTTCATAAGGGGCAGCTTTCCGTTGGCCGCCATAAGCGTAGAATAAATATGGCTGAGGCTGAAAGCCGGAAAAGCAATCATCAGAATCGTGAAGATGGGCGCCTCCGTGTGTCCATGATCCCCATAAAGCAACCTCATGATCGGATCGGCGTAGAAAAGGCCGGTCGCAGCTACGATGCACGAAACCGGGAGCAGCAGGGAAGCACTCGTCCGGACCAGGGTGTTCACCGGCTTGCCTTCGGCAAAAAGCTTTCCATAAAGCGGCAAAAGCAGCGAGGCAAAGGTGATTCCAAACATCTGCCCCACTTCCAGCAGGCGATAAGCGGCTGCGTATTTTCCGGCTTCCGTGGCGCCCGACAACCGCTCGATGAGCATGGCATCAATGCGCATGTAAAACGACATCAGAAAGGCAATAAGTGCATAAGGCAGGCTTTCGCGCATGGCCTGCCAGGTGGGTTGGAGCTTAGCAGAAAACCGGTATTGCACCGCTGCAAAATGCCTGACCAGCAACAGGCCCAGTAGGAGCGCTATGGCATAGCACCCGATCTGCGCACCTATAAACCACCGAATGCTAAACTGCGGCGAGCGCAGCAGCAGCGTACAGACCCCGATGAGCAGCAGCCGGTCGACCACCGAAAGCAGACTATCGGCCTTGAATTTATGCAGCCCGGAGAGGCAGCTGCGCAAAAACAGATTGGCCTGCACCAAACACTGAATGATCAGGATGCCACCCAGCAGACTCAGATAAGCGCCCCGGTAGCCCAACAAGAGGGCCGTGGCAAACACAACAGCACTGAAAGTGACCGAAAGCAAGACCCGGGCCGTCAGCAGCGCACCCATGCGGGCCGGCAGTTTTTCGGGTGCCGCCGCTACCATGCGCACATTGTAGTTGGCCAGTCCAAAATCGAGCAGCACCGTAAAGATGAGCGCCAGGTTGACCAACGCTTGATAAATCCCAAAAGAAGCCGGACCCACCCGCACCTGCACCACCCGGTCTACTGCCAATATATAGAAAGGCTTTACCAGTGCATTGACGGCAATGACAAACAAGAGGTTGGTTACAAACAAACGACGCACGGGAAGGCGAAAGTAGGAAATAGGTGTTAGGGGCAAGGGGGCGAGGAGAGAGGCGGCGCATGCCTTGTCTTCGGC
>JAEVZP010000178.1 GCA_023392185.1 Bacteroidota bacterium
GCCGGGCGGCGCTGTAGACAGCACTACTGATGAGATGCTCGACACGGCCATCCCCACCCTGCTCAACGGTGTGAAGATTGCCATGATTGCCTCCTTTACCGGCCTGCTGTTCACGGTTATCAATGCCGCTTATTTCCGGAAAAATGCCAACAGTATAAACGCGCAAAACCGCAACGACCTTTACACGTTTTTGCAGGTCGAACTTTTGCCCGTCGTCAATACCAGCATGGAAGGAACCCTCCGCAGCCTGCAAACCAACCTGGCGAAGTTTAATGAAGACTTTAGCGGCGGACTCTCGCAGTTGCGGGGCGTGATGACCGACAACAGCGCGGCCATTGCGCAGCAGGCCGAATTGATTGAAATGCTCCGCGATATAGACATCGCCACCTTTGCGAAAGCCAACGTGACGATCCTCAGACAGCTGGATAAAACCATAGACAAGCTGGGGTATCTGGACCACTACCTGCAGGAAGTGAAAAACATCTTTGACGGCACCCGGCAGATCACCCGCAACATCAACGAATTTCTGAAGCGCACCGAAAACCTCGAAGCCCTGGCCGAAGCTGCTTACGACACCACCGAAACCACCCAGCAACTCACACGTTTTCTGCAAAGCCACTACTCGGAGCTGGATAAGAGTCGGCAGCTCACGGTTGATGCAGTGATAAATGTGGAAAAAAGTATGGCTGGGGCGCTCAAAGATCTGGAGAACTTTACCCGTCGAAAAATAGATTCTATCCGCAATATAGAGGCTCTAGAAGAAGCGCGCATGGCCGGCGAATATGCCGAGCGCTGGGAGCAACTCTCCTATCTGAAACACCTTCCGGAACTGGTGCGCCTGCAGGCCGAACAAAACAAGGAACACAAAGCGCAGTCGCAGCAGTTACAAAAACTGTCGGTCAGGATGGAAAGCCTCCTGTCAAACGGGCCCCGCCAAATGCCCGAAACCACAGCAACCGTTTCGCCGCAGCCGGCCAACGGCTTTCCCGACGGGGAAGCAATGGAACCCAGCTGGCTGTTCCGGACGTTATTTATGCGTAAAAAGCGGACAGATGCCTAAAAAGAAGGAGGACTTTTTCTGGCCTAGTTATACCGACCTGATGACGACCTTGTTTTTCGTCATGCTGGTGCTGTATGTCCTTACATTTTCCCTGCTTAAAAAACAACAACGCGCTACCGAAGAGCAGCTGCGCAAAATCCGGGAAATTCAAAACGCGGCGCGCCAGCTTCCGGAAAAATACTTTCAATACGACCCGCAATACAAGCGCTTCACGCTCAAACGAGCGATTCAGTTTGAGGTGCTGCAAAGCGACATTAAAAACACCGCCGACCGGCAATATCTCGAAGGCGTAGGCCAAAGTATTCTGGACCTGATTGAAAATCTGAAAGCCCGCGACGAAACTAAAGGCACCAGCTACATGGTGATTGTAGAAGGCATGGCTTCGCGCGATGAGTATGCCCGCAACTATCAGCTCAGCTATGAGCGGGCCCTGGCATTATTTAATTTATGGAAAAGCCAGGGATTGTATTTTGACCCTTCGGTGTGCGAGGTGCAAATTGCAGGCAGTGGTATTGGCGGCGTAGGGCGTTCGCCGGACGAAGCCCTGAACCAGCGCTTTTTAATTCAAATTGTTCCAAAACTGGGCGAAATCAAATGAAAGGATGGCAGAAAAGACTGTTGGGCGCGGCCCTGCTCCTGAGTCTCAGTCTGGGCTTGGGGGGATGTGTGGGCTGCGGCAGCAATTTACCGGCTACGGGAATGCGTCTGGAGCGGTCTTCAGGCGACGCGCTTCAACAACAAGCCGCTCCCCGCAAGGAACCGGCGCCCTCCTATCCTCAAACAGCGCCACAGCCGGCCGGCCAAACCGTTGTCAAGATGATTCTGGAAAGCGGCGTTTATAAAATCCCGGTGCGGATCAACGGCGCTGAAATGGATTTTATTTTCGATACCGGCGCCAGCCTTATTTCCATCTCCCGGCTCGAAGCGTCTTACCTGATGAAGCAAGGCAAAATCAGCCCGGACGATGTGGTAGGAACCGCACAGTTTCAGGATGCGCAAGGCAATATTAGTGAAGGAACGGTACTCAATATCCGGGACGTACAGATCGGCGACCGCATGGTACACGATGTGCAGGCAAGCATTGTAGACAACACGGAAGCGCCCCTGCTGCTGGGCCAGACCTTCCTGCGGAAGTTTGGCAAAATCGCAATTGATTACGAGGCAGGCACCATCACCTTTTATTGAGCCTCTTTTGAGGTACTATTTCCGGAAAAAGCTGTTGGCCCGGAAGAAAGGTCCCCTGCGCTAAGCCGTTTAAAACAGCCCCGTCCGGACAGGTCTTTTTTACACACTTGTCTTTCTGTGCTGTACCTTCCGGTATCTGTATTCTTTTTTTCCGGAAAATATTCTTTTATGGGTCCCTACAGCCAACTTGCCGAAACCCTGATCGGCTCCGAAATCGTTCGCCTCGGAAATATTATTGCAGACCGCATCCGGCAGGGCGAACCCATCTTCAACTATACGATCGGCGATTTTAATCCACACCTCTTCCCGATTCCGGAAGGCTATAAGAAGGCCATTCAGGAAGCTTACGCCGAAAATTTCACCAACTACCCTGCTGCCGACGGCATCCTCTCCCTGCGCGAGGCGGTTTCGGCTTTTGTGAAGCACCACTATCACGTGGATTATGCGGTCAACGAAATTCAGATTGCCTCCGGGGGCCGCCCGCTCATCTAATCGCTTTTCCGCGCGCTCGTGGATCCGGGTGACAAGGTGATTTATGCCGTTCCGTCCTGGAACAACAACCACTATACTTTTATGAACGGCGGCGAACACGCCATTGTGGAAGTAAGCGCCGACACGGCATTCATGCCTACTGCGGACGCGATCCGGCCCCATATCGAAGGCGCGGTGCTGCTCTGCCTGTGCACCCCCCAAAACCCAACCGGCACGACGCTGAGCCGGAAAGACCTGGAAGCAATCTGCGACCTCGTGCTGGAAGAGAATGCCCGTCGGCCGGAGGGTGCGCGCAAGCTCCACGTGATGTTCGACCAGATGTATGGCCTGCTCACCTACGGCGACACGGTGCATTACAATCCGGTGGAACTGCGCCCGGCGATGAAGGAATACACGGTTTTTGTTGACGGTATTTCCAAGTGCTTTGCCGCTACGGGCGTGCGCGTGGGTTGGGCGCTGGGCCCGGCCTCCCTCATTGCCAAGATGAAGGCGCTGCTCACCCACATCGGCGCCTGGGCGCCCATGGCCGAGCAGGTCGCTACGGCGTCTTTCCTACAACAAACCGAAGCGGTGGCCGCCTATCTGGAAGATTTTAAAGCCGCGCTGCACGAGCGGCTGCAACGCATCTTTAAAGGCATTCAGGCATTAAAAGCAAAAGGCTATCCGGTGGATGCCATTCACCCGCAAGGCGGGCTGTATCTCACCGTCAAATTTGACCTTGCCGGAAAATCGGCTGCCGGGCCACAGACGCAGGAAGCCGTTACCGATTACTTGCTCCAGGAAGCCAAACTGGCCATTACGCCTTTCTATGCTTTTGGTGCCAGTCGCACCGACCCGTGGTATCGCATCAGCGTAGGCACCTGCGACCTGAATACTTTGCCGCAAATGTTCTCCCAGCTGGAAGCAGCACTGGAAAAGCTCCGCAGCTGATGGGACTTGTGCTCTTTACGGCCCTTCCAGCCAGAATCCCCCAAACGAAAGCGGTAGCTATTTCAGCTACCGCTTTCGTTTTTTAAGATTATTTTCCGGAAATAATTTCCGGAAAATCCGGGTTTATTTCCGGAAATCCTGGGCTGTTTTAAGCAAAAGCCTCTGCCCACTGCCGGTCCGAAAGGTTCGGATTGGCGCGCTCTGCTTCCTGAATGGACGTGAAGTTGGATAAGGCTTCGCCGCGGTTTTTGCGCACCACTACCGTGTGTTCGAAGTGTGCCGATACTTTACCGTCGAGGGTGCGGATCGTCCATTGATCGTCTTCAGTAAAAACCTCGCGTACGCCGAGGTTGATCATCGGCTCTATGGCCAGCACATAGCCTTCTTTCAGCTTCTTGCCGTCGCCGCGACGCCCGTAATTGGGTACTTGTGGGTCTTCGTGCAGTTTTTTGCCTACACCATGGCCCACCAGCTCTCGCACCACCCCATAGCCAAATTGCTTGTGGGTGTAATTCTCAATCGCAAAGGAAATGTCTCCCACCCGGTTGTTGGCCTTCGCAGCCGCTACACCAAGGTCGAGTGAGTCTTTGGTGACGCGCAGCAGTTTGAGCACTTCATCCGGCACTTCGCCCACGGCAAAGGTGTAAGCATGGTCGCCGTGGTAGCCGTTGCGATTAAAGCCGCAGTCCACCGAGATGACATCGCCTTCCTTCACCACATACGATCCCGGGAAACCATGCACCACCACATCGTTGACCGAGATGCACAGGCTTGCCGGAAAAGGCGAATGGCGCGGGCCATATCCTTTAAAAGAAGGGCTGCCGCCGTGGTCGCGGATGAAAGTTTCGGCAAGCGTGTCAAGTTCCTGGGTGGTGATGCCGGGCCGCAGGGCTTTGGCGACTTCAGTCAGCGTGGCGCTCACCATAAGGGCATTTTCCCGAATAATAGCAATTTCTTCCGGGGTACGAACGTGGATCATATTGATTGGGGAGTTGGAGTGTATGCTACACCCCTCAAAGCACTAAAGCATTTTTTTCCGGAAACGGGGTTTCTGTTTCCAGCGGGTAAAAAGAATTCGAAGAGAACGCTGCGGTCCCCCCTAAGGTTCAAAAAAAGCCTTCGGCTTTGAGTCCGGCTTCAATTCGGTCTCAAAAAGCCGAAGGCTTTCTCCACAACGACGCAGGCGTTGCTACAAAGATTAATAGATACCGCCGCTGGTAGTAGTTACCGGCTGGCGACCTGCGACGCGACCGGTATTCATCAGGCCGTCGTATTGCTGCATCAGCAGGTGGCTTTCAATTTGCTGGAGCGTATCCAGGATAACACCTACACCGATCAGCATTGAGGTACCGCCAAAGAAAGAGGCAAAACCGCTGGTTACGCCAAAGAGCGCTGCGATACCGGGCAGGATACCGGCAATGGCCAGGAAGAGGGCACCGGGCAGCGTGATGCGATCCATAATGGAAGCGATGTAATCAGCGGTTGGCTCGCCGGGTTTCACGCCGGGGATAAACGAATTGTTGCGCTTCAGATTCTCGGCAATCTCCGTGGGGTTGAAGATCAGCGCCGTGTAAAAATAGGTAAATGCAATCACGAGCGCGGCATACATCAGGTTATACCAAAGGGAAGTATAGTCCGAAAGCGCACGCACGATTCCGGAAGCCGATTCGCTATCGGTGACAAAACCTGCAACCGTGGCCGGGATAAAAAGAATGGCTTGGGCAAAGATGATCGGCATTACGTTGGCCGAATTGACCTTCAGGGGAATGAAGTCGCGGGCACCCACCACTTCGCGGGCCGCGTTGGAAGAACCAATGATACGGCGGGCATAGTTGAGTGGGATCTTGCGTACCCCTTGAGTGAGCATGATCAGACCTACGATGACCGCTACGAACAGAATCAGTTCGATCAGGAAGATCAACAGGCCGGAGGCACCGTCGCCGCCGCTGCGTACGCCAAACTCCTGGAAGATGGCTTCCGGAAGCCGGGCCAGGATGCCGGCCATGATGATGATTGAGGTTCCGTTTCCAATGCCTTTATCCGTCATCTTCTCGCCGAGCCACATGACAAACAAGGTACCGGCCGTCAGGGTAACGACGGTTGTGAGCCAGAACATACCGGCGCTAAAGTCCGGCGACATAGCAGATGCCGTCTCGGGCTGATTGCGCAGATACGCCACATAAGCAGAAGCCTGGAAGAGCGTCACCAACACCGTGAGGTAGCGGGTATACTGATTGATTTTCCGGCGACCGCTCTCTTCTTTCTGAAGCTTGGCGAATTGTGGCACCACAATACCCGCAAGCTGCATAAAGATGCTTGCGCTGATATAGGGCATGATGCCCAGGGCAAAAATCGACGCCCGCAGGAAAGCCCCTCCGGCAAACATATTGAT
>JAEVZP010000194.1 GCA_023392185.1 Bacteroidota bacterium
GTTTTGACGCGGAAGAGGTCGGTTTTGGTTTGGTAAAAATGCTTCAGGACCGGCTTGCGGGACACCACCTCCCGATCGCTCCACTCCGCAGATTCGCCTAAGGCGAGATCGACCTGATATTGATCGACGGCACTCAAAACTGGTTGGAACGCGCCGGTTGCGGTGTCTGTTTCCGGCGTTTGCAAAAAGCGGACAAGGTCTTTTCGGGAAAGCGGCTTTTGGCTTGTAAAAACAACATTAGACAGCGTCCCGGAAAGGGTTTCAATCCGGTCCACCAGGCCGGTTTCGGCACTTCCGGGAGGCAGATAAGTAGTTTGACCGGCAGCCCCCAAAAAGGAAAATGTTCCCAGCAGTGCGACCCCGAAGCGAAAAGACGATTTCATGCTTTTTTAGATAGAACGGTAAAAGTAGGCTACCTGCATCTTTCCGGAAATGCGCCTCTTTTTCCGGAAAATATTGCCTTCCGGAAGGACTGACTTTGACGGGGCAGGCCTGAAACGAAGGGAAGGAGCCGGCCGGGTTCCGGAAATTTCCCCAAATTTGGCCTTCCAAACCAAAGCCGAAGGCTCCAGCGCGAAGCGTCCGCAACAGTTCCACCGCTGGCGGGATACAGGCGCAGTTCCAACCCACTATGTCCACGATTCTCTTTAAAAACGTCCGTATTGTAAACGAAGGCCGCACCACAGAAGGCGATGTGCTGGTGAAAAAGGGCCGCATCGAGCGCATCGACCGCGATATCTCCGAGCCTAAAGAAGCTCACCGACTGCTCGACTGCACCGGCCTGCACCTGCTGCCGGGCTGCATCGACGATCAGGTGCATTTCCGGGAACCAGGCCTGACCCATAAAGCCGATATCTACACCGAAAGCCGCGCGGCGGTGGCCGGCGGGGTCACGTCTTTTATGGAGATGCCCAACACCGTTCCGCCTACCCTGACCGCCGGGAAGCTGGAAGAAAAATTCGCGATTGCGGCCCGGAGTTCACCTGCCAATCACTCCTTTTTTATGGGTGTGAGCAACGACAATGCAGAAGAGGTTCTCCGGATGAACGATCAGAAAGACCGGGTGTGCGGCGTGAAAATTTTTATGGGTTCCAGCACCGGCTCCATGCTGGTGGACAATTATGTGACGCTGAACCGGATTTTTTCCGGAACGGAACTGCTCATCGCCACGCACTGTGAAGACGAGCGCATTATTGCGGCCAACAAAGCCAGGTATCCGGACGCGAACGACGCTTCCTTTCACCCGGTTATCCGCAATGAGGAGGCCTGCTTTGAAAGCTCTTTCAGCGCCGTGCAACTAGCCATGAAGCACAACACCCGGCTGCACATTCTGCATATTACCACGACGGAAGAGCTGCGCCTTTTTGGCAATATGCTGCCGCTGGAGGAGAAACGCATTACAGCAGAAGTGTGTGTGCACCATCTGCATTTCACCGCCGACGATTACGCGCGGCTGGGCAATAAAATCAAGTGCAACCCGGCTATTAAAGACCCGCGCCACAAGCCGGCTCTTTGGGAAGCCCTGCTCGACGACCGCCTTGACGTGATTGCCACCGATCATGCACCGCACACGCTGGAAGAAAAAGCGCTTCCTTATCAGCAGGCACCCGCCGGCTTGCCGCTCGTGCAACACTCGCTGTTAATGATGCTGGATTATGTGCAGGAAGGCCGGATTTCGGTAGAAAAAGTGGTGGAGAAAATGGCCCATGCGCCGGCCGTATGCTTTGGCATCCGCGAGCGCGGTTATATCCGTGAAGGCTACCATGCCGACCTCGTACTGGCTGATCTTTCCGGAAAAACAGCGGTAATTCCGGAAAATCTGCTTTACAAATGCGGCTGGAGCCCGCTCGAAGGCGAAACCCTGCGCGCCCGCATTGCGCACACGTTTGTGAACGGCAACGAAGTGTGGGACGGCAGCCGGGTTGTAGAAGGCAGCAGCGGCGCGCGCCTGTTATTCAATAGGTAGAATATTGCTTGGACATCTTGACCAGTCCGAGCGGGCGGGCGATATTTTCCCGCACCAGACTGGAAAACAGGTGTCGAAAGCTCATTACCCGCTCATAGTGGCTGGTTTCCTGGGCCAGTTGTATTTCCTGCAGGCACAGGTTGGTGTATTCGAGGCGCAGGTCTTCTGCTTTTTGTAGCGCTACATTGCGGTTGAGGTCGGCATCCTGGTATTTTTCCTTGATGTCGTACTCCAGCCTTTGCTTTTCTTTGATCATCTCGACATACATCGCATCGGATTCCTGCTTGACCATTTCTTCGTTAGTCGCATACATAAATTGCTGCGCCAGCGAGCGATGCCATTCGCTAAGACCGTGCTGAATGTAAGGCGCCAGCCCCTGTATAGCCAGATTGCGCAGCCGGGGAATATCGTTGGCCGTTTTAATACCGTGGCGCATGAGCAGATTGCGGCTTACGTCAGCAATATTGACGATGTTGTAGTCCTGAATCTTGTAGCGTTCCAGGTGTTCGTGCAGTTGCCGGGCATAGATTTTTTCTTCGGCCTTCCGGCGTATTTTCAGAGACCGTTCGTATAGTTTTTTGTAATCTTCTACATGGTTTCTGATTTCGGTGACCAGCCGGTTAAAGTCGCTCAGTTCATGGATACGACTGTATTTTTCGGCCAGTTGTCGTTTCAGATTACGTGTATGTGCGAGGTTATAGCGAACGGCAGAGAGTTGTTTTTTTGTTTTAAGGCTCAGGGGGTTGCTTTTGACAAGCATCAGAAAAGCCGGGACGGCTGCCAAAAAATAGTGTGACTGAAACCCCAGCCCTGCTGCCGTTGTTGCGCCCAGGATCATAGCCTGATTCAGGCGCGTGGCACTGACAATGAGTTTCTGGTTTAGGTTTTCCAGCAGGTTGGGGGGCGGGGCCACGTTATGGGGCAGCGAAGGCAGGTGCAGAAACTGCAATTCGAGGCTGTAGATGTAACGATCTATATCCTGAATAAACTTTGCTTCCTTCTGCTTTTGGGTGTCCTGAAAATAGTTGATGCCAAGTGTATCGTTGAGCGTACACCAGGGGCATTCGTGCACATGGCTTGGGAAGGCATGGGTTTTCAGGGTCTGGCAAGTGCTGAGGCTTTTGGAAAGACCGTCGAGATTGACGGCCCACTCGGCTGCGCTCGGACGTTTTTCGGACCCCTCAAACGACTCATGGAAGCACAGTACAATCTTTTTCGGCAGCGTCGTGATAGGCAGGCTGCCTTTGGGTGGGCAGATTTTCTTGTCGTTGTTGCGCAGGGAGTAGGCAAATTGCCGTTCCCGGATGGCCGTTTCCTCATCATCAATGCCGACGCCGTTCCCTACCGGTGCGCCGGCAAAGGGGTGTTTCCCCAGAAAAAGAATCTGGAAAAGCAGTACTGCCAGCGAGAAATTGTCGGTGTTGAAGCTGCGTGCTGCGTTTTTAAAACTGCCGGCGTTGAGGATTTCCGGCGGGGTATACCGGGGCACGCCTACTTCGCAGGGAAAATGTTGATCCCCGTGTTTGAGCTGAAAAGAATCGCAATCGATAAAAAAAACGAGTCCCTGCCGGTTGACCAGGATATTTCCT
The DNA here is from genome assembly GCA_023392185.1 of Bacteroidota bacterium. Lineage (GTDB taxonomy): Bacteria > Bacteroidota > Bacteroidia > Chitinophagales > Chitinophagaceae > UBA1952. Next base: position 3,556 of record JAEVZP010000194.1, read on the forward strand.
TCATTGACATCGCCTACGACCAGGCCCTGCTCATGAATCTTATGCAGGGCAATGGCCAGGTTACGGGCAATATGAATAAGAAAGGAATAGCTTTTTTCCGGGAAAAGCTTTTTCCGGTCCATTGGAGAGATAATCTGGTGAAGGGGCACGCAGTTGATCAGCCTTTTAATGATGATCGCCTGTTTACCGGTAGCCGGATCTTTACAGAAGTCGATTGGCCAGGCAATGTACTGTTCTTTCTGTTCGCTCCACAGCCCAACCATACGCCGCAGTTTTTCTTCCTTCTGCGGGCTCAGTCGCTCATGATAAACCTTGGCGAGTATCCGGTCGTCGTTGGTTATTTCAAAAACCTCCCCTTCCCCGCCCCGACCCATGCTTTTTCCGATCGCATAAGTTTTATTTTGGAGTCCGGTTAGAATCATAGCTGAAAACGGCTTGCCAGGATTAAAGTTTTGTCGTCATCAGTGCGGGCGTTGACTTGTTCGCCTTCCAGAAAAACCAGTAGCTTCCGGTTAAACATCGCAAGGCTCTCCGGGGTCTGGGCACTTTCCAGGTGGGCCATCATGTTTACAAAAAAAGGCTGATGCACGCTCTGCGTGTCGTTGGCCAGCGCCAGGTTTTGCAGGCCGTCGGTAAAAACAGCCACTTTGGAAGTTTTGTCGGAAGTAGTACAGATCCAGAGGTTGCCCAGCTTCTTGTCCTGCACCAGGAAGTTGGTCATGTTGTAATACTCGCCCGTCTGCGGCCAGTATACCGGCACCAGTTTGGTGTCGCCGTCTGCACAGCGCACGATAGCGCCGTCGCCGATCTGAAAGAAAATTCCGGAATTCTCAAAAAGGATAAAGCCGAGAAAAGTGCAGGAAAAATCCCGGATTTCTGTTTTGTTCTCATAGGCAATGGCCGCCAGCTCGTCGTGAAGCGCTTCGGCCACTACATAGATATCTTCCTCGGTAAGGATTTGCGTGTCCTCAAAAATTGCTCTGAATTTCCGGATTGCATTTTCGGTAACGTATTCGGCTGCCAGACCGCCAAATTTGGCGCTGCCGGCACCGTCTGACACGCAGGCAAAAAAGACCTCGTGGCCTTCGGCATCCTGAACAATGTCGTATGCAAACGCATCTTCACAGGGAACCGATCGTCGGATATGAGAGGTACCGGTTGCCTTTTGTGCAATAACTTTCCAAAGTCCCATACTTGTATTTCGATGGTATTGTTTTAAATATTCTCCCATCCGGTGGCCCAGGTAGAAGGCGGAAGCAACGGAACGGTCGTTCCCGGAA
>JAEVZP010000167.1 GCA_023392185.1 Bacteroidota bacterium
GACCTTACCTTCCGGATGATTGCTTATATGCGGGATTATAACCAGGAGTATGTCATTCGCCAGATTCCGGAAACCTGTTGCTGGACCGAGGGACCGAGTACGCTGCGGGTACTGAACCGGCAACGGACGCGCTGGGCGCGGGGACTGCTGCAATGTCTGTTGGTGCACCGCCGTTTTATGCTCAATGCCAAATATGGCCGTCTGGGGCTGGTAACCTATCCGTACATGTTTTTCTTTGAGTTTCTGGCCCCCGTCATCGAAGCAATTGGGTTTTTGTTCACCCTTTTTCTGCTTTTCAACGGCGGCGTCAACCAGAAATACGCTTTTATTATGCTGTTCTATGTGTATATGTTCAGCCTGTTTATATCGATAACGGCATTGCTTTCAGATGCCCGGACCGAATTTCGGCATAAGAGCATGGGCAGTTACATTCGTATCGGTTTGGCCACGCTGGTAGAAGCCATTATCTACCATCCGCTGATTGTCTTCTTTAGTATTAAAGGTTATTTCGACTTCCTGACCCGCAAAAACTTTAAGTGGGGACAAATGACCCGCCAAGGGTTCGACAACACCTCGGAACACGAAGCCAAAACCGTTTAATCCATCTTTCCTCTGCCCGCACGCAAAAACTTCAGTATTTACCATGAAGCGAATTTTACTCACATTTCGGTTTGCGCTATTCGGCCTAGTATGGGCCGGTGGTGTTGCTTCCGCACAGCAGAAGGTGCTGGAGCTTGAAAACGACGATTTTAAAAAGGTGAGTCAGCTTTTCAAACAAGGGCGGTGGGCAGAAGGAAAGCCTATCTTGAACCGTCTGCTGAAAGAAAGCCCCCTCGACGGCGATGTACGCTTTCTGGCAGGAAAGTATCACAATCAGTTCAAGAACTACGACTCGGCGCGCTATGAGTTGCAAAAAGCCCTCGAACTAAACAAGCACGATGTAGACGCACGCTCATTGCTGATGAACGTAGAGATCGCTACCAACCGGTATTCAAGCGCAATCTGCTATGTCAACGAGCTGTTGGAAACCACACCCTATGAGAAAACGCTCTGGTTGAAGAAAATTGATCTTTACAACCGGCAGGGCAATACTTCGGTGGCCAATGATATGCTGCGTCGCCTCATTCAGATTTATCCCGAAGACCGGACGCTCAAGCAGATGTTTAGCGACCGGGAATCGACACAGGCTACCAAGGCCAAAAACGAGGGTGACATCGGAAAAGCGATTGAGATTTCGGAATCCCTCCTGCGGGAAAATATGGGAGATGCCAACACTTACCTGACGCTCTCCAACTATTACCTGCAATTCGGGAACAATGAGTCTGCCCTCTATACCGCGGAGCGGGGGCTGGCCCGTTTCCCGACCAACCGGGCGCTGATTGAGAAAAAAGTAGGCATCCTCTCCCAGCAAAAGCGGTATCCGGAAGCGCTGGAGTTTATCCGGCAAAACCGAAGCAAGGGCGCTGGTTATCTTCAAAAAACCTACGACGACCTGATCCTGGAAGCCGCCCGGCAGCAAAACCAAAGCGACCCATATACCCTCTACGGTATGGTGTATGAACGCCAGCCCGGCAACCAGGAAGCGCTCACTTATCTGATCAATAACTCGATTACGAAAGGTTATTACGACGAGGCACTTTATTATATCAATAAGGCGATGGGCACCCGGGGCGGTTCCAAAGACCTGCGCTATAAGCAATACGAAGTGTATCGGCGTATGGGCAACGTGAGCAAAGCCAATCAGGCACTACGCGAGCTGTATTTTGATTATCCGCAGGATGCGGATATTAAAGCTGCCTATACCACTCTGCAGTATCAAAACGTACGCGACATGATGGCCGAAGAACGCTATCCGGAAGTTATTTCGGCTGCGCGCTGGCTGATTGCCAACGGCGACGTAGAAACGCGGCAAAATGCCCTTTCCCTGCAATATAATGCCTATCTGAAAACCCGCAATTACAGCGCTGCGCTCCTCACTGCCGACCAGCTCCTGCGGATGCGTCCCGGAAATGTGGACTATTTCCTTAAAAAAGCAGAGGTATATATGCAGCAGGGCAACTATCCGGAAGCTTTATTGCAGTTTGAAAACGCTTTTGAATCCACCTCTGCACAGCAGGATTCTTCCTTCCTGTCGGGTTATAATGAAGTGGCGACGCGCTACATCAAAAGCCTGCTGGAAAACAACCGGCCGCAGGTGGCCCTCCAAATTGCGCAGCGCCTCTTTACTTATATGCCGGAAAGCAAGCTCGGCATTCACTATGCCATTAATGCAGCGGCCCAGCTGAAAGATACTGCGCTGTTCCAGCAATATGCTGAAATGGGAAGCCGCCTCTATCCGGAAGAGCTTTTCTTTAAAATCAAATTTGCCGAGGCCCTCTCCATGCGCAAAGACTACAACGGGGCGCAGCAGGTGCTTCAGGGTATTCTGCGCGAATATCCGGGAAGCAAGGAGCTCGCTGCTGCCTACAGCGGCGTAAATGACGCTCTTGCCCGCCAAAGTGTTCGCAGCAAAGAGTATGACCGTGCGCTGGCGCTTATCGACACGGCCCTCTTGTATGATCCGCTCAATAAAGGGCTGCTTTTTACCAAAGGCGAAATTTTTGAAGCCCAAAAGGTCTATGACTCTACGTATGCCTACCAGAAGTTCTATGACCCATCCGCGATCGAAGTGCCCGACTTCCGCAGACACCTGGAGTGGTTGCAGTTTAAGACTTTCAAAAACGCGCTTTCTGTCTTCCACCTGCGCGGTCGCTTCGGAGACCGGGATGTCATCACTGCCGTTTCTACGCTGGAATACAGCCGGGCAGAAAAAAATACCCTTTTCACCGGCCGGATCAACTACAGCGGTCGGGAACAGGGGGCCGGCATTCAGCCGCAGCTGGAAGTGACCCAGTATCTCGGTAAAACCTCGGTGCGCGGCAATGTGGCCTGGGCCAACCGATACTTCCCGCAGATTGCCGTCAACCTTTCTGGCTATCAGCAAATGGGCAACAGCTATGAGGCCGAACTGGGCGTGGGCTACCGGCGTCTCAATGTTACCTACTCAGATGTGAACGGCGCAGACAGTGTCAATGCCTATACCAATATGCCCAATGTGGTGGGCGGTCTCAGCAAGGCAGGCGAGATCTACTGGCTCAACAGCCGCCTGAACCTGTATTCGCTGGAAGGCAATATCCTCTACAACGTTATGGCGCAAGGGCGCTTTTACTTCCTCAACCACCGGAGCAATGTCATGGCTACGGCTTCGGCAGGCTCGGCACCGGAAGTAGACATTATCAATACCCAGCTCTACAACGGTCTTTCTACCTTCAATACCATGGTAGGTGCCGGCGGGCAGTATATGATCAACAAGCACCTGACACTGGGCTTTACCGGCAACTGGTATAATTACAACACTACCATCAACAACCTTTACAAAAGCCTCTTTACAGGTTATTTCACGGTTAATGTCGCTTTCTAAAGGCGCTGGCTTTGCTTTTGTCGCCCGCATATGGAGCCTGCTGGTGCTGGCACTCACGGCCGGGTGCAGCACGTCGGCCGGAAATAATTCTTCTGGCGTTCCCCAGGGCTATGCAATTCTGGCTGCGGAAGACAACAGTTTTGCTGTCAAATGGCAGGAGTATCTGTTCCGCCAGCTAACGAACCGCACCGATCCACCGATCAGGCTCCGCCGCGAAGCAGAGCAGGGCCTTTTCACGATCGCTGTAGGACGCACCGCTTCAAAAGATGGTAGTTACTGCATCGAAGCCGAAGAAAACCGGCTCACCGTTCGCGCCCAGAACGACCAAACCATGGTGTGGGTGCTGTATCAGTTGCTCAAAAGAGTAGGGGAACGCGACAGCCGTCTGCGTACGGCAGATCTGCCGCCGGCCATCATTAGCCTGAAAGAGCAATGCGACTCTTTTGCCTTTGAATACCGCGAGCCTTATTTCGCACCCAACCTCGATTACGATTATTCCGGAATTCTCGGCACCAACAATGTGGAACGCGACTGGGGCATCTGGGGGCATGGGCTCAAAAAGGTCATCACGGATCCCGGGAAAGGAGCGGTTTTTGCCTGGGTGGACGAGAAGCGGAACCCGGCTCAATATTGCGCATCTGCCCCGGCCGTTTTCAATCAGATTGCCGCTTACGTATTGGATGAATATGGCGACGGCCGCCAGCAGGCCTACCGATTTGCCATCCTGCCCAACGACAATACGCTGGTGTGTCTGTGTTTGCGCTGCCGGCAGGCAGGTAATACGGCCGGAAACGCCACCCCTGCTTTCACGGCGCTGATTACGGCGCTGGCCAATCGTTTTCCAGCACATCAGTTTTTCACGAGTGCTTATCTGACTACCCGCCGCCCGCCGGAGAATGCCCTCCCTCCAAATGCCGGCGTGCTGGTCAGTGCTATCGATTTGCCCCTGAGCAGCAGCTATGGCGCTGACCCGGCCACCCGCAGTTTTAAGGCGGTGTTGCAACAGTGGAAAACCAAAACCAATCACCTGTATGTCTGGGATTATAGCTCTGATTATGACGACTATTTTACGCCCTTCCCGATGCTCTATACCCTGCAAAAGCGGTTGAAACTTTTCCGGGAAAATGGTGTAAAAGGGGTGTTTCTAAATGGAAGCGGCTATGAATACACTTCTTTTGAAGACTTAAAAACTTTTGTGGCGGCTGCGTTGCTGATGAATCCAAACCGGTCGGTAGACGACCTCTGCACCGAATTTCTGGAACAGCAATACCCGGTTTCCGGAAAAATGCTCCGGGACTATTACCTGGGACTGGAGGCCCGCGCCGCCCAAAGCAAAACGCCCTTACCGCTCTACAGCGGCATTCGGGGGCTGGCAGACGTTTATTTAGACGTTCCTGCTTTTGTAAAATTCTATGATCAGCTACTGGCCATCGTTCCCAAGACCGGCGAAGCTGAAAAGCCAAAGCTGGACCGGATGCTGGCTGCGCTGAGCTTTTCCCGGCTTCAGGTGGCCCGTCTGCAAGGTCTGCAGCCCCACGGTTATCTCTCCCGTCAGGAAAACACCGTTATACCGGCACCCAATGCCGTTTCGGTGCCGCTGGAACTGCTGGAGAACGGGCTTGCCACTTTCAAAAACCTACGGCAATACAGTGAAACCGAACGCCTTACGGCCGACTACCTGGCGGCCTGGCACCGCCTGCTGAACAAGCCTGCGGATACCAATTACCTGCTGGGGAAGACGGTAGTGGCCCTTTCAACTCCGGACGAAGAATACGCTGATCTCCGGATGCTCACCGACGGCGTGCGCGGTTTTGAAACCGACTACCACGACGGCTGGGTGTTGTCCGGAGGAGATGATATGAAATACCGGCTACTCAATGACGGACTCCCCAAAGGAACCCGGATACGCGTTTCTTTTCTGGAAGCACCACAATATAATATTTTCCTACCTTCGACTGTGGAAGTGACTTCAGAAGATCGGCAAACCCGTGCAAAACTCATAGACCGGCAGCAAGCGGGTGCGATTACGACCTACACTTTAGATCTCTCCAACCTGTCGGGAAAAATCCTGCGCTTCGAAGCCTTGCGGCAGCCCAAAACCGGCAAATCGGTTCTTGCCCTTGATGAAATCATCCTTAATTAAATGAAAAACATTTCTCTTCTGCTGTTGCCTTTGCTGGTGGGCGTTCTGACCGGCTGCAAATCCACCTATGAAAAAGGGGAACAAACCAAAGTAGCTGTTGAAAATCCCAACCGGCATTACTACCCGGTGCTGCAGGGAGAGCCGCTGGATATTTTTTATCGCTTCACCAACACCGGAGAGATACCCCTTATTATAGACGAAATTCAGTCTTCCTGTGGGTGCATAGTAGCTGATAAAACTTCCTATCGCACCATTAGACCGGGCAAGACCGGCTCTATCAATCTCAAATACAACAGCACCAAAAATATTGGCCATGTGCGCCATTATGTGCAAGTCTATGGAAACGTAAAACCACGCGGCAAGTTTGAAATTTCTTTTGATCTGCACGTAGTGCCCGATGCGGCATACCTCCATGATTATGAGGAGTTGTATGCCCGGGAGCTTAAGGAGAACGGTTCTTCTAGAGGCTTACTGCGAGAAGAAGAAAGCCAAAACCGCTATTATGTAGACTCTGTTCTGCGCCAGTGATTCAGGCCTCTGATAGGCAGAAAAAATCCGGAAACTCCTTGCCATTTCCGGAAAAAGCGCGCCCCTCCTTAAGAAGCAGAGGCCTGTATGCAGATCCCAGGCGCGGATACAGCACCTTCTTAAGATGCTGTAGCAGCCGCTACAGATGCCATGCCCGGATCGGGGGAGAAAGCTGATGGGCAACTGCTGCAGATTTAACCCTCCCCAATTGCAAAGTTCATGCACATCACATAATTTTCATCCTGGCTTGAATCCTGTCCGGAAGGGCAGGAAAGGTCGCCATCTATGGCAGCCGTCGTCAGACCGCCCCCCGCGTTATTTCCCTTCACCTCAAGCCTGTAGTTTCCGACGGGCAGATTTAATTCCCACAAAAAAGAATCATGCTGTGCAGGAAAGCACATAACCGTAAAACCATTATCAAGAGAAGTAACCAACGCACGGATATTAACCGGGGTGTTACCCAAAGCCTGTACGCCTACCCGTAAACTAAAGTTGGTGGGAGCCGGCTGCAGGTTTTCGAAGGCTGCCTGTGCGGCGGCCTCTGCCAGGTTATCCTTTCGGGCTTCCCGCAGTGCCTGCATGGCTGCAATAAAGGAGAACGCGTTCCCCGACAGCTTTGCGGCGTTGAATGGGGAAGGATACGATTGATTGGAGGCGGGATATGCATTCATGGGAGAGAGTTTGAAAGATTCAAAGCGCCGGAGTAGGCACCTATCGGAGGCAATAGGGAAAACAGCCACGATACCTGCTTGCTGGCTCCTGAAAAGTCGGTACAAAAGCGGAAAAACGTCCGGTTTTTCGCAGGTGATTTTCAGGGTTTTACAAAACTCCGGTTGGTATTAACTTCGGCACGAAGTTAAATTTGCATGTTTGGCACTGACAACTGCGAAAAAACACAGGTTGCTTCTATGATACCCACTCTTAACGGCCCGCTAAAGGGGCAAATGGAAAACCCAGGCGGTCCTTTTTCCCGGACCTTTGTGACCGATGTGCCGGCAGACCTGCACACCGAGCGGGCAGCGCTTTTCCGGAAAACGATTCCGCAGTTTCCCGACGAGGCGGTATATATCTACTCTTTTTTGGAGCAACGCTTCGTCTATGCAAGCGGCTGGGAAAACGTTTTGGGTTTTAAGGATGATGAAATGAACATGTTGTTATTCATCTCGCTTACCACGCCCCGTTTTGCCCCGTTCGTTAACGACCTGAACGACAAAGCGCTGCGCTTTATCCTTCAGGGGCACCCCGATATTGAGCAATATAGCTTTACTATTGAGCTGAAAAAGTACCACAAAAATGGTCATGAAGTACCGGCAATGATGCGGGTAGGCGTTTTTGAAAGCGTTGACAACCGCCCCATTTCTATTATTGGCCGGCTACAGGTGGCGCCCCACCTTCAATTTGGTGAAGTAATGCGCTATGCCGCTTACGGACCGGAAAAAGGCGCTTTTGAAGAAGATCTTAGTAAAGACCTGTTTGCCTATCCGGCTATCTCGCCTAAAGAACGGGAAGCCCTCATCCTCGTAGCGTCCGGAATGGCTTTTAAAGAAATTGCTGATCAGCTGAGCATCTCACAGTCGGCCGTCGAAAAACGCATCCTGCCGCTCTACAAACGCTTTGGTGTCAAAAGCCTGCCCCACCTGATCAGCTACGCCCATAAAAACAACCTCTTGTAGGTCATTTCTGACCTGCTACTGCACTGCTTGTCGCACGCGCCTTTCGGCATCTTCGTCGCCCAGGTTGACGACCGAGATTTTGCCTTCCGCGATACCCATGTCCAGGAGCATATCCACCCATTTTTTCCGGAAAGCGGCGTCGCTGCCTTCGCTGCCTGCTACCCAGATAATATTTTTGGAAGCCAGGAGCCGGAGGTTGTCTTTGCCGCTGGCGGTGGCTACATCCCGAAAGGCTGATGCCGTAATCAGCTCGTTATGCAGCGGCTCGCCTGGGTTGAGGTCATCTATCACCAGGAGATTGGCGCTGCGCCAATTCCAGGGACCGGGATAAGGCGAACGGTCAAAAAACAGGCTCAGCAACTTCATCGCCGAAGTATAAAAGCAGGCTTCCCGCCGGAAAGAACACTCCGTGGCCATGGCAATAGCGAGGCTGGTTTTGCCGCTGTTGCGGCTGCCAAACAGCAACATATGATTTCCGGAATCCCGCAGGTTGAGAAAAGAAGAAACCCGTGCTGCATCAGAGGAATTGATTTTCAGGTTCCATTCTCCCAGCCGGATCTGACTCGGATACTCGGCATATTGCAGATACATCTTGCAGGTATACCACCAATAGGAAGGATACAGCAGTGCCAGCCCGATGCACGCCGTGATGAGCCGCGCCTTGCGGCGGCGGCTCCAGGCCACTGCGGCGGTAAAGGCACCCAGGGCAAAAAAAGCAACATCGGTTATCGTGTCGAATGCAATATTGCCCCAGCGCGGCGGAAACACATACGGCTTTGCCTGCTGTTTCAAAAGCAGGGGACCCAGGAAGTTATAGGTTTCAAATAGAATCCAAAAGCCGCTTACGAAGATTGCAGGCTTCAATCCGCGGAACGGCGCGTTGCGGCTCCAGTTGGGAAGCACTCCATACAGGATAACTGCCGGAATAAAACCCAGCCCGAAATGGCCGAACTGATTCGCCAGCCAGGCATAGGTAAGGGTGACACCCCGGAACGAATCTTTGCCGATAAGATCTTTGCCAACCTGCTCAAGAAATACTTGTATGGTAATAACGGAGCAGAGCATAAGGCAGGTTGTTTATATGGCAAAATAAAACAACCTGCGAAAATACGCAAGTAGCGCTAATGAATGCTACCTGAACGTCAATCCTGATTTTAGACAGATAGCACCACAGCACGCACAGAACTGTTCCCAGAGGTCTACAGAGAACAGTTGAAAGCCTTTGTCTGTGTCTCGTTTATGCTGCCGGTGGGCTGGATAAGTACATAACTAATTGAGAACCAAAACTTTTTGGTCAGGATTCGCATCCTTTTAGCGACACAGGGAACCTCCTGCATCCATCAGAAGAGTGCGCCCTGAACGCCGTTTCCGGAAACGGACAACTCGTTGCCCCCAAAACGGCGGATCAGCCGCAGCCGGTGGGTGCGCTTGCGCAGTTGCACGCTGATAATGCCTTCGCCGTCAATACGATCAATGACAGTACGCCCCGACGATTCGGTTGCGTGGAGGATATGAGAATTGTCCAAAAGCAAGCCTACGTGGATGATGCGCCCTTCTTCATTGTCGAAGAAAGCCACATCGCCGCGCTGCGCGTGTTGCAGAAAATCCACCGTTTCGCCGATTTCTGCCTGTTGCCAGGCATCACGCGGAACGGCCTGCCCGCAAAGTTTAAAAGCCATTTGCACCAGCCCGGAGCAATCAATGCCGGTGGGGGTGCGTCCGCCCCATATATAAGGCGCTTCGCGATAAAGCAGCGCGTTGTCAACAGGCTGTCCGGGCGCTGCTACCAGATGGGTCAGCTTTTCGCGTCGCCCTTTAAAACAACCCTGCACCGGGCCAATCTGAACTGTTCCGCCGCGTAGCCCCCACAGCAGAGCGCCCGGCGGCATCAACACTTCGGTGGCATCGTCAAGCAGTAGATAGCTTTTGGGGTGGGTTACAATGGCGCTGCCGGCCTGGCGCGCCTCCTGGCCGCCAACGGGATGCAGCATGGAGCGGCAACACCAGCCTTCATAGCCGTCCCAGGCGCACTGCACCCGGCACCAGCCGCTGTTGTTTTCCTCCAGCACGCGCGCCGCCTCCCCAAAAAGAAGCTGGCTCACCTGTTCGGCCCGGTGCGAAGCCGTAGCCCGCAGGGGTGCCGCGTAAACCGTGCAGACAAAAAGCGGAGAAACAGCCATGACAGTACGCAAAAGTACAGGCAGCAACGGTTTCAAAGCCACAGGTGGCTGCGCGCAACCCGAAAGCGACCCGCACGTTCCCGTCGGGAACCCACGCCGGGAAGGCCCGCAGACTGCTTGCTTATCCAAAAAACCGTCCGCATGCCGCTGCCATACGCTGCCCTTCTTCCTTACCTTTGTAAACCCGGTTCCCGAAAGCATAACCCACAAAGGGCTTTCCCGGAAAAAAGGGGAAATTCTTTCTTAATTATAAAATTGTCTCGTACCGGATACCCAGATGGATAGCAGTTTACTACTTATCGTTGCCAGCCTTGTAGCCCTGGCAATCGGATTTTTTATCGGAAAAGCCCTTTCCTCCAAAAACACCAAAGCACAGGTAGAAGAAGCCGAGTTGCAAGCCAAAAGGATGCTGGAAGATGCGCAGCGGCAGGCCGACACCTTCCAGAAAAACAAGGCTGTGGAAGCCAGGCAGCATTTCCTGGAGCTGAAAGAAAAACACGATGAGGACGTTCGGCAGCGCATGACCCGCCTCACCGAAACCGAATCCAAAATAAAGCAGCACCAGCAAAGCAATACCGAGAAATATCAGGCTTTGCAAAAAGAGCGGCAGGAGCTGCAAAAGGAAAAAGGCGAGTTTCAGAAAACGATCGCCCAAAATGAAGCCGAACGCGAAAAACTGGCTAAAGAACTGGCTGCTACTACAGCCAAAGGCGCACAGCTGGATGCCTTGCAGGCTGAGTTGGAGCAACACCAAAGCCGCTACCGTGAAGCGCTGGAAAAAGTTTCCGGAAAAACAGCCGATGAAGCCCGTGCCGAACTCATTGAATCCATTAAGGAAGAAGCCCGCACCGCCGCCATGGCCCATGTGAAAGATATCATGGAAGAGGCCAAGGCCAACGCTAACAAAGAGGCGAAAAAAATTATTATCCAAACCATTCAGCGCAGCGGCTCCGAGCAGGCGATTGAAAACGCGGTAACGGTCTTCAACCTCGAAAGCGACGAGGTAAAAGGCCAGATCATTGGTCGCGAAGGCCGCAACATCCGTGCCCTGGAAGCCGCTACCGGCGTAGATTTGATTATCGACGACACTCCGGAAGCGATTGTGCTTTCGTGCTTCGACCCGCTACGCCGTGAAGTAGCCCGCCTGGCCCTTCAAAAGCTGGTGCAGGACGGCCGCATTCACCCCGCCCGCATCGAAGAAGTGGTGGAGAAAACCCGGAAAATGCTGGAAGAGCAGATTCTGGAAATCGGCGAACGCACCATTATTGAACTGGGCATTCACGGGCTGCACAAAGAC